>NZ_JBFRGF010000030.1:0-64409 GCF_052115205.1 Arthrobacter sp. 2RAF6 | reverse complement strand
TGCTCCATATGTGTGCGGGAAAAGCCTGAAGGGTGAGCCACCCCCACTACGGGTTGAGCCGAACCCACGGGTCGATCCCTGGTCCAGAGCGGAACGGACCCTCGGGTTCCCACCGAGGAACCCTCAGTTTCGCTGAACTCACGGGAGCCAGGGGGCCGCCGTAGTACTCGCCGAAAATCGGGCGGATAGGCCGACTAGCGATAACCCCAGCCGTTCAGTCGCGTCGGGTGCTTGGCTGGAGTGTGGCGAGGCCGGCGTGGATACGTGCAGGAAGCGGCCGGCCCCGCTGCGGGCCGTCGCCGGACAAGCGACTACGGACTCCCGTAAGACCCGACATGTCCACTTATTTCCGGCGACGCAGCACTACGCCGCCGAAGGCGATGTCCCTCTCTGTCAGCCGCCACCGCCACGGCGCACCCGAGGACGCCCCCCGGGCAGAGTATTTTTTAGGTTTTCGCATAACCCTGAGTTGACAGTATAGGAGAGCCGCGATGTCGACAATGTCAAAGATCACGATCAAAGTTGAGGACCGCGCATCAAGGGACCATCAACTTGAGCGGACCTCTGATCTGCTCCGTAGGGATGCTTCAGATTGCGGCATTCTCGTGACCGGGGTCGATCACGCTACTTTCGAGGTCGCCCTCAGCTCCGACGTTCCGTTCGGCCTCACCCTTGAACTCGATTTGCTCTGACTCAGAGCTGGCATGCGTGTCTCAGACATCCCCTTTAAGCACACCGCGGCCCTGTCTTGGAAGCGCCGAAAGGACAGTTTCGTGACCGAGCCGCAATGCGACCCGTATCTCGTATAAGAACAGCCTCATGAAGAGGACACCCGCCGTTGATTTGGACGAGTCTCAGTCCCGGCGACGTCGTGTCACTTCGAGGGCCGAGTACCCGGGACTTTGTCGGGACAGTCGAGTCCAAGACAAGCGACGGCCTCATTATTTGGATAAGTGGCGATCTAAATGAGAGGAGAGCTTTCCATTTTCGCGAATGTCCATCCGTCCGCGTAATCCCATGATTACCGGGGATACGTCACCAGCGAGAGCGGCCCGATAGCACGGGCAGGCAAGAACGGTCCAATGGTGTCGGCCGTCTCTTTGGAAAAGGGTCAACTAGGTTGGAACAACGGTTTTTTGAGGTGATCCAAACTTCCCCGCAATAGCAGGGTCCAGCTATGCGGAATGGGTCAACTAGATCGGAATCTCACAGCATCCGCGGCGTGAATGTGAGATTCCAAACAGTGCGGTAACCGGTCTCGCGCTAATCGGATCAGCAACGGTGGCTCCGGCACATGCCGCCGGAGGGCCATCAGCCCCGACAAATTCTTCAGGGGATGGAATCGTGGCGGTCTGCCCGGGCGTATCCTACAACAGCAGCACCGACGCGGCCGGGAACCCACTGACCAAACAGCAGGCTGCCACCATGGCCAAGCACCCGGTGCGCCCACCCAGACATGAAAAAATCCGGCACACCCGCGAATACCACAGGCAAGGGGAAATCCAGCGGCAGCGGGTCAGTAACACCAAATACCTCAGTCCTCGGTGGCGATCTGAGCGCCTTCCTATACTTGAGTAACGACGGACAGTGGCTGAATTACTTCACGGAAGCGTCTTCCATGCCGTACGGCGACAAGACTCTAACCTGTGAGATCGCATGGAACTACGGCACTTGGTACGACTGTGGAGTGCAAGTTCCAATGATTCGTATCTGTCGACACGAACCAACCAGAGCCCCTGCCCACCTCCGGGCAATCACATCGAAGTTGATGCATGGTTGGACTTCAATGGGTCGCAGTACTGGGATGCCGCCTACCTCGACATCTAGGATCTAGTCATGTTCACGCGCAAATTGACCGTCATCAGTCAGAGCGGCATAGACCTCACGGTCCAGACCTTGGAGACTACGGAGACCCATCCCCTCATTCGCCTCAGGTCGGCGGCCCGAATTCCATCCAAGCATAGGGCTGAGACAACTCTTGCAGCGGCGCATGAGCAATTTACGCTCACAGATGCGCACGGCACGACGCTGATGAAAGAGCATGGCAGCTCGATTTCGGAGGGACCGTTCGGAGGAATCCTCGACCTGGCTTTCCCCTCAGCTGGCCAGTTCGATCTAAGCTCTCCGCTCACCCTCAAATCCGAGAATGCCGAAATGACATTCCAACTCTGACGCAAGGGTAGGTGTGGAGCCTTACCGGCTGCCAGGGCACCACACCTACTTAAATCTGTGGCCGTTCCGTGCGCTGCACCGCTGACAGCCTCAAAGCGGTGTTGGGCGAACCGACATTTTCTGATTCTGTCAATGCAGGTGGCCCGGGTTTTTCAAAGTTGTTCGGCCCCGGATGGGTTGAGGTTGCGGGTGTGGTTGAGCCGGTATGAGGTTGTGCCGGTCTCGAGTATCGTGCCTTTGAAGGTGAGTCGGTCCACGATCGGGGCGCAGAGACGCGGGTCTGTGAAGGTCCTGGTCCAGTCGGCGAAGCTGGAGTTCGAGGCGATGGCCACGGAGGCTTTTTCCTCACGTTCGGTTAGGACTTGGAAGAGAAGTTCGGCTCCACGGCGGTCTAGTTCCATGTAGCCGAGTTCATCAATCAATAACAAATCGACCCTTCCGTAGCGGGCGATGGTGCGGACGAGTTGTTTATCGTCCGCTGCTTCGACGAGTTCGTTTACGAGCTTCGTGGCAAGGGTGAATTTGACCCGGAATCCTTTCTCGGCCGCGGCCGTGCCGAGCCCTATGAGTAGGTGGGATTTGCCGGTTCTGGAATCCCCGATCAGGCAGAGCGGATCTCCGCGGCGGATCCAGTCGCCCTGAGCGAGGGTATGGATCGTGGCGGGGCTGACGTTATGCCAAGTCAGCCAGCGCCACCTCTGACTGGTTCAGGCTTTTTGGGGTTTCAGGCAGCCTGGGGGTCCGGAACAGGAGCGCGATTACGGTTTCGGCGAGGTTCTCGGCGGAGTAGCTGCCCTCCGGGTCGTACAATTCCACGAGGGAATTGATAATGCCGAACAGGAGACGTGAGACAAGCTTGGGGTCGAGATCCGGGCGGATAACCTCCTCTTCAGAGTCAACCCGGATCACTGCGGAGAGCGTGCGGTCGAAGTCGTGGCGACTCTCCCGTGCTCGATGTCCGTGTTGCCCCTCACCCGAAGCAGCAGGGTCACGAACTGGAGTTTATAGCAGACCACCTGGATGGATCCGCGGATGGCGTACTCAAGTTTTTCCTGTGGGCCGCCATGGGAGTTTTCGATCCGCGTCAGCACCGTTTCCAGGCTGCCCAGCGCTATGTCGAGCGCGAGCTCGAACAGCTGCTCCTTGCTGTCCACGTGATGGTAGATGGCGGTCTTACTGATTCCCAGCTTTTCCGCCAGGATACCCATCGACGTCGCCTCGTACCCACGCTCGTTGAAAAGCGCGACGGCGATCGCCAGGACCGTCTCCCGGTCGTACGGAGCCCGCTCTCGCTTCGGCGCGGCGGCGTTGCCCTCGGGTGAAGTATTCATAAGACGCTTCGACTCCCAGTGGATCAACCCGTCGATCAGATTCGACGTGCACTTGCGAGTGTCATGATTCAGGACTTGGAAATCGCCGTCAATTTGAAGCAGCCTGTGCGCCGCCAGGACTCACGATGCCGAGATGCCGCCGTTGACGCTGATGGCCTGCCCGGTCAGGCGGCTCGCGCCCGGACCGGCAAGAAAGACGATGAGCGACGCCACGTCGCCGGCATCGGGCACGCCGAGGTCCGCCTTCGCGCTAGCTGCAGCGAAGAGCTTTCCGCTGAACCCGTCATCGAGCAAGTAGTCGGTCAGGCCGGTCCCGCTGATCAGGGACGGGGTGACCACGTTGGCCCGGATACCGTACCGCTTTTCCTCAATTGCCAGGGTCCGCGTGAACATCACAATGGCAGCCATGGCCGCCCCGATGAGCGCTTCCCCGGGTGTGGCGGTCTTGGAAGCATCAGAGGCCATGTTGATGATGACGCCGCTGCGTTGCTGCCGCATCGTTGGCAGTACGGCATGCGCCATACGCATCGGCGGGAGGATGAGCTCGGTGAGTAAACCTTCAATATCATCCGCAGCGACCTTCGAGAACGGGGTGGGCCTGACCCTGGGCGCTGTGGTATTGACGAAAATGTCGATCCCGCCGCCCAGGAAGCCGGCTGCTGCCTCTGCGGTCCGCGCGGCGGCGGTAGTATCGGTTGCGTCGGTCGCATAAAAGGTGCACTCCGCGCCCACGTCACGTACCCTGGCGGCAGCGGCTGCCCCGCGTCCAGGGTCGCGGCCGGCGATCGCTATTCTGGGGACGCCGGCGGCAGCGAACTCCAATGCCGTGGCCAGACCGACTCCTGAGGTTCCTCCGGTGATGAGAACACCGCATTCGGGGAGATCTTTGGGCCGGGGGTTATCTGAATTCGGCATTGTACCTTTCGGGGCAGTTGGGCAGTGAGGGGTGGAGGGCGCCGACTTACGGCATCGCGTAGCCGCCGCTGACGGAGATTGTCTGGCCCGTCAGCTGGTCTGCCCGGTTCGAGCTCACGGGCGGGCGCCGGCTGCTCGACATGGCCGAACTGGAGATCGTGCGCTTCCGGAGCCGGGATATTCCTGATGCGGCGGATACGGAGCTGACGGCTGGCTGAACCTCCGGAACCTTGGGGCGACTGGCTGGCCCTGTGGACAATGCCATGTTTCACTCAGAGCAGTTTCCAGGTACGAACATGTTCCCACGTCATGTTCGTCCACCAGCGGCCGGCCCAGTCCCTGCTTTCGGTGCGGTACAGGGCGACCTTGCGCGCTTTGAAGTAGGACGACGTGCTCTTCGCCCTCGCCCTCGCGCTCCGCGACAAGGGAACACCGATGCCCGACATCGTGAAGAAGCTGACCATCAAAACCGGCAAGAACGCTGGCCACCACCCCTCAGTCGCCTCGCTGTACCGCGCCCTAGCCGACACCGACAGCTGACCCGGACTACGCCGGGCACGGCCCCGTTCGGGCGTAGTCGGTTCCTACCCCCGAAGACCCCCGGCCACAATCACTCGCTTAGCGCCAACCGCTGTACCGATGGTCCTCCAAGGCCGGGTCAGCGATATCCGCCCGATTTTTCCTGAGTACTACGTCGACCCCAACTATAGCTGCTCACGACCGAAATGCTCGCACCTTTTCAATAGTATGTTGACTAGTGTTGAAATTTTCTTGCACCCACGTTGATGCTTTGTGCGTTCCCGCAAAGCCCCCGCCGACTGATTGTTGCGAGAGCGCGCCATCGAACCCTAGGCCCCACTCCGCGCCGAAAAACTAACAACTCGGCGCGCGGGAGGGGTCATGAATACTTGATCAGTATTGGGGATGGTGCGGCAGTGGCCCTAGGCGCACCCGACCCATTACGAGAAAAGATGCTGTTGAAGGCTTCCACTCGCCACAAATTTGTGCGACAGTATGTTGATTATATGAACACGTGGTGGAGATCACGTTCAACTTTTGGATAGGTTTCTATGCATATGCATATCCAAGGCGGATCACGTCGTGGTGCGCCATGATGATCGCACTATTGGTTCTGCGGCGGCTCGGAGCGGGCATCGTCCTGCTTCTGGCGCTGAGTTTCCTGACTTTCACGCTGCTGAGTATTAGCCCAGGCTCCCAGATCCAGGTTCTCCTGGGGACGCGGCCAGCGACTCCGGGTCTGGTGGAAGCGCTCACGGCAAAGTACAACCTCGGGGATCCGTTCATCGTTCAGTACGCCAAGTGGCTTGGCCAGATCGTCTCCATGGACCTGGGCCGGTCCATTGCAGTGCAGACGGACGCGCCGGTAACCCAGATCGTTGGTGATCGGATGGGCCTGACCATGCAGCTGGCAGCCTACGGCCTGGTCTTCGTCCTGCTCGTTGCAGTGCCCCTGGGGATGCTCGCGGCAATCCGCCGTGGCCGAGCGGCCGACCGCGGGGTGACGCTCGCCGCAACAGTAGGTATCAGCGCTCCGTCCTTCGTGGTGTCCATCTTCCTGCTCTACGTCTTCGGCGTCGCCTTGGGGTGGTTCCCGATCTTCGGAGCCGGAGACGGGTTTGCAGGGAGGATCTACCACCTGACGTTGCCGGCGGTCGCCCTGGCGATAGTGCTCTCAGCAATCGTCGTCCGGCAGACGCGTGCCGCGATGCTCACCGTCATGCAGCAGGATTACGTGGCATTCGCGAGGCTGCGGGGGCTCAGCCCCATGCGTATCCTCGTCCGGTACGCCCTGCGCAACGCGGCGATGCCGGTCTTGACCAGCCTGGGCATCGTTCTCGTCGCCGCCCTGTCAGGGGCGCTGTTCATCGAGCAAATCTTCTCCCTCCCCGGCATCGGATCTCTGCTACTGACTGCGGTGACAAACAAAGACCTTCCCGTCGTCCAAGGTGCGGTGCTTGTGCTTGGATCGCTGGTCATCGTGGTGAACCTCGGAATCGATTTGATCGGGTTGATGGTGGATCCTCGCACTCGTTTCTCCATGAAGGGCGGTGCCTGATGACTGACGTGATAGCCGTTCCGCAGTCGGCACCGCGAGCTGCCACGGGCCGCCCAAGGGTGCCAGTTCTGGTGGTCCTTTCCGCTGTCATCGCCCTTTGCGTGTTGATCATGATTGTCGCCGGGCAGTGGCTCACTCCCTACGATCCGTCCCAGCAGGACCTCTTTAATGCCTCGAGCGGGCCCACGCAGGGGCACCTCCTCGGCACTGACTCGTCCGGCCGGGATGTACTCTCTCTGTTGATCGCCGGTGCCCAAACAGCAGTTCTCGGTCCGCTAGTCATTGCTTTCGGGACTGTGCTTATCGGCGCCACGCTGGGCCTCTTGGCAGGTTGGAAGGGCGGCATTGTCGACTCCCTCCTCAGCCGGTTTGCCGACCTCATGTATGCGCTGCCGGGCATGCTCGTCGTGGTGGTCGTGGTGGGCATCATCGGCGGCGGTTACTGGATGGCCGTCGCGGTGCTGCTGCTGCTCTCTATACCAGGCGAAATCCGCATGTGCCGCAGCGCCGCCGTCGTGCAGGCAAGCCTTCCTTACGTTGAAGCCGCGCGCACCCTCGGCCTGTCCTCGGGCCGGGTCATGTTCGGGCACATCCTGCCGAATATCGTCCCGACGATTCTGGCCACGTTCCTGTTGGACTTCGTAGGCGCACTCCTCGGGCTCTCGGGGCTTTCCTTCCTCGGACTGGGCGCGCCTGCGGGCACCCCGGACTGGGGCTCGCTCCTCCAAGACGGACGAAGCGTGCTGGCCGTCAACCCCTGGGCCTCACTGGCACCCGGTCTGATGATCGTCCTCACGGCAACCAGCGTCACGCTCATCGGCGACTGGGTCTACGACCACTACACCAAGCGAGGTGAACAACGATGACAAGTATTGAGCCAAAGACGCCACTCCTGGCGGTCAAGAACCTCCGGATCATCACCTCGGAGGGCCGCAGCCTTGTCCGAGGAGTGAGCTTGGAGCTTGGCGCCGGGGAAACACTGGGCATCGTCGGAGAGTCCGGCAGCGGGAAGACCCTCACAGCCCGCGCCATAAGTTCCGCTCTGGCCGAAGGGCTGGAAGCCCGCGGAGAGGTGGTCTTCGACAACGTCTCGCTGCTGGGACGCTCAGAATCATTCCTCCGGCCACTGAGGGCCAACCGCTTCGCCATGGTACTTCAAGATCCCTTCACATCCCTCAACCCATTGCAGACCGTCAGGGAACACTTGTACGAATCCCTGGATCCCTCCGTCCGCCGCGATCGTGCATTCGCTAAGACCGAGGTTGTGCGACGGCTCGCCGAAGTCGGCCTTGGACCCGAAGTGGCCGGCCGATACCCCTTCCAGCTCTCCGGCGGCATGCGACAGCGGGTCGCCATTGCAGCCGCTCTGGCACGAGACCCTGAACTCCTCGTAGCGGACGAGCCCACCACTGCTTTGGACGCCACAACCCAAGCCCAGGTTCTGGATCTGCTTCGCAAGCTCCAAAAGGACCGGGGAATGGCGTTGGTGCTGATCACCCACGACCTGCGCGTCGCCTTTTCGATGTGCGACCGCGTCATGGTCATGTACGCGGGAACGGTCCTGGAGAATGCGCCGGCGAAGTCTCTCTCCACTGACCCCAAGCATCCGTACTCGCTTGGCCTGATGGTGGCGGAGCCCCCCGTTGCCCACTACCAGGACTCCCTCGACTTCGTCCCGGGCAGTGTTCCGCGGGCGGAAGCAGTCCAAGACACCTGCGCTTTCGCGGACCGGTGCCGGTGGAGAAGAGACGAATGCGTGGCCTCTGCACCTCCACTTGCCGAGATCCGGGGAACCGGCGCCCTTGGCATCCACCTTTCCGCCTGCCTCCGGACCGAGCAGATCCAGAGCGAGATGCGGGCAGTCCGGTCGGCCACCCGAACTCCTGGGCAACCTCCGGCCCTCGCTGCCGGCCGCCCGCTCCTGCGTGTCGCCGACGTGAGCAAGAGGTACCGCACACATTCGCTTCTCGGACGCTCAAAAGACAACATAGCCGTACATCAGGCTTCGTTCGAGATCGCCGAAGGCGAGTCCTTGGGCCTCCTCGGAGAGACGGGATCCGGTAAAACGACTTTGGCTCGCTGCATCCTGGGCCTGGTCACGCCGAGCACAGGATCGATCAGCCTGGACGGGGCCGATATCACCGACTACCGCAAGCTCAGCCGAGAGCAGCGGGGCCGAGTGCGGCAGCTCGTACAGATCGTCTTCCAGGATCCCTACGCATCGCTGAACCCTTCCCTCAGCATCGGGGCGGCGCTCCGAGAGGCAATCACGGCCGGAGACGGGAGCAGAGATCGTCCGGGAACGGTGGACGAACTGCTTGATCTTGTCGGACTGCCTCGATCCTATGCGGGCCGGTTGCCGTCAGCGTTGTCCGGCGGCGAACGCCAGCGCATCGCCATCGCCCGTGCGCTGGCGGTCGGACCGAAGCTCCTGATTTGCGATGAACCCGTCGCTGCGCTCGACGTCTCCGTGCAGGCCCAGATCCTCGAACTTCTCCGTGACGTGCGGAGGCGCTACTCGACGAGCATGCTCTTCATAACCCACGACCTTTCGGTTGTGCGCCAGATGACCGACCGGGCCATCGTCCTGCGCCGCGGAGAAATCGTCGAGGCGGCCCCGACGGCCCAGCTCCTTGACTTCCCGCAGCACGAGTACACCAAGAGCCTCGTCGCTTCTGTCCCCGGCATGAACTTGTCCCGGGAACAACGCGCTGAGCCGGGCCACCCTTCCGAATCCCAACGACTTTCATTCTCCGCCGCTACCCCCGAGAGGAACATCATCCGATGAAGTACCGCAAGACCGTGACCGCCCTAGGCGGCTCACTTGCCCTCTGCTGCACGATTGCAGCCTGCTCATCCGGCCCCACGGCGTCCAGCAATGCGCCCCTGTCGGACGCGGACATTCCCAGCTTCACCTTCGCCATCAGCGCAGCCCCGCCCAGCTTTGACGAGACAAATAGCAATCTTCCTTCCGCGACGGATCAGGTGATGTCATCCGTCACCGAGCCGCTCGAATATCTCTCCAGCGACGGCAAGTACACCCTAGGCCTCGCCGCAAAAGTGACACAGCCGGACTCGAACACGATCGTGTACGAGCTGCGACCCGAAATCACATTCTCCGACGGCCAGCCCCTCACTGCGGATGACGTCGCCTGGAGCATCACCCACGCAGCCACCCCGCCGGCGCAGACAGCATCCAACCTCAGCGGTGCATTTGTGGGGGCCACAGCCACGGGCCCGCTGGAGGTCACGGTGAAGCTCAAGAATCCCCGCCCCAACGCCCGGGCATTCATCTCCCAGTTCTTGATCCAGCAGAAGAAGTTCGCCGAAGCCCACAAGGCTGATCTGGGCACCGACAAAGCCATTCCGGTTGGCACCGGGTCCTACACCGTCACAACGACCTCGTCATCGGCAATCACGCTTACCCGGCGGGAAGACTACTGGGGCGAGAAGCCCAAGATCAAGCAACTGACCTATCAGATCGTCTCGGATGACAACAGCGCACAGCTGGCCATGCGCTCTGGCTCCGTCAACGCTGCCACGGTCGCGGATCCGAAGACTATCGGACAGTGGCGCGCCATCCCGGGAGCCACTGTCTACTCTGCGCCGTCTCCGGCGGAGAACCTCATTGGAATGGATGTGAGCAAGGCACCGTTTGACGACATTCACGTCCGCAAGGCGATCGCCCACGCAACGGACGTGCAGGGATTGATCAAGGCAGCCTGGGGAGGCGAGGCTACCCAGCTCAAGGCGCTCCTGCCCCCGGCCAATCTCGCGGGTGTCGCCGGCGGAACACAACCGGCCGAAGACTTCGTGAACTCGCTGCCGCAGTACGCATTCGACCTCGAAAAGGCCAAGGCGGAACTTACCCAGTCCTCCCACCCCAAAGGCTTCAGCACCACCATCGAATACATCGACTCGAGCCCGGCCACGAAACTCCTCGCACTCTCCCTCCAGCAGAACCTCAAGCAAATCGGCATCACCGTCGACCTCAAGTCGGTGACGCTCACGGCATGGGGAGGCGAGTTTTACCAGCACCAGCTCACAGGCCTGATGCTGGCCTTCGATTTCACAGCCACGGTCCCTGACCCAACCTCTCTCATGGGCGCCCTCGTGGGCCAGAAGAACATCGGCCCGCAGAGGCTGAACATCGCGAACTGGACCACACCCGAGGTCGAGCAGGCACTGCCGGTAGTGAACTCGCCCGGCCCCAACGCAGAACGATGGGCTGCAGCAAAGACCCTCTTGTCGCAGATCGCCGATCAGGTTCCCTACATTCCGCTGGCCGCCCAGAACTCGGTGACCACCGTGGGCAACGGATACGCATCCTCCACCGGTGGAATGGACTACCGGGAGCTACAGAACGGCCTCTGGCTGCGACACGTGAGGGCAAGGTCCTAGCGACAGGCGCCAACCAGAGGAATCACTTCCTGGCCAAGTCCTCAATGGGCGCGACGCCTAGGTCTTTTCGAGAGGCGGTGGCGGCAAACGCCGCCTCTCGAAAAGACTACTTCGTCCCAAGGAGGTCACCCCGCAGGGAGCCAGCTGCGCAGGCGCCCCGCCCGGGTGTCGGTGGTGCAACTGGCGCCACTCATTAGCTTCAGCCGGCAGGGACTCGCCGGCAAACCATCGAAAGGAACAAACAAACTTATGGGTGCACCCATCCAGCCCACTGAATCTCCTGAGACCGTCAAGCCCCGCGGGCCCTACACAAGTGTCGTGCGCGTGGGTGAGGCCGTCTACCTCTCCGGACAGGGTGGTCTCGATTTGTCCGGCGAAGTCGTCCATGGCGGAATTAAGGAAGAAACCCACCAGACCCTCCGGAATATCGAAACGAATCTTCGCAGCATCGGTGCCAAACTCAGCGATCTCGTCACTGCTACCTGTTACCTTGTGGACATCGACGATCTGATCGAGTTCAACGCGGCATGGCGGGAGTATTTCGGAAGCACCGTCCCGCCCGCGCGAACTACCGTCGCGGTGGCGTCGCTGCCCTTCGGGCTTCGTCTTGAGATCACTTGCCAAGCTCATATTGGGCATCAATCAGACCCCAGGGGACGCGATTCGTCGAGGAGATAGGAAAGTTCAGTGGAGAACGTTCATTTGATTCATGATGGAGTCATGCCTCATGAGTATCCCGAAACTGGCCAAACGTTTACAGACGACGAACGCGCATATGCTCACCTGGCGTCTACTGTTCTTGGCCAGGTCATTTACGCACTCGCTCAGCACTTGGGCCCGCGAGTGGAAGTTCTGGTGCACGACCTCACACGGATGCCAGCCTCCATTGTGGCCATAGCTCAGTCAATAACCGGCCGACAGGTCGGAGGCCCGCCTACCGACCTGAGCCTGATTCTGATGGCCAGCCAACGCGCCGAAGACGTCGTTGGATACGCATCGGAGTACGAGGGAAAGGTTCTGCGGTCCACGAGCTCCTTCGTTCGCGCCCCGAGTGGTAGAGCAGTTGTTGCGCTCTGCGTCAACTCAGATGTCGACGATCTTATCCGCGCCAGCGAGGCACTGGCGCAACTAACCGCGATAACCCCCCTCCGCCTTGGAAACAATGGGCATCACAGCACCATTGAGACTTTCGCGTCGTCCGCCGAGTCACTGTCTGAGGGGATTCTGCGCGAAGAGCTAACGGCCACTGGAATCCCTGTTGAACTCATGAAGAAAAAACACAAAATCGCGATCGTTCGTGCGCTGAAGCTACGAGGATTCTACGAGTTGCGCGAGGCCGTGGACCTCAGCGCTAAGGCGCTCGATGTCACCCGCTACACGATCTACAACTATCTGAACGAGATCGCTCAAAGCGAAACTCAGTGACAGTCAACTTCGAAGAACTCGACTAGGAGCTACGTGCGCGCCCGGGGCTTCCTTCCACGAGGTGGGAACAGCCGGAATCGTCACAAATTATCCCAGGGAGATGGAGAAGGAACTCTTTCGCGCAGCCAACCCGGGATCCTCTGGTCCAGTCTGTACTGCGGTATGTCTCGCACCCCCGGGACGTGGGTGCGGGCACAAACGCGTTTTACCGGAATCCGCTCAACCTCGCCAAGCGCTGGAAAGAATCCGCCCTGGGCCGCGCAAGCGGCCGTGGGCACACGAAAGGAACATACCCATGCAAGCTCGCCATATACAACGCTTCGGCACGGCAACGCTGACGATCAAAGGTGTGGACCGTCCGGTGCACGTTTATTCGGACCTCATCAGCGTCATTGATGACAGAGGAACCATTGGTGACGCCTCAACCTTCTCGTACGTCCTGGACGACGATGATGACCAGAACGGCTCCGCGCGCCCGTTGCTTGTTGCGTTCAACGGCGGCCCCGGGTCGGCCAGCAGCTGGCTGCACCTGAGCGGTCTTGCCGCCTACACTCTCGCCGCTCCTGAGCCAGGCTGCGACGTGCTTCCCATCCGTCCCGTGCTTCAGGAATCCACGGTTTCGGTGCTTCCGGTGGCCGACGTCCTGTTCATCGACCCGGTCGGTGCCGGGTTTGGGCGCAGGGCCGACGGCGTGGACCCGCAACGTATCCTCGGGACCTCAACCGATGTCCAGTCCTTCGCGGCAATCGTTCACGAGTGGTTGCGTCGTGAGAACAGGCTTGGTTGCCCGGTATTTGTTCTCGGGGAGAGTTACGGCACCCTGCGTGCCGCGGTCCTCGCCGATGAGCTGCAGTCACGAAGCGAACCCGTCAGCGTGCATGGGGTAGCCCTTCTTGGGCAGGCCCTGAACGTCATGGACACCGCCCAACGACCAGGAAACGCCATGGGGTACATCGCCAACCTCGAGCTGCTGGCCGCGGCCGGCTGGTACCACGGACGTGTTGACGCGCCGAACCTCCAGGTGGCAGTCACCGCGGCCGCTGACTTCGCCCGAGGCCCATACGCCCATGCACTCCTGACTTGGCCCACCTTCCCGGAAACCGAACGCTCCCTGCTGGCCAACCAGCTTGAGAAGCTGACCGGGCTCCCAGCGGTCGAATGGACACGCCGTCGGCTCCGGATCACCAAGGAGGCCTTCCGCACGGAACTCCTCCGCGAAAGTGGCCTCATCCTCGGAAAATACGACGCCCGCTACACCACACGCAGCTGGGACGCTGACCGCGGCGATCACCGAATCGACCCTGACTCTTCCGCTTACTCACCTGCATTCCAGGCAGCCCTTCACCGAATCTTCCATGAGGTGCTTAAGATAAACACGGACCGGGACTATCTCCAGGTAGATCCTGGCACAGCTCGGGGCTGGAACTGGGCCCTGGATGAACTTGATTCCAAGGGAGGACCGTTCGGCAGATTCGACCACGCGGGGGCACTGACGCGCTGGATGAGACGGCAGGCAGGTTCACGCCTGCTTCTGGCGACAGGACTCTACGACACGCTGACTACCATCGGGGCGGCCGACATGCTCCTGGCCACCGCAGACCTTCCCGCGGGTCGCGTCACCCGGCGGACCTACGCCGCAGGCCACATGATGTACACGGACCCGCAATGTGCGCTTGACCTGGCCAATGACGTCCGTGAACTGATCACGGGGGATCTGGAATTCGCGGACGGCCACGCCGGCACTCTCGACCAGCACCCAGCGGAAAAGCTCCCTCTATGACACCCACAGCGGACCACAGGAAAGGCCATTCCTATGCCTCACGTCATCACCAGCGTTAAACCACTTGCCGAACCTCTCTCCGAAACCATCGGCGACCTGCATGTCGATATAATTGTTGAACGCTGGACGCTTCGGGGACCCAGCGGTGCGGCAGCGGATGCAGTTACTACAACCTACAAACGTGCTGGGACGGACGCTTCCCCACGCAGGCCCGTCATTTTCGCTTTCAACGGTGGACCTGGTTCGTCCTCTGGATTTCTCGGATCAGGCCTCCTCGCGCCGTTCCGCATCGATTTACCCTCACCGACCGAACCACCGGTCCATGGTCCCTTCCGGCTTGTACCGAATACCGAACATCTGTTGGAGACAGCCGACGTCGTGCTCGTGGACCCCCCAGGGACAGGACTGACCAGGGTTCCCGAGGACGCGCGCGCCGACTTCCTGGGCGTCACCCAGGATGCGGACGCTGCGCTGGCCATAATCCGAAGCTGGTGTTCACGCCAGGACAGAGACGGCTCGCCTCTTTACCTGCTTGGCGAAAGCTACGGTTCAGTCCGAGTAGCGACCATCCTTTCGCGGTCCTTGGGCGGACCCACTATCGGCGGAGAAATGCACGGCACGGCCTTTTCGGGAGCGATACTCATCGGCGGCGCCTTCGATCTGAGCGGGCGCATGTCTGGTGATACCCGCTTTATATCGTCGTTCCCCACCATGGCCGCAACCGCCTGGTTCCACGGGGCCATAGAGAAGATTGGAAGTCTCCCCGAACATGTCGCGTCGGCCTCCAAATTCGCCCGGGAGGAGCTCGTCCCGCTCTACGATCGCGGGCGCCGGCTGGATGAGCAGGAGAAGACAAAGGCGGCCCACGTCATGTCAAGTTTCATCGGTCTTCCGGCTGCCTGGATCGCAGCACACGACCTCAGGGTGGAGCCATCGGAATACACCGGACAGGTACTTGCCGAACGTGGCTTACAAGCGGGCGCCTATGATTCCCGGTTCGCTGCGCCACCCAGGACAGGGACACCACCATTCTCTCCCCCGGCAGATCCCGTAGCCGATGACAGCGCCATGGGCCGCTATACCCAGTCCTTTGCCTGGGCCTCCCGCGAGCTTTTGCGGCGCGCCGGGGTCACAGACCTAGCCGACTACCGCATAATCGATTTCGCCAACGTGAACGGCCAATGGGATTGGGGCCACGGTCCAGGAACGTGGCTGCCGAACGACCCCGCCGATTCCCTACGACGGGTCGTAGACTTGGACTCCGACTTCCGGATGCTCTTCGCATCGGGGGTCTACGACTTCGTCACCCCCGTTGAGTCGGCACAGATCGCAGCTGACCATATCAGTTACGACCCGAGCCAGGTCGTCGTGCGCCAGTACGAGTCGGGACACATGCCGTACATCGGGGACGAACCGCGGAAGGCACTCTCAGCAGATATCCGGACATTCCTCAATGCCCAATGACTCAAGGGCTGCAGGAAATAGGCCAGCATTCCCGCCGCGCGAGACCGCGTACCTGGACAACGCATCCATTGGGCCCGTTCCCACGGCAGTCCGCGAAGCGGTTGAGGAGGTGCTGCTGAACCTAGGACAAGGCACGGTCGGGTTTCGCCGTGCCCACCGACTGGCCTCCACCGCGCCGCAGTTGATTGCCGCAGAATGGCAAGTTGCAGAGTCCCAGATTGAGTTCATGTCCAGCGCCGGCGAGGCGCTGAATGCCACGGCTCGAGCGCTCGGACTGGGGCCGGGATCGACCGTCCTGGTCGAGAAGGGCGACTTTCCCCAAAGCATCCTCCCGTTCCAGGCACTCAAGGGCGTCATAGTCGAACAAGTCCAGCGCGTTGCTGGCGGGAACCGCACCGAGGCGATCCTGGACGAGATTCGCCCCGGGACGGAGGTCGTCAGCGTCACTCACGTCCACGCGGACACCGGGGAAGCCGTTGATCTGGAAAGGCTGGCCGCAGCATGTGATGACGTCGATGCCCTGCTGGTCGTCGACGGGTCTCAAGCCGCCGGGGCCCTGGCCGTCGACGCGTCGTGGGCGGACGTATACGTAGCCACCGGATACAAGTGGCAGCTCGCGGGTTTCGGGATTGCCGCCGTGGCGCGGTCCAAGTGCTTCGATGAACGTGCGGTGAATGGGCTGCGAGGCTACAACAACACCAGCGGGGGACTGTCGACGGGTCATCTCAATATCTCCGGTGCTGCATCACTGGCTGCAGGTGCCTTGGTCCGTCGCGAGGTCGGCCTTGGGGAGACGTACCGGGCCATCGCCGAGCGCCGCTCCCGGATCTCCGCAGCTGTTCGCGGTTACGGCCTGACAGATGTCATCGAGGGGGCCGGCATTCTCAGTATCGGCGCCAGCGACCCGGAAACAATAGTCGCTGCCCTGGCCGAGCGCGGGGTTGTCGTCGCTGCACGCGCAGGCCGCGTACGCATCTCTCCGTCTTTCATGACTGCCGACGAAGAGCTGGACAAGCTCATCGGCACCATAAGGACACACATTGAAGAATTTGGAATCTCGGAAGGATCCTTCGCATGAGCGACACTTACACGCTGGTATCAAACGAGGAAAGCATCGGTTCGATGTCAGTCGAACGTGCCCTGACGGATCAGGGTACGTTCTTCGACGTCCACTGGCTTGTGGATGACAACGGACGCGGAGCAAAGCTCCACGAGCAGATCTGGCAGGACCAGACCGGGATGCAGACTCGATGGCATATTCGGGGGACGTCCCTCATGGGCGGTACGGTCGATGAGTCGTTCGCCATCTCCGGCGAACGAGTCAGCTGGACCAGTCAAGCAGACGAAGGCCAGACAACCAGGACCGGTCCCGGGGTTTACGTCCCCGCGGACGAGACTGCTTGGTCCTGGATCCTCCTAACCCAGGCAGCACTCGCCGCCGGCGGCACCATAGCCCTCTTCCCCTCAGGGCAGGGCACCGCAAACGTCGTCCGGCACGTGGACGACGTGGATGTCCGGGTGGTTGAACTCTCGGGGGCTACCCTTCACCCCAAATACGTCCTTTTGGGAGCGGATGACGCCGTTGCAGGAGCAATGGACGAACTGATGCTCGTTCTTTCACCGCGGTTGATTGAGCACGCACCGGAGTTGCGCCGGCTCCGGGAACAACTGGCCACAGAACGTCTCCGACGGGTGAGCGCAGGAGCGCGGCTAAGCGACCGCAACACGCTGCTTATGCGAAACGTGCGCGTACTTGACGTCGAAGCCGGGAAATTGGGGTCAAACTCCGATCTGATGATTGAGAACGGCATTATCCGGTCGATAACACCGGCGGGAACGGTGGACGTTGCCGACATCGACGTGATCGACTGCCACGGGCTCTCGGTCCTGCCTGGACTTCACGACATGCACGCGCATATCGCGGGCGCGGACGCCCTTCTCAATGTGGCGGCCGGTGTAACAACAGTCCGTGACATGGGCAACGACCCTGCACGCCTTGAGGAGCTGGTGTCTGCGATCGAGTCCGGCGACTTGGTAGGCCCGTCCGTCGTCCCTGCGGGATTCATTGAAGGCCGCAGCCCATACTCGGCGCGCTTTGGAAAGATTGTGTCGAGTGTCGAAGAAGCTGTGGATGCGGTGCGCTGGTATGCGGAGCGCGGATACACCATGGTTAAGCTTTACAACTCCATCCGGGCCGAATGGGTACCGGCCACAGCCGCGGAGGCGCACCGCCTTGGGATGCGTGTCCTTGGGCACATTCCGGCGTTTTCGAATGCCGACCAGGCTGTCCTTGATGGCTTCGACGAAGTAACCCACCTCAACCAGCTCGCTCTGGGGTGGTTGCTCGCTGAAGGAGAGGACAGCCGCACGCCCTTGCGGCTGACCGCGCTGGCGAGGGCCGCCGATCTTTCGTTGGATGATCCGCGGGTCCTGGCCTCGATCGAGCTGCTGCGTTCGAACAATATTGGCGTCGACACGACTGCATTCATCATCGAACGACTAATGCTCAGCCGTGCACGGACCACCCTTGAAGCCGATCAGCCCTTCCTTGAACACATGCCCCCCGCGTACCAGCGCCAACGGCGTCGCACTTATGTTCCCTTCACCGAACCGGCAGACCTGGAACAGTACGATGCTGCTTTCACCCGGCTTCTGGAAATTCTTGGGCTTCTGTACCGGTCTGGCATTGACTTGTGGCCCGGCACAGATGACGGCACGGGCTTCCCGATTCATCGGGAACTGGAACTGTACGTATTGGCAGGCATGACTCCTGCCGAGGCAATCTACAGGGCGACTGCCGCGTGTGCGGCCCATCTGGGCCGAGGGGCCACGCACGGTCATGTCCGCGTTGGCTACGCAGCAGACCTCATTGTGGTTGAAGGGGATCCTACCGTCGATGTTTCCGTGGTGCGGCGCGTGGCGCTTTCGCTTCTGGGCGGGCGTGCGGTATCTCCGTCCAGTATCTACAAAGCCATGGGTATCAAGCCGTTCATCGATACCCCTGAACTGGTCACAGTGCGTGCCCTTACGCTTTTGCAGCCATAGACGATCACTTCCTGCTTTGCTTTGACTTTTAGGATGTTGGCGCGGTCGGCACTTGGGACGGGGAACGGTCGCAAGTGCCGACCGCGCCAACTGCTCACGGCAGCGAGATCATGTTTCTTGGCGTCTGCCTGCCGGCCGTGCTGTTGCGTACTGGCCCGGGTGTCCGGAATGAACTGCGCGCGCCTGCTCCGTGTCGGAATCATGGTGCAGACGGGCGTTTACAGCCGCAGGTCCAAATTGAATGGCCCGACGCGGGCGCTCAAACATGCGTGCTGCACCCGGGCGTTGTGAACGTTCTACCGGGCCGCGGCAAGGGAGGCGCTCATGAACTCGACTATGACTTTCTGGGAGATGGCGACGTCGAGCACGAAGACTCCCTGCTCGTGGGTGGCCAGCCAATCGCTGAGAACGGCGAGATCGGACAAGGATCTGACCTTGATGCCGTCGCTGCCCATTGCGCGGCCAATTGCCGCGAAGTCGACCTCATCGATCAGCATGGCGGTGGGGTCGAGACCCTTTGATGCGTATTGATGCAGTTCGGCGCCATACGCGCTGTCGTTCAAGACGACGATGACGCCACGTTTGGTGGTTCGAAGGAACGTCTCCATATCGGCGAGGCCCATGAGGCCTCCGCCATCGCCTGTAATGAAGACGGTTGTGCGGTCGGGCCTGGCGGCACACGGTCGAGTTCCTCGGCTGTGGGAACCCAGACCGGCTTTTCAGGCAGTGGGAGAGGACTTGCAAGTTCGTCGGCAAGCGGTGCGTTGGCTAGGTCGTACGGAATCGAGAGGACTACCGGTTGGAAGTTGCGCATCGCAAGGTCGAAGGCACGGTGGGTCATGGCAGGAGCATCAGCAGCGGTAGCCGTCACCGTAGTGACGCCGACTGCGGCTGAAGCGCCTGCCTGGTCTATGTCGAATGTCCGTAAGCCGGTGCTGGGAGCATCGCCCACCACAAGAACGAGGGGGATCCGCGCCAAACGGGCTTCGGCTAGCGCTGTATATGTATTCGTGAAGCCCGCACCATATGTGGTTGTGGCCACGCCGATCAGTCCCGTCGCCCGATAGTAGGCGTCAGCCATTGCCACGGTGGCAGACTCGTGCCTGGCGCTTGTGAATGGGAATCCCGCGGCGGTGAGGTGGCTGACAAGGTGGGCGTTTCCGTTGCCCATGAGACCAAAAACATGGTTGGTACGGGCGGCGACGACCTGAGCCACTGCGGAGGAAACCGTTGCCGGAACCGTAGGGCGAATGGCGCCCGGGTTGGTGATCATTTTGCCGGATCCATTTCGTGAACAATTGATGATGAGCGTTGGGCGAAAGTGTCCTTGCTGCCTAACACAGCGAGGACCCGGTCGTTTGTGGCCGTATCGGCCAGGGTGATTCGGACGCCGTCGTCAGCGTAGGACCGAACCAGCACGTCTGCGCGATCGAATGCTTCCAGCAGGTTCAGTCGCAGCCGCTCGTCGGTTCGCAGCCATATGAAATTTGCCTCGCTGTCGGGGGTCTCCCACCCAGACTCGCGAAGGATCTGAAGCACACGGCGGCGTTCCGCCGTTACCGCGTCGACGCGCTGTTGGATCTCGGTTGCTGCGTCCAGGGAAGCCGCGGCCGCCTGTTGCGCCAAGGCGCTGACGCCAAATGGAAGGGCTACTCTGCGCAGTCCTTCTGCCAGGGAAGAGTGGGCAATGGCGAACCCGACGCGTAAGCCGGCCAACCCATAGGCCTTGGAAAAGGTCCGCAGGACGCAGACATTGGCGTGGGCTCGAAAGAACCGCGTGGTGTCCGCGGAGTCTGCGGCATCAACATACTCGACATACGCCTCATCCACTATGACAAGTACGTGAGGCGGCACAGCTGCAATAAAGCGCTCCAGCGTGTTGTGATCGATGGCCACCCCCGTCGGGTTGTTAGGCGTGCAGACGATAACGGCCTTGGTCCGGTCGGTTATCCCTGAGAGCATCGCATCGAGATCATGGCCTTCGTCGGCTCCCAGTGGAACGGGGACGGGCGTGGCGCCGGAGAGACTGACAAGAATCGGATACGCCTCGAAGGACCGCCAGGCGAAGACAACTTCGTCGTCAGGTCCGCATGTAGCTGCCAGTAGCTGTTGCAGGACGCCCACACTACCCGGGCCGATGACTACCTCGTCCGGCAGCACATGAAGAAAGGCGGCGATGTGCTCGCGAAGCTCCGCGGCTGCCATGTCGGGATAGCGATTGATTCGATCGCTGGCTTCCCGAACCACCCGTAGCACGGACGGCAATGGCGCCTCATGGCTCTCGTTTGACGCCAGAGCGGCGGCGAGGGCGGTGGACGCGCGACGCCCCGCGACATAGCTGGGAAGTGCAGATACAACCTCGCGCAAGACAGGTTCAATGCCTTCGGGGGCGCCACCACCATTGGAGACGTGTGTCATCGTTTGTCCTTCTTTAGATGTTGCCCGGGCTTCAATACCCGCTACCTACGCGCGCATAGCCGCTTGCGGTACCAGGCTCCCCGCAAGCGTCCCAAGAAAGGAGATGAATGCGCTACCACTTTGAATTTCAATGAGATAAGTGCACAATAACTTCCGCAAAGCCTGCCAAAATGCTTTACATGTATCGACTTGACTCCCTGGACGCCCGCATCATCCTGGCCCTTGATGACGATCCTTCCGCGACGATCCTGGCCTTGGCAGGACTCCTCAGGGTTGCCCGGAACACCGTACATGCTCGCTTGCGGAGACTTACGGACAGTCCCGTGCTCCGACCCTTCAGCCGCCGTCTGGACCCGCGCTCTCTCGGGTACGACCTCACCGCCTTCGTGGAACTGTCCATCCGCCAGGGAACAGGCGAGGAAGCGTTGGCGGGGTTGTCGAAGATCCCGGAAATAATCGAGATCCACTCAACGACGGGAAATGCCGATATTTTGCTGCGAGTAGTGGCCCGTGACACGACGGACCTGCACCGGATTACCAACCTGATGCTCACGATGCCAGGAGTGCTGCGGACGAACACGTCGATTTCTCTGCTCGAAGTCATGCCGCTACGACTCACTGAGTTGCTGCGCAGGGCGGCCGAAGATGGTTCTCCCTGATTTCACGAATGGAAACCTGCCCCGTCATGACTGGGGTGCATTCAAGCAGCGGCGCGGTCCTGCTCCCCACGTGAGGTTCTACCCGAGAGGCCTACAGAACGCTTCATCGATCTTCCCCTGCTCAGCCAGGCCCCCGGCTTGCCGCCATACTGGGCACGTTTGCCTGGGGCGTAGGAATGATCAACTCCCTGGAAATTACGGCCGGATCCTCATCGCATGAGGTTGGGCTGGGATCTCCGCAACAGCAATAGCCATGCCCAGCATCAGTCTTACCGGCGGATTCGTCGTGGCCCTGGTGTTGGTCGGTGACCTGGCGCCAGCCACTGTCTTGTCATGGTTTTTTACGAGGCAATGATCGTTGCGTGTTCGGGAATTCCGGCACTTATATACCTACAGCACGGGAGGAAAAGGACGCCAACTTGATCAGCCGCACGCGGCCTGCAAACGGGCAGAATAACTTCCGGTTGGCACTGGGAAGCAATTCGTAAAGACAGGAACCCCGTGCTGCACGAGCGGGGAATTTAGGCTGTGCTGGGATTTGCATATCGCAACTCCCTCTAGGAAGCCCGACCTACGCCACCGAAGTTGGAATAAACAACTTAGAGTAGGCTTGCGGCATGGGCAAGATTCCTAATAATAGTTGCGCCATCGCCCGCAGCCTGGAAGTGCTCGGCGGGCGCTGGACATTTCTGATCCTGCGTGAGGCCTCTACGGGGTCGAGCCGATTCTCGGAGTTTCGGAGCGGGCTTGGTGTGGCACCAGATGTTCTCACCGAACGCCTGAACACCTTGGTCGAAAACGGTGTGATGCAGAAGGTTCCCTACAGAGAACCGGGGGAGCGGGCTCGCTTTTCGTATGCACTCACGGATGCTGGCAGGGAGCTCCTCGTCGTCCTGCTCGGCCTGCAACAGTGGGGCGACAAGCACCTCCCCTGGCCGGACGGGCCAAGTTTTTTGCGCCAGGTCGAGGGCACAGGACGTCCAGTCCATATTGGGTTTATCGACGATAGCGGAAACGAAGTCGACGAAAGATCCGTCGCACTGGTCCCGACCGTGGCCCATCCCCGCCTGAAGTAGCGTAGCTTCCGTTCCAAGGTGTGCTCCTGCCAGCCTCCACGGCCGGCCTCGAAGGAGCGAGGCTGACCTGAAGGCTCTCCGCAACAATTTCCCGATACCATCCAGACGACTGCAACGGTACCGGGAATGCGGCAGCGCGCGGACCCGGCCAATCGACCGAGCTCGTCGGGGCGGTCCGCAGAGAACGTCCCGCGCTTCAGTGAACTCTGGGCAAGCGGATCTTGAAGGTTCGGGACCATCACGAAGGCTCCCCTCACGCTTCTTCTTTCCATGTCAGGATGCCCGAGGGGCTTCGCGGACTGCAGGAGGAACCCGCCTTGCCTTGCCTCCACCGCCAGCTTGCGGCGCCAACCAACGCAACACGGCGACAGAGGCGCCCTCTCATCACCGATGCGTGCCCCTCGACCTGCCCGCTCACTCGACGAGGGGGCCAGAGAACAGTTAGATAGAACCTGACTTGGCTTTTACAACTCAGAGACAATAGAGTCAGCCCTATGAGCAACCAAACGCAATTTCAGGTCCATGCCGTGTCTCCGTCCTACTGGAGGGTGACCTTCGAGAACGACCCGATCAATCTGATCGACCCAGACACCGTCGAGCAGCTTGCCGATTTGATAACCCGGATGGAGCAGGACCCTCATGTGACCGTCGTGGTGTTTCAGAGCGCCAACCCGGACTTCTTCATGGCCCACTTCGACCTTCTGTCCGACATTCAACGCATTTACACCACTGCCCCAGGTCCCACCGGCCTCCTGCCTTTTTCGGACAACCTTCTGCGGCTCAGCAAGGTTCCGGTGGTCACTATCTCGGCCATTAAGAGCCGTGTCCGGGGCGCGGGAAGTGAGTTCGTCTTGAACACGGACATCCGCTTTGCCGGCAACAACGCCATTCTGGGACAGCCCGAGATTGGTTTCGGAGCGGTAGCTGGCGGCAATCCGATGGGGCGATTGGCTGAGTTGGTGGGACGAGGCCGTGCCATGGAGATCATCCTGGGAGGAGACGACTTCACTGCCCAGCTGGCGGCCGAATACGGATACGTCAATCGAGTTTTTCCCGACGACGAATTGGACGACTTTGTTGACGCCTTCGCTCGCCGTATCGCCGGGTTCAGCAAGGCTGGGATCGCCGGCGCGAAGAAATTCGTTGACGAAGCCACAGCAATCCCTGCAGGGGACTATGCTGCCGCCATGGCCGCCTTCAGGCGTACGGCCATGCGTCCGGAAAACGCGGATCACCTTCGCAGCCTCTTCGACCGCGGCCTGCAACAGCCACAGGGAATCGAACTCGATCTCGGCAAACACGTCGCCGAGAGACTCTAAAGCCTGGAGCGTCCCATTCCCTTGGCCCCGCAATGGGACAGAGCCGGAGAACTTGGCCCGTAAGCATGCAGCTACTTATACGTCCGGGTGCCGTTCGCAAATGCTGGCGACCCGTCGTCTTCGTAGTCGCTGACCCCGGCCAGGTCGCGTCCGGCGATGTATCCGAAGGTGAGGGCGGGGCCGAGGTTGATGCCTCCGGCGGGGTAGTGTCCGCCCATGACTGAGGCTTGGTCGTTGCCGGCGACGTAGAGTCCGTTGATGGGTTGTCCGGCGTTGTCGAGGGCCCGTGCGCGCGGGTCGGTGGCGAGGCCTGCGAACGTTCCGAAGGACCCGGGGAGGACTTTGACGGCGTAGAAGGGGCCCTTTTCCAGGGGCCGGAGGGATGGGTTGGGGGTGTTCTTGGGGTCTCCGCCGTATCGGTTGAATTCGGTGGTTCCCCGGTCGAAGTCGGGGTCGATGCCGTTGCGGGCGTTTTCGTTGAAGTCGGCAACGGTTTGTGCCAGCGCTGTTGGGTCGATGCCGCAGGCGGTGGCTAGTTCTTCGATGGTGTCGCCCTTTTTCAGATAGCCGGAGCGGAGATAGGGGAATAGCGGGACGGGCAGCGGTTTGGCCATGCCGAGAGGAAACTTGCGGACGTATACGGCGTCGGCGATCTGCCACGCTTCGACCGGTTCACCCTCGGGGGTGGCTTTGAGCATTCCTTCGACGTAGTCGTAGTAGCCATTGGCTTCGTTGACGAATCGTTTACCGTTGCGGAGCACGCCGATGCTGCCTGGTTTGGCGCGGTCCATGATGTGGGGGAATGTTCCTGTCCGGCCGTTGCGGTAGGGAACCAGGGAGACGGGGCACCAGGCGGCGGCAGATTCGACGTTGGTGTCGAAGCTGGCCCCGATGGCTTGGGCCATCGTTATGCCGTCTCCGGTGGTTTCCTTGGGAGCCAGGGTCCAGTGTTCCTCGCCGGTGGGGGTTTTGGGGAAGAGTTCGGCGCGGCGGGCCACGTCGTTGGGGAAGCCGCCGGTGGCCAGCACGACGCCGCGGGAAGCGTTGATAGTGTAGCTTCCGGCAGGTGAATGTGCGACGGCGCCGCTCACCTTTCCTGCCTCGTCGGTGAGGAGGTGTCTGGCCGGGGTGGAGACGCGGATGTCCACACCTAGGTCGTCAGCTGATTTCAGGAGCCTGGCGGTGAGCGCGGTGCCGTTGACGAGTTGCATGTTGCGACGGTGGATGAGCAGGTCCAGAAGATGGCGGCCTACCCTCCAGATGGCATGGAGCAGGCCCTGAATGTTGCCCTGGGAGGCGGAGAGGAACTTTGTCAGGTCAGGTCCGGCCATGATGCCCATGCCCAGGAATGAAGTTTCATAGAGCTGGTGGCGCGCCTTGGCCCGTAGCTCGGGCTTGATGTTGCGCGCATTGAGGGGTTCGGGCGCCACGGAGCGGTTTCCGGTACCCGCGCCAGGGGTCTGGCCATAGATGTCTTTGATCTTGGCCCCGGGGACGAATTGGAGGCTGGTCTTGTTATGGAAGAAGCCGACCATGTGGGGGACTGCTTCAAGGAAGGCCTCGATCCTTTCCGCGTTGTAGTTCTTGCCGAGGCGGTGGCGCAGGTAAGTGCGGAAGAGTTCCCGGTCCTCGTTGATTCCGGCGGCCTTGGCCAGGGGGTTTCCTGGAGTCCACGCCCAGCCACCGGACCAAGACGTGGCACCGCCGCAGACGTCCGCTTTTTCGACGACGATGACTTTCAGTCCGTGGTACGCGGCCGTGACCGCTGCTGACAGGCCGCCTGCGCCCGAGCCTATGACCAGGACATCGCAGTCCTGGGTGGTGCCGGGGGTTGCGCTTGATTCATCAGTTCTGGTCTTCACTCGGTTGGCCTTCATCGTTGTTCTCGGGGATGGGCTGGAGGCAGGAACGCGCCTTTGGGCTGCACGCACCTGCCTCCCCCTATTAGTGGTGGGCATGGATGCTGTTTTAGGGCTAGTGGTGTTCCTTGTTGGCCCATTTATAGGACCACAGGCTTGAGACCAGTGCTATGAGGCAGAGTCCAGCAAGGAGTGCTGCTGCTGGGACCCAGCTGCCGCTGCTGGCCATGAGGGCGGTGGCAATCAGGGGAATAAAGCCACCGACAGCGCCGGCCAGCGCATAGGCGAATCCTGCGCCGCTGTAGCGGATCCGGACGTCGAACATGTCGGTGAACCACGTTTGCTGAACGCAGGTGGAAATGTTGTGTCCGAGATTGATGAGGGCGAAGAAGCCCAGGATCATCGGGAACAGGTCGCCGCTTTCAAGGGCTGCGAAGAACGGGGCGGCTGCTAGCGCTGCGGCAAGTGGACCGATGATGTAGAACCATTTCCGGCCGAACTTGTCTGCGAGGCGGCCCCAGAGGGCCAGGAAGGGGATGGCCAGGACCATGGCGACCATCGAGGCGGTCAGGACCGTGGCGGGAGGGGTGTGGGTGAAGTTCTTGACATAAGCCAGCGAGAAGGTGAAGCCCATGTAGAAGGTGCTCTGGTCTACCATCCGCATGCCGATCACAGCGAGGATCTTTTTGGGGCTGGTCCGCAGTGCCTCGGCCAAGGGCGCGCGTGCGGCCTTGTGTTCTTCCTTGGCGGCGGTGAACTCTGCTGACTCGGGCACGCCGGCCCGGATCCAGAGGCCGATCAGGGCGAAGAGGATGCTGATCAGGAACGGCAGTCGCCAGCCCCAGGCAAGGAACTGTTCAGGGGTGGTCAGTGCGGTGACCAGGGAGAATGCAGCAGTGCCGAGCAGCAGCCCGACGAACGATCCGATCTGCACGCCGGTGGCGAGGAAGTTCCGCTTGCTTGCCGGCGCGTTTTCCACTGCCATCAGGGCCGCGCCGCCCCATTCCCCGCCGACGGCGATACCTTGAATGGCCCGCAGGGTGATGAGCAGGATTGGTGCGGCGACGCCGATCGCGGCGTAGGCGGGGAGCAAACCGATGGCCGTGCTGGCCAGTCCCATCATGATGACGGTGATGAAGAGCATGGTGCGGCGGCCGTACTTGTCGCCAAAGTGGCCAAAGATGGCCCCGCCGATCGGGCGGAACAGGAAGCCGACGGCGAACGAACCCATGGAGGCCAGCAGCCCGGCGACCTGATTGTCCGAGGGGAAGAACAACGGCCCGAAAACAACGGCGGCTGCGGTGCCGTAGAGGAAGAAGTCGTACCAGTCGACGACGGCGCCGACGGTGCTGGCCAGCGCTGCGCGCCGTCCTGCCTTCGGGCTAATGACGACTGCCGGGTGGTTCAGTGCGCCCATGGCGGTGGCACTCCCGGTGCTGGGGGTTTGAGGACTCGGCATTGCGGTTCACCGCAACCTTTCTGTTTGCTCGGCTGCACCTTTGCGGGCGAGCGGATTGAATGCTTTAATGACTACGTAGTCATTTAGTGATTTAGATCATACGCGCATGTTTTGGCCTCGGTCAAACACCCGCTGAGCAGGATGGAAGTTATGAACAGAACGATCGGGCTGGCGCACTTGTCGGCGCTGCATTTGAGTCCGCCGGAGCTGGTGGACGCAGCGGCGGCCGCCGGCTTTACCTCTGTCGGGGTCCGGGTTCACCCGGCAACCCGGGGTGAAACGCAGTACCCCATGGCGGCAGGTTCATTCATGTCGGTGCAGACCATTGAACGGCTGGCGGTAACGGGACTCGTCGTGCGCGACGTTGAAGTTTTTACCCTGGACGGAAACCGCGGACACAAGGAATGGGAACCGGTCCTGGAGGCCAGCGCAGCCCTCGGCGCGAGCGTTCTTAATGTGATTGGCGGTGATCCGGACCGCGCCCGCCTGACGGACAGCCTCGCGGCGCTGGTTGAGGATGCCCGGAGGTACGGAATCCGTCCGTCCATTGAGCCGATCTCGTATCAGCCACTTGACTCCATCCCGGACGCCGGCATGCTGGTCGGGCAGACGGGCTGCGGAATCATGCTGGACGCGCTCCATTTCGTGCGCGCAGGCGGCCGAATTGCAGAGCTCATAGCCCTGCCGGCAGGGGCGGTCACCGTCATCCAGCTCTGTGACGGTCCGGCAGAGACCCCGGCCCTGCCGATCCCGCACCGCATGCCGCTGGCACAGGACGTGAACGGATCCGCCCGGCAGATCGAGTCGCGCGCGAAAAGGCTGGCTCCCGGGGAGGGGGTCTTCCCGCTTCGGGAAATCCTGGCGGCCCTTCCGGACGCGCCGGTCAGCGTCGAGGCCCCTGATGTCCGGGCCGTCGAGACCGGCGGCACAGCCACACACCTCAAACACCTCCACACCGCCGCCGAGACTCTGATCGGCTGACCCCTGAACACCGAAATGGAGACAACACCATGAGCGAACTCACCGAAATCACAACACCCGGGGCAGCCGCAGGCAGCCCCCTGCGGCCCCGAACCGCCAGCGCAGAGATCTATTGGCCGGGCCGTTTCCGGGATCAGGTCATCCTGGTCACCGGCGCCGCCGGTGGGCTCGGATCCGACACCGCGGACCGGCTCGAACGTGAAGGCGCCACGGTCGTGTGCACCGACGTCGCCGACGGCGGGCTGGGCGACGGAAGCAGCCCGGCAAACTGCATGGCCCTGAACGTCACCAGCAGGCCGGACTGGGACCGCACCATCCAGACAACACTCAAGCGGTACGGCCGGATCGATGGCGCGCTGTTCGCCCACGGAATCCAGGGCCCCGAGGTTCCGGTGACCGACATGCCGGCCGACGGATGGGCCAGAACCCTGAGCGTGAACCTGGACGGCTGCCTGCACGGCCTGGCGGGCATCCTCCCGGTCCTCACACAGCAGGGATACGGCCGCGTGGCCATCCTGTCATCAATTTCCGCCCGTGAAGGAAACCCGCACCAGGCCGCCTACTCGGCATCCAAGGCCGGACTCGTGGCCCTGGTCAAAACGGCAGCGAAGGAAGTCGCGCCTTACGGTGTCACCGTCAACTCCATCGCCCCGTCGATGATGAAGACCCGGCTCCTTGAGGACCTGAGCCCGGAACGGAACGCCCAACTGCTCGCCAAGGTCCCCATGGGCAGGGTCGGACTACCGGAAGAATTCTCGGCCCTGGCAACCTGGCTGCTCTCCGTAGAGGCGAGCTACGTGACCGGTCAGACACTCGACTTGAGCGGCGGCCGCAACACCGCCTGAGGAGGCGTCGCCGTCGTCCCCCGAATTTCAAGCCTGACCGGAAACACGGGTTTCCGCGCTTGGCTGGGAGGCTCGCCCTCGATCCTTCCAGCCAAGCGGTCGACCGCCTCATACGACATCTCCGCAATGGGCTGGTGCACGGTGGTCAGGTTCACAAAAGCCCAGCGGGATGGCCCGGAATCATCAAATCCCACGATCGACAGCTCTTCCGGAACCCGAAGGCCCAACTGGGCCGCGGCGTCTAACGCAGCAAACGCAAAGGCATCGGTCGCGCAGAACAGAGCAGTAGGACGGTCTTCCTGCTCCAGCAGCTGCAGGGCGGCCCGGACACCGTCCTCATGCGTCAAACGGAGGTGCTGAACCCAGTCCTCGCGTATTGGGATGCCGCGGCGCTCCATGGCAGCGCGGATACCGTCCTCGCGGTCACGGCCATTGGAACGATCCCGCAAAGTCGATAACACGCCGATTCTCGTGTGCCCCAGACCCTGCAGATGGGAAATCACCAACTCACCCGCGCCACGGTCATCCGCGAGCACCGCCTCGACATCGACGCTGACATCATCACGACTCAGCAGCACCACCGGAGTGCCACGGTCAAGGACCCGCCGGACCGCAGCTGATCCCTCCCGCGCCGACACGAAGATCATCCCGTCAACCGTCGCACTGTCAAGCACATCAACAGCCTCAGGGTCAGGTGAAAAATCCGGGTCCCGGATCAGGACCATCCGGTAACCACGCTCCAGCAGCCGATTTTGCAACGACTCCACAATGACCGGGTAGATCGGGCTTGTCAGATCAGCAACGACAATGCCTACAGCATGCGTGCGGCGCGTCACCATCATGCGCGCCGCTGCGTCCGGTACATAGCCAAGTTCCCGCGCCGCGGACAAAACCCGCTCCTTCGTTGAAGGCGCGACAGCCGGATCCCCCCGCAAAGCACGTGAAACCGTCGACTGCGACAATCCCACATGCCGGGCCACATCAACACTGGTTACCATTACCTAATCGTATTTCACCCACGGCACCCCCGCCCTGCAGAAACATCGACGACGCCGCCGCCCGGAAGAATCTGCCCCGACAGGTCAAATACCACCCCGACCCCAGCGTCGACAAAGCCTGGGCGCACCGGATCCTGCTCCTGCGCGCCGGCGGCGCCCTCACTCGGATGATGTCTTCCCTCGAAGACGACCCGAAGGCAAGCCGGAAGCAGTCTGGAAGGTCAAGGAACTTCCGCGGAGACCTTGGCTCCTGCTCCGGCCGACCCGGTGCCGAGCAGTCTGGAACGCCGGCACCCGTTCCTCGCTCAGATCCTCGATCCTCAGCCGTTCGGCGGCCACGGGCCAACCTGCCCCAATCCTTCAACGTGTTCCGAACCGTGCCCGGCGTATGACCCCGTGGCGTCAACCGCTTTCGCTCACCGGGAGTGTCTGAATAGCGGTGGATTCAGGGTTGGTCTGACACGCCGCGTTACTGCCGACTGATCTCGGGAAGAATGTCGACCCGGAATGTCGGTCTGACCTGTGGAAACACCAAGTTGATCCAGTAGGACGAGTTCTTGCATTAAATGAAACTCGTCTTGGTCTCACGCCGATAAGGGCCCATTTGCCGGTGAAGGAGGAGGACCGCTTGGAGTGTCAGGTTGCGTCTGAGCCTTTGTGGTTCGTTGTCAGGAGAAGGAATCGAACCCTGAAGTACAGGGGCAGGCGACGAGCAGAGTGAGAGCCCGGGATTTGCAGCAGTCGGTTTGGCCCTGTGATGGCCGAGGAAGGCCGGCAATTTGGTGCACAGCCACCGGGCGGCGGTCTGCTACGGGGTCAGATTCGGATTACCCATGGAGGCGAGTTCTATCCTTTGACCTATACACGGTGGGGATTACCGAGGACCTGCCCTCCGAGGGGTTGCCTCAATCAGTTGGTGTATTCCAGGATGCTGATCAATTGCCTGAAGCCCGCGGCGTGTGCCCGGCTGAGTTCGAGTGCAACCGGCTGCGGGTAAGAGGAAAACTTTGCTATTACAGTGTCGCTGACGGGGTCAATCCAAATGAATTGGCCATGGATGCCTGCAGCGTAGACCGTGCCTCGGCTATCCCCGGGGACCCACCATTGGTTCCGGTATGAGCCGTTGGGGTGGACTTGCTGGTAGGCGGTTCCTCTGGCCAGTTGTGGGTCTCCGCCCCGCATCGTGTCGTTGATCCACCATGATGGGACGACCGTTTGCCCGTTGGCTTTCCCCTCGTCCAGCATGAGCTGTCCGATCTTGGCCGAATCTCGTGCGGTGCAAGCGATTCCTCCGTTCGCAAATGCGAAACCACCGGAATCGGTGGTGATGAGTGCATCGTCGCGTGCCCCAAGCCGGGACCACAGCTCGTCGGAGAGGACTTCGGCGTAGCGCTTTCCGGTGACGTTCTCGATTATCCAGGCCAGCACATCCGTACCAGCCGAGCAGTACTGGAATGATCGGCCGTGTTCTCCGGCAGCTTGGAGGAGCGTGAGGAATTCGTAAGTGTCCCTTGGGTCTGTTTCGAGCTTTGGGCGCCAGCCGGCGATCCTATCCTGCTGCTGGACTTCCGCGGCCGCATCCAAATAGTTCTCGCTGTACCGGACCGCGGCGGTCATGTCGAGCACCTGGCGGACCGTCGCGTTACCGTAGGCGCTTCCCTTCAGCGGCGGGACGTAGTGGCGGACGCTCTGTTGGGTGTCTATGAGTCCGCGTCCGGCCAATATACCGACAATGAGCGCGCAGATGGATTTGGAAACGGACATCAGGACGTGCCGGTCGTGCGGCTGGAAACCGCCAAAATAGCGTTCCATGACCAGTTCACCGTGCTGAAGTACGACAATGGCATCTGTGTGCGTGGATTCCAGGAACTCCTCAACACTGTGCCACCTCTCCGCGCGTTCCGGTGTGACTGGATCGTTTCCAGTAGAGGGCTCGGATGTGCTGCCTCGACGGATCGTTGCGGTGGTAATGAGTTCGCTGATGTGAGCGAAGCCCCAGCGGTTGAAGGGGCTTTCTTGCCAGTTTTCGAGGGTGACGTGCTCGTTGAAGTCCTGGCCGGCATAGCGGTCAACCTTGCCGGGGCTGGTCAGGAGAGAACTGATTGCGGTTGTCTCTGGCATGTTTAGTCGTTGCCTTGCGTGGTAAGGGTGGGGAGAGTGCGGGAATCGGCCAATTCGGGTCGGCCGTGCCCTGGGGCTGCCTCGAGGAGTCTGCGGGTGTAGTCGTGCTGTGGATCGGTGAAGATCCGTTCGGCTGGTCCGCTTTCTACGATCTTTCCGGTCTTCATGACAGCCACCTCATCGCTGAGATAGCGGACGACGTCCAGGTCGTGGGAGATGAGCAGATATGTGAGCCCTTTTTGTTGCTGCAGGTCCTGGAGCAGGTTCAGAATCTGGGCTTGGACGGAAACATCAAGGGCGCTGGTGGGTTCGTCCAGGATAAGGAGACGGGGCGATGTGGCCAGGGCGCGTGCGATGCCGACGCGTTGGCACTGTCCTCCGGAGAGCTGGTGCGGGAGCCGGTGGGCGTGCCCGGCTCCCAGCCCGACCTCGTCCAGCAGATTGTTTATTCTTGCTTGGAGGGCAGGCCCTTTCAGGGCGGTGTGGGCCCGGAGGGGCTCTGCCACTGAAGCGCCGATAGTCATACGTGGATTCAATGATGCCACTGGATTCTGAAGTACTATTCCCATCCGGGAACGGATGGTCCGCAGTGCCTTGGGGCCGAGTTTGCCGAGGTCATGTCCTTCAAATGTGGCTCGCCCGGATGTTGGGCGCATCAGGTGCATGGCGCAGCGGGCGAGGGTACTTTTGCCGGAGCCGGATTCTCCGACAAGGCCGTAGACCGTACCTTCCTTGATGCTAAGGGAGACGTCGTCGACTGCGGTGAAGACTCTTCTGTGGTGCGGGAACGTTTTGACGATGTTTTCGAGGGTGAGAACGTTGGTCATAGTTCGGCTTCCTGGAGGCAGGCGACTGCGTGGTGTGGCCCGGTCTGGGTGAGCATCGGGTCGGTGAGGGAGCAGCCGGTGACTGCATGTGGGCAACGGTTTCTGAAGGCGCACCCGGTGAGGGAGAGGAGGTTTCCCGGCACTGTTCCAGGGATGGCGTTCAGTCGCTGGCCGTGGGTTCGCCCTGCTGGGAGGGCGCCCAGGAGGCCGCGGGTGTATGGGTGGCGTGGGTTGTTCATGACCGCTTCCACGGTTCCGGTTTCGATCACCCTGCCTGCGTAGAGGACCGCCACCCGGTCGCAGACATCGCGGATGATGCCAAGGTTATGGCTGATGAGCAGCACACCGAACCCGAACTTGTGTCGGAGTTCGTCGATGAGGACCAGGATTTGCCGGGCGACAGTGACGTCAAGGGCCGTTGTCGGCTCGTCGAGTATCAAGAGCCGGGGCTGGCGTAGCAGAGCCATGGCAATCATGGCCCGCTGCAGCATTCCGCCGGACAGTTGGTGCGGATAGCTGCGGTAGACCCGTTCAGGGTCCGGAAGGCCGACCAGGCCCAGGTGACGTATGATTTCAGCTTTGCCTTCGGACCCTGAGATTTGCCGGTGCCGGGTCAGGACATCGCTGAGTTGGCGGCCAAGGGTGAAGACGGGGTTGAAGGCAGTTCCGGGGTTTTGGAATACGATGGCCGCCGAGCCACCTGGTCCTGACGAAGCCTGTGAAGGATCGTTGCCGATGGTCACTTGCCCCGTGCGCCGTGCACCGCGTGGAAGGATCCCCAAGGCTGCGAGTCCTGTCAGGGACTTGCCGCACCCCGTTTCCCCCACCAGGCCGAGGATTTCGCCGGCGGTAACGTCGAGGTCGATCCCGCGGACGGGGCGGTTGGTGAGCTTCCCCCGGTCGGTGAATTCGACGTTGAGGTCGCGGATGCTAAGTACATGTGTCATCGCTTTACCTGCCGGGGGTCAAGGAGGTCGCGCAGCGAATCTCCGAGGAGGTTGAATCCCAGGACGGCCAGAAAGATGGCCAACCCGGGAAAGGTGGCTATCCACCAGGAACTGAATATGAGCCCGCGCCCTTCGGCGACCATCAGGCCCCAGTCGGGCAGGGGCGGCTGGGTTCCAAGACCGATGAATGCCAGGGACCCGGCGGCCAGGATCACAGTGCCGATGTCGACGGTCGCTTGGACGAGGATGGGCGTCATGCAGTTGCGAAGTACATGGCGGCTGATGATGAGCAGTTGCGGAATGCCCATGGCGCGGGCTGCTTCGACGTAGGAGCGTTCCCGAAGGGATTTTGCTTCCGCTCGTACAAGGCGCGCGTACCAGGGCCACCAGCTGATGGCCAAGGCGATGCCGGCGTTGGTCAGGCTGGGCCCAAGGATCGCAACGGTCACCATGGCCAGGAGCAGAGGCGGGAAGGCCTGGAAGATCTCGGTCACACGCATCAAGGCTTCGTCGAGCCAGCCACCGCGATATCCGGCGACAGCGCCGAGGGGAATGCCGATGAGGGCCGCGGCCGCGACAACGGCGGCAGAGATGGTCAGCGCCGGGTTCGCGCCCATGATGATGCGGCTGAGAACGTCACGACCGAGTTGATCGGTGCCGAGCCAGTTCAAGGCGTTGGGAGCGAGGTTTCGGGCGGAGGCATTGGTCGCCCCCATGCCCTGATCAGGGAAGGGTGCCAGCCATTGCCCGAAAACAGCAAGGATTACGAGAAGGACTATGATCATCGCGCCGACAGCGGCCAAACGGTCACGGCCCAGGGTCTGTTTGAGGAGTTTGATCGGTTTGAGGGTGGCCTGTTCTTCGGCCGGCCCGGAACGGGTCGGGGCGGAGATTTGGGTCGTGGGGCTCATGACATGCTCACTCTGGGGTCGATTCGGGATTGCAGGATGTCCACGAGGAGGTTGGCCAGCAGGTATGCTGTGGCGCCCATGAGCGTAATTGCTATGATGGCTGGGTAGTCCACCGCAAGCATGGAAGATGTAGCGAACTGCCCAATTCCTGGCCAGTTGAAGACAGCTTCGACGAAGAATGTTCCGGTCAGGGCGTAGGCGGCAGCCATTCCGGCGATAGACAGGACTGGTGGCAGAGCATTTTTCAAGGCCAGGCGCCAACGGATGGCGGTCTCCCTCAGACCGTAGGCCCTGGCGGTGAAGATGTAATCCTGGTTCATGACATCGAGCATGGCGGCCCTGGTCATTCGTGCAACGAGTCCAAGGGGATATGCGGCCAAAGTGAGGGCCGGCAGTATCACGTGCTGCAACCCATCGGCGAAGGCCACGCCGTTGCCGGTGATCATGCTGTCTAACAGGGCAAGCCCGGTCACGTGAGAGATGGGGTTGGAGTATTTGATGGAGTTGCTGAACTGCCCAGTGGCCGGAAGTATGCCCAGCCCCCCAACGAACAACAGTTGAAGGAGTAGTCCGAGCCAGAAGGCGGGCACGGAAATCCCTCCGATTGAGAGGAAACGGATTGCTCCGTCGATGAATCCGCCGGGACGGCGGGAGGCAACCACGCCCAAGATGACCCCTGCCGAAACAGCGAGAACCATGGCAAACCCTATGAGTTCCAATGTGGCTGGGAGGCGGGTGAACAGCTCATCCAACACGGGGCGTTTTGTGGCAAGAGACTGGCCCCAGTCCCCGGTGATCAGCTTTGCGACGTAGTCGAAGTACTGTTCGAGGATCGGACGATTAAAGCCGAGGTGCTCCCGGACCCTGTCCAGCTCGGCTGGGGGCGCCTTCGGGCCGGCATAGATGACGGCCGGGTCGCTGGGAACGATGCGGGCAAGGATGAAGACGATCGCGGTAAGCACGGCGAGAACCAGCACCGAGGTGATGAGCCGCCGGGCGACGAAACGCAACATGGTTCTCCTTTTCTTGATTGGTGTGGCGGGATGGGCGGGCAGGGCAAGGGCCCGGGCTTTGTTGGTGCAGCCCGGGCCCTGCCTGCGTCGTATCGTTTAGGCGGCGCGTTTGATGGGGGCGAAGAAGACCGTGAACGGGTAATTTTCGTTGAACTGGGCAACGTTCAGTCCAACGGGAACTACGGAGACCGCGCGGGCATCGTAGAGGAATGCCGCAGGTGCTTCCTTGTAGAGGAGGTCCATGGCTTCCTTATAGAGGCCCTGGGCCGCGTCCCTGTCCGTTCCCGTCAAGGTTGCCGCCTTGTCCACCAATTTGTCGTACTCCGGGGAATTCCAATAGCTCAGGTTGAAGGATGGCTTTTCGCTGGAATGGAACAGCGTCGTGAGATTGTCGCTGCCGGCATCGCTGTAAGTCGGCCAGTAGTTAAGTACAAAGATGTCCTGGGCGCTCTGAGGATCAGCCTTTGCGCTGTCCCATTGCTGATTGAACAACTCCGCCTTGACATCCACTTCCACCCCTATCTTGGCGAACGCATCCTTGATCAGTGGTACAAACCGGGCTTCTGCAGGGTTTTCTGAGGCATAAGTAAGCTTGAGCTTCAGGCCGTCGGGATGACCTGCTGCAGCCAACAGCTGCTTGGCCTTTTCCAAGTCCTGGGAGTACTGCGGGACGTCCTGGCTGTAGGGGAAGATTCCGCTGGGAGCAGGGCCGTGGGACTGCGTGCCGTAGCCCTGCCCTCCGATGTCAATGATCTCTTTGTAGGGAATGGCGTAGCTGAGGGCGCGGCGGACCTCAGGATTATCCAGGGGCGGCCGCTTGGTGTTGAACATGGCAAGGAAGTTGAACGGGGAGTTGAAGTCCTTGACGCTGAATTTAGGGTTGCTGGCCAGGGTCTTGACGTTTTCGAGCGGGATGTTGGTCGCGTAGTCCACCTCACCGGCGGTCAGCATCTGCTGGGCCGTGACTGCATCCGGGGTGATAGAGATGTCAACAACGTCGAAGTGCGATGCAGCCTTTTTGTTCCAGTAGCCGTCGTACTTCTTCAGCACGACCTTAGAGCCGGGCTTGTAGGAGTCGATGGTGTAAGGTCCGGAGCCCGCGTCGATTCCGGCCTCGAAGTACTTGTCATTCTTGGCGGATGCTGCCAGGGCCTTCGGGGCAACGATCCAGGCGCCGTACGTCGAGGAGGCGACGAGGTCCATTGGCGCGGAGTACTTCAGCTGCAGCGTGACAGTGGAGTCGTCCGGGGCGGTAACGCTCTCCACCGGTGCCCAGATGAAGGACGCGGCTGCATGGTCCCTGGCAGCGTCGATGCTGGCTTTGACCGCCGCGGCATTGATCGGCTCGCCGTCGTGGAAGGTGGCTCCGGAGCGGATCTTGAATGTCCAGGATTTTCCGTCGGCACTGGCGCTCCAGGACTCGGCTATTGCCGGGGAATACGCTTCTGCGGAACCTGCAGGGTTCTTCCAAAGCAGGGGTTCGTAGATGTTGCCCATGTAGAGGGCTTCGGTGGAAAACGAACGAACCGGATCCCACGTAGTGATGGCTGCCGATGCGGCCACAGAGAAAACGTCGGGGCCGGAAGAAGCTTTGGGTGCGGCAGGACCGCATCCCGCCGCGCTAAGGGCAACGACGGCGGCTGTGGCCGTGACAAGCACGGTCCGAGCCCGGTGTGGAAATGAGAGTGCCAACAGAGACTCCTTGAAGAAGGGAGGGAAGTGTGACGAGTCTAACTACGTCTATCTATGCCTGGGAAATGCCTATGATGAGTACAACCAATACCTTGGAGGCATAGTGGACTTGAGGCACCTGACGTATTTCCTGAGCATCGTTGATGAAGGATCAATCAATGCGGCGTCGCGCTCTTTGCGGGTGGCCCAACCATCTTTATCCCGGCAGCTTCGCTCCTTGGAGAAGGACCTCGGGCTCACCCTCTTCGATAGATCAGGAGCAAAATTGTCGCTGACCGCGGCGGGCACTGCGTTTCTGCCCATCGCCAAGGACCTGGTCACCCGTGCGGCGCAGGCCACGTCATCCGCACGGGCGATGGCCGGAGGTTCGGTGCAACGGCTTACGATAGCGGCAGCCTCTGCCACCATCGCCGACATCATCGCCCCTTTCATTGTTTCGCAGGGGCCCGATGGAGTCCTGACCAATGTTGTCGAGGCGACCCCCGAGTTTGTCTACCATGCGCTGCAGGAGGGTAAGGCTGACTTTGCTCTGGGAACAAAGCCGCCACCATCCGAGCTCAAATCGGTTGTAGTTGGCAGGGCGTTCCTTTGGGCCCAGTGCAACGCCAAACACCCTCTAGCAGGGAGGGAGAACATCAGCCTTCAGGAACTCGTCCAATGGCCCCTTATAGCGATGACAGCCGATTTTGGTGTTCGCACAATGTTCGACGATGCTGTTAGCGCCGAACGTCTCACCTACACGGCCGAATTTGAAGTACGCTCCGCCCGGGTCGGCCAAGCGTTGGCAGCCGCTGGCAAAGGCATCTGCGTACTCTCGGACGATCCGAGTTTCGGGGTGCACGCCATGCCGATCACTCATCGCGGAAAGGACCTCGTGTTCACTCTCTTCGGCGTCTGGAATCCGCTGCATTTCGCCGCGTCTGCGATAGAGGAGTGCCTACGCAACCTTTCACGTTTCACATCTGACCTGTACCCGGCCGCTCGAATCTAGAAGGCAATCAATCCTAAAACTCTCGGCACTGGTGGTTGAGCGGCCTCTCGAACTCTGAGTGCCAAAAGCTCACGTGATTCGCGAGGGCTTGGCTCCCGGAGCAGTGGCCATTGGCAGGAGCTCTCGAGGCTACTTCCACTCCCTATAAAATTCGGGCACTGGACCTTTCGTGACTCTGGGGGAGTGGTCGGACCAACCCCTCTTTGGAGAGATTTAATGGTTCACCTTGTGTTTTTCACTGCCCTCGTCAAGCCCTGGTCCTCGCGATAGGACCCCAGTCGGGGCCGCAGACCATCCTTGAGGGAGGCCCAGATGCGGCGACCTCCTTTGAGGTCAACGACCTCAAGGACCGCATCGCCGGAGCATACCGACGCACCAAGGTGCCCGCCCGCCAAATGGCCGTCCGTCAACCTGGTTGTGTCCGCTGTTGCTCGGGTAGTCAGCTGAGCTGCAAGTTGTTGCCGGTCTTTGTTTTTACCATGTTCGTCGCGTAGCTGATCAGGAACTCGTACTCGTCTTCCGGCGTCAGGTCGCCGAGGAGTACGTCCATTACGAGGCCGTCCTCGAGGGCTACGAAGCTCCGGGCCAGGAATCCGGCTGGCGCTGAGAGGGTGAAGGCATCCTGCTGCGCGCCCCGTTCCAGGATCCTTTTGTAGAGGTTCGTTTGACGCTCCACGAATGCCATCTGCTGCCGGGCGGCCGCTTCGTTGCGCAGGTAAACCGGAATGAGTTCCACGAGGATCCGGGAAGCGGTTTCGCTTTCACCGGGCCACGGTACGCCTGAGTGGATGCAGGCCCTTAGCTGGGCTTCAGGGTCACTTTCGGCCTGGATGCGGGCCTCCCGGCGGTCACAATACTCTGTCACGCCTTGATGGAAGACCTCGCTGAAGAGCTCGTCGACATCCCGGTAGTAGTACAGCACTGCAGCCGGGGTGACGCCGGCTTCGTTGGCAATGTCGGAAAGGCGGGTCGCTGATGACCCTCGGTCCAGCAGGACTCGTCCGGCTGCTGCTACGAGTTGTTCCCGGCGGGCTGTCTGATTACGTGGTCTTGCCATAGTCACCATGCTTTCACACGGACTTCGAAGTGACTGTTGACACACCCTAGTTCGTTAATTAATCTTTAATTAATCTTCAGTTCACGAATTCCCCACGTTAGGAATGTCACTGTCATGACCCGACTTCTCCCTCTGGCTCTTGTGCAATCACCCGCCGAGACCTTGACTGATTTTGCTGCTGGTCTCGAGCGGAGGGTCAAAGCACATGCGGTCACCGACCTTTTCGTTTACCCGGAGCTCCACTTGAACACGCCAGATTCTCCAAGCACTGCGGACCGGCAGGCCTACATGGAAGCCTCGGCCGAACCTCTTGACGGTCCGCGCGGGCGCACCCTTGCCGAGCTTGCCGGAGACCTTGGGATCTGGCTTTTGCCTGGCAGCGTGCTCGAACGCGGAACGGACGGGCAAATCTACAACACCGCCGTTGTCTACTCCCCGCAAGGAAAGGCTGTGGCCAGCTACCGAAAGATCTTTCCCTGGAAACCCTACGAGACCGTTTGTTCCGGTAAGGACTTCGTGGTCTTCGACATGACCGGCTACGGCCGCGTCGGTTTGTCGATTTGCTACGACGCGTGGTTCCCCGAACACAGCAGGCATCTGGCGTGGATGGGGGCAGAGCTCGTCCTCAATGTTGTCCAGACCCCGACCAACGATCGTGCGCAGGAAGTTGTTATCGGCCAAGCCAACGCAATCGTGAACCAGAACTTCGTTGCCAGTGTGAACGCGGCGGGCCCTCATGGGGTCGGACGGAGTCTCCTGGTTGACCCTGAAGGCCGCGTGCGAATCTCTGCGACGGGACCCGAAGACGCGACCTTGGTCGATGTGATCGACCTGGACCAGGTGGTCAATGTCCGTCAGCACGGCACAGCGGGCGTCACCCGCCCCTGGGACCAATTCGCTGAAAACGACGACACCATCCCATTGCCGCTCTACGCCGGCCAGCTTGATCCCCGCCTCTGGCGGCAGACCAACTCACCGTCAACCCTGACCAACCTCAGCACCGCCCCAGCCTAAGGAAAACCCCATGTCCGCTGAGAACATCAAACTCACCCCCAAACTATCCCTGCTGTCGGTGGTCGTGTTCGGCTTGGCCTATATGGCCCCGGGAATCGTGATATCGATCTTCGGTGTGATCTCCTCCGCCAGCGACGGAACAGCCCCGACAGCATTCGCCCTCGCCGCCGTCGCGATGCTGCTGACTGCCCTCAGCTACGCAAAGATGGCAAAGATCTTTCCGAATTCGGGATCGGCCTACGTGTATGCGCGACGGCTGCTCGATTCCCGCGTCGGCTTCCTCGTCGGGTGGGCAATCCTCCTCGACTACCTCTTCCTTCCCACCGTGGCCTGGCTCTTCCAGTCGTTCTACCTCGCAGCCCAGTTTCCCGACATCCCCGTCTGGGCCTGGCTCGCTCTGAACGCCGGGCTGACAACGATCATCAACATCACGGGCATCGTGCTCACTGACCGTGTCAACAAGACCCTGACCCTTCTGGTCGTTACCCTCATCGGTATTTTCATCGCCTACTGCCTGGCCTACCTCGGGGGAAACCTGACTCCGTCGTTCACAGACCCCTTCTGGAACCATGCAACCACGGTCGGCGGTGTCGCTGCCGCGGCTGCTGTCGCCGCCTACTCCTTCCTGGGATTCGACGCCGTCAGCACACTCAGCGAAGAAACCAAAAACGCCAAACGCAACATTCCCCGGGCGATCCTCCTGACCGTCCTCGTCGGAGGAATACTCTTTGTCATCGTCTCCTACATCATGCAGCTCGTCCACCCTGGCGGAGACTTCAAGGACGCAGCGACCGCGGCATACGCCATGCAGGTTCTCGTCGGCGGGCAGTTCTACGCCAACCTCACCAACATCCTCGCCATCGTCGGCGGGTTCGCGTCAGGGCTCGCCATCCAGGCCAGCACCAGCCGACTCCTCTACGTCATGGGCCGCGACGGAGTCCTCCCGCGCCGGCTCTTCGGCCGCCTCCACCCCCGAACCAAAACGCCCATCTTCAACCTGGTCCTCGTCGGTGCCGTGGCCATGCTGGCACTGAACATTTCCTTGGAAATCGCAACCTCCTTCATCAACTTCGGGGCCTTCCTGGCATTCACAGCCGTCAACCTCTGCGTCATCGCCTACTTCATCCGAAGCCGCCGGCAAGGCACAACCCTGTCGATCACTGGTTTCATCGTCCTTCCGATCCTGGGCGCCGCCGTCGACATCTACCTTCTAACCCAGCTCAGCACCATCGCCATCACCATCGGCCTCTGCTGGCTCGGCCTGGGCGTTCTCTACCTCGTCTTCCTCACCAAAGGATTCCGCAAGGAACCACCAGAGATGCGTCTCCACGCCCGCGACGGCCAGCCGGACGAACCCACCAAGGAGGTTCAGCAACCAAACACTGACGACACGCGGTCAACCAAGCAGACTGCCACCCAAGCGCAGCCCACCGAAATCTAACTCCCAGACGAACCACAAGGGCGGGCCGGACACCAATGTCCGGGCCGTCCTTGTGCGGCGGGCGGCGATCTCGAGAAAAGGGACCTAATCAGCGTCATTTGCCACCGTCCCTTGTCACGATGGGCACTCTCCAAAGTCCGTACCGTTCCGAGTGACAATCCACTGCATCCCGGGCTGCCGAACCGCAACCGGGGATGCAGTGCAAGTCCGGGGGCAAACTCCCGGTCAAAGAAGAATCTGATTGGGCGAGTCTGCCATCGCTGAAAACCATTTCTTCATCCCGAGGAGCCGACTCACTCCGTGCCCAAGTCATGAGCACCAAATCAGAGATAACAGAAAGAGCAAATCAGGAGTCCAATGATTATCACGATCGAGGCCGGCCGCTACTTCCACATCACAGGTCAATCTCCGACGGAAATCGAAGACAGTATCAATACGGCTGTAGAGATGGCCCGTGACCACTCGATGGCAGAAGGGTGGCAGGGCATTCTGGTAACCCGCCACGGACCTGACAATTACACAGTGAACCTAAGCGCTGATGTTCCCTACGGAGTAACAGTGGAACGGGACCTGCGCAGCAGCAAGCCCTAAAGCGTGGGGACGCAGAAACAACGCCGACACGCCTGTTTGGGTGGTCGATTCTAGGAGGGCGCTGACTTTGGTGAAGGTTGGGATTGAGGATTGCGCGTCAGGTCGGCTACGGTGATTACCGGCGCCGCCCCGGCCGCCATCAGCTTACGGTCTTTGGCAGCGCACGTCTCGCGGGTACGAGTTTCAAGCCGATGACAGAGCCAACGATTCCTGCGAGGAAGAGTATACGAAGAACTGTCGGCGTCTCGGTGCCCATGATCATTGCCCATGTGACGGTCAGTGCAGCACCGGTGCCTGTCCACACGGCGTAGGCCGTGCTCATCGGGATTTTCTTGGCCACGTAGCTCAGTCCGAGCATGCTGCAGACTAGTCCCAGTATGAAAACAGTTGTTGGTAGTGGTGCCTTGAAGCCTTCGCTTTGTCCCAGGGCTGTTGCCCATACGGCTTCAAGGACGGCGCTGGCGAGAAGAACGATCCAGTGCATTAGCTGACCACCTTCAGCCCAATGACGCATCCGACCAAGGCTGTCAGGAGCGCGGTGCGTGCCACGGAAAGACGTTCCTGCTTTCGGAGGACGGCTAGTACCGCTGTCAGGACCGCGCCGATGCCCACCCAGACGGCGTAGGAAGTGCCCGTGGGAAGATCGGTCATTGCGTAGGCCAGACCGGCCATGCTGATGGCCATGGAGGCGATGAAGATGAACGTCGGGATCTTGCGCTTGAAGCCGTTTGATGCTCCAAGTGCGGTCGCCCAGACCGCTTCGAGCACGCCGGAGAGGATTAATACGAGCCACGCCATTTGCTTTTCCTTGCTGAGATTGAGCTGGGGAGGCACGACGGTGAGAGTAACGGCTGTCGTGAGTGATTCAATTATGCACTATTAGGGCAGTGAAGTGCACTACTGGTCGATGGGCGTCTTTCTGTTTGGTCCCGTTGCGCCCCCTCGCTAGTTGCTACCGCGGGCCATCAATAAGTTGTCCAAGGACGTTCAGGGCCTCAGCCAGTTGGAGGTCGGTCACTGCGCCGTAACCAATGACCAGGCCGTTCATGGGTGCGCGGTCGGCGTAGTATCCGGCCAGGGGAATCACGCGGACTCCTAAATCCAGGGCCTTCGCTGCCAGGTCTGCTGCGGCAGGTTGTTCGAAGCGAATGACTACATGCAACCCACCATCGAGAGCGGCGAGCTCCAGTTCCTCCCGGGATCCAAGACGCTCAATGAGCAGGGATCGGCGGTGGGCGTATTCCCGGCGCGCGCGGGTGATGTGCCGGGAGAGCCCGCCGCCATCAATGTAGTGGGACAGGGCTGATTGCAGGACGCCCGCCACAGGGGTGTCGAGGGCTTCGCGTGTTGCTTTGAGCCGTTGGCCGGAATCACCCCGGACCACCAGATAGCCGCACCGCAGCCATGGGCTGAGGTTCTTCGAGAAGGTGCCCAGCAGCACTACCTCGGCATTTGCGGGGAGGGAAGCGACGGCGGGAAGGGGCATTCGGGTGTGCCGGAATTCGCTGTCGTAGTCATCTTCCAAGACAAGTACACCATGTTGGCCAGCCCATTTCAGCAGCCCCAGCCTTTCCTGGACGGCCATCCTCCCGCCCAAGGGATATTGATGGCTGGGCGTAACCAGGACTGCATCCGGAATGTCTCTTAGCGTGGCCAGCTGTGAACTTTTCAGGCCGTTTTCATCCACAGGGACTGTCTGAAGCTGTGCGCCGGCCGCTGCCATGACCCGGCGGGCGGTGGGGTAGCCGGGATCCTCAACCAGGATCCCGGGGTGTTCGCGCTGTCCGCGGAGCATGGCTACAACCAATTGCAGGGCATCGCTGGTGCCGGCGGTGATGATGACGTTCTCGGACTCGACGGAAAGTCCCCGGGATACTGCAAGGTGCCGGGCCACGGATTCCCTGAGGGCCCATGTTCCCAATGCTGGCGGCAGGTGGGTGTGTCCCTGTTCGGACACGGCAGCTTTCCAGGCGCTTCGCCATTCCCTGTCCTTGAAGGGAGAACCTGATGGGCGGCCCGGAGTCAGATCAATCACCTCAGCTTGGGCAGGACTGGTGCTCGGCTGTTTCTCCGCCAGAGGGAGGCTTTGAATGTCCGGGCGGACTGCCACTTTGGTCCCGCCTGCTCCGTTGCTCTCCAGGAACCCTTCTCCGGACAGTTGCTCGAACGCGCGAACCACGACGCCTCGGGATATGCCCAGGTCCGCTGCGAACCTACGGGTTGCGGGGAGCGTGTGCTCTGGCCGAAGAAGTCCGCTAAGGATGGCGCTGCGAAGTTGACTGGCCACCTGCGCGGTCAAGGAGACAGGGCTTTGTCTGTTCAGTTCGATCGGTAGTTCGGCCTCGCTCATTGGACCCCCGGAGTTGGTCATTCTTGGACCTAGTGTAGGACCAAGCGGTTTGGCAGCATAAGACGCACCACCCCATCTCGGCTCTGCGTTCGGGCCTGACCCTCGCAGCAATATGAAAGCAGGATTCCGTGTTCAACGGTCTTAGTGCATTCCCCCTTACGCCCATGAACGGTGACAATGTCGACTTGAGCGCCGTGGCCAAGCTGGTGGCACGCGCGGCCCAGGCCGGTGTTGACTCCCTGGGTGTTCTTGGCTCTACAGGAAACTATGCCTACCTGTCGCGTGAGGAGCGTCGAGCTGTCCTGGAGATGTCGGTGGGCGCTGCCGAAGGCGTCCCGGTCCTTGCTGGCATCGGTGCACTACGGACGCGGGACGTGCTGAGGCTGACCGAGGACGCCCACACCGCCGGCGCTTCGGCCTTGCTCCTCGCTCCCGTATCCTACCAGCGCCTGACCGAACCGGAAGTTTTTGGTTTGTACGAGGACGTTGCCGCGGAATCGTCACTTCCCATCGTTGTTTACGACAACCCCGGCACGACCGGCTTCACTTTCACTGATGACCTGCACGCCCGCATCGCCCGGATTCCCGGGATTGCGTCAATCAAGATCCCGCCGCCCGCCACCGAGGAGATCGCCACGCGGCTGGGGAACCTCCGCTCAAGGTTGCCGGAGGGAACCTCGGTGGGCATCAGCGGGGACTGGGTGGCAGCTGAAGCCCTGCTTTCGGGCTGCGACCTCTGGTATTCGGTCATCGCGGGTGTACTTCCGCGTCAGGCCAGGATCATCGTGGATCACGTCAAGGCCGGGCGGAGCGATCTGGCACGTGAAGCGTCCGCGGAGCTGGAACCATTATGGTCGCTGTTCCGCAACTACGGCAGCCTCCGCGTTACCGCGGCCCTCGCCGAAGACCTTGGATTGGTATCCTCAGGAGCTCTGCCGCGGCCGCTGCACGGCCTGGACAGCGAAGGACGAAGCAGGCTGGCCGGGGCTATCAGCATCATCGGGTTGGAGGCATAGCCGATGCCGGTTCCTTCGCGGAGAGAGATGTGAGTGTTCCCGGCGGCAGCATCCAACTCGACCAAGTTTCGGGAAGGTCAACCGCTCGCGCGGGCCTTGCCCGGTATGTCGTGGCGGCCACGCTGGCCCGGAGCGCGGATGGCGGTGCGGTCGTTGCGATTGTCCTGCTCGTGACCACCAGCGGCGCCCCCGGCTGGCTTGCAGGAGCCCTCGGCGCCTGTATCACTGCACCGCACCTTTTCGGTCCCCTCATCGCCCGGCGTCTGGACACCGCCCGGGACGGCCGAACGGTGATCGCCTTGGCCTGCATGGCCCACGGGGTCACGCTGGCAGCTGCCGTACTTCTGTATCCGTTCACGTGGTCAATAGTCCCCGGCTTGCTGCTCATAGCATCAGGGCTGGTTGGCCCTCTTTTGACGGGAGGTATCAGCAGCCGGTTGCCTGCCATTGCCGGAAGTGACAGGACCAGCCAGCGCCGTGCGCAGGGGTGGGACGTGGCGACATACGGCATCGGAGGCACCATCGGCCCGTCGTTGGTTGCGGCCGTGTCCGCTTGGGCGAATCCCGCCGTGGCGGCGTTGATCCTTGCCGGATCGACATTCGTCGCAGCCGCAATGGTCAGGCGTCTGCCGTATTCGCCACCATCAGCCAGCCCGTCGGAGGTTCCTCGCCCCGGAAGAACGCTGCTGATGATGGTTTCGAACGGCCCGTTGCGCCGCACGCTCTACCTGACAGTCGTCGTCGCCCTGTCGGTCGCGGCGCTGCCCATCACTGCGGTCGCCTCGACGGGGGAACTTCACGTTGAACCCGCGGCTGCCGGTGTTCTGACTGCAGCCTACGGGCTTGGCGGCCTGCTTGGATCCGCTGGGGTGATGATCCGGCCCCTGAGAACTGATGCGGACCCGTTGATGACCTGGCTGGGAGCGGCCGTGGGGGTTGCCCTATGTGGGGCGGCTTTCGCAGGGGTTTTTCCTGCGGCTGTCGCTGCCTTCTTGTTCGCCGGTGTCCTCAACTCGTACTTCTTCGCAGCAACTTTGGCAGCCCGCAGTGAGTATGCACCTGCCGAGGCACGCGGTCAGGTGTTCGTGTGGATCGGTGCCTTAAAAATCACCGCTGGATCGGCCGGCACAGCCTTGGTAGGAGCCATCATCGCACCGGCAACCCAGCTGCCCTTGTTCCTGGCGGCCGGACTTATCGCTGTTGCCGTGTCGGCCTCGGTCCTTGACCGTCGTGGGGCTGACCCGACCACTGAAGTTCAGCCCGAAGAACTGCAGAGTTAGCCCGCGAAGCGGCCCTCACCATATGTATGGCGGTCGGCCTGGCGGGCGTTCCAATTGCTGCGGTCAGGGAATGTTCACCCAGCCTGCGGGAGCCGGAAGAGAGGCGCGGTGTCGCTCGTCGGCCGGTAATCATGTTCACTGCCAAGACCGAAATAATGGCGAAGGCTGATGGAGGGCACATGCGTGGATGCGAGGGGGAGAGACCATCTCGGATGCCCGGTTGGTCAGCCCTGCCCGGCCGAATTTGTCTTTTTCATGCACATGGCGTGAAAATTTTGCCTCCGGCGCAGGGTCTGCCCCCGTTGTGTCGGCGGTGGATTCGATGTGATGCCACAGCGCAGGTCCCGGGAAGTTGGCTGTCAGTTCGGGCTTGTCATGGAGGTTCGCGATGGTGTGACTGTCGGCAAGGAGTCCAAGGACCATCATGTTCTCCAGCGCCCGGTACGAGGAAGCTGGGGGAGATGTTGGCTGATCCATCGGCGTTCTCCGTGCACAGGAGCATGACGGGAGTTCCGAGGTGGAGGACATTGGGCTTGATGGTGATGTGCTCGGGTGTAGTCATTGCTTCCTGTGAATGAGAGCCGGGCAGTTGCCGCCCGGACCGCAGGCACGGCGCGAACGGGCGAGGCGGAGAAAAGCCTGGGACGGGCTGCCCACGCACTCCGTCCCAGGCTTGACATTTCAGCGGTTGTTACCGCTCCGCAAACGTCTTGTCGAGGGCGTTGAGGATGTCGTCGATGAGATCTTCAGAATCTTCCAGACCGATGGACAGGCGCATGTGGCCATATTTGTGGAACGAGGCCGGGTAGTTTTCGGACCCTCCTCGTGCGTCCGGGCCAACATGGACAATCAGGGATTCGTCATGGCCTAGGGACACTGCCGAGGTGATGACCTGCAGGTTGTTGACGAAACGGTTCTGGGTATTGGAATCCCCGTCGACGGCGAAGGCGAGCACTCCGCCGTACCCGCGGCCGCCGAACTGCTTAGTGGCGGTTTCGTGCTGGGGGTGGGATGCCAGGCCCGGGTAGAGCACGTAAGCGACCCGGGGATCAGATTCAAGGACTGCCGCGACTTTCTCCGCGCTCTCGAAGTGCTGCTTGAGCCGCAGCGGCAGGGTGACGGATCCGCGCATGATCATCCAAGCGTTGAAGGGCGAAATGACGCCGCCCACTTCTACGACGGCTTCATGCTTGATGTGCTGGATGAGGTCGCGGCGGCCGGCGACGACTCCACCCATGGCGTCGCCGTGACCGTTGATGTATTTGGTCAATGAGTGCACGACGAGGTCGGCTCCGTCATCGAGGGCGCGGTAGAACGGGGCCGGCGTGAAGGTGGCATCAATGCTGAACAGGGCACCTGCGTCCTTCGCGATGCGGGCCAGAGCTGCCACGTTGGCGACCTTGGTCGTCGGGTTGGCGATGGTTTCGGCGTGGATGAGCTTGGTGTTGGGGCGCACCGCGGCCCGGACTGCCTCAAGGTCGGCCACATCGACGAAGGTAACCTCGATGCCGTACTTCTCCGGGAGGAGCACGCCAAAGAGGCGGTAGACCGCCTCATAGGTGACGTTGGAGACCACCACGTGATCCCCGACCTTGAGGAAGCTGAAGAAGATCCCGTGCAGTGCCGCCACGCCCGTGGCGAAGACGGCGGCGGCTTCGGCGCCTTCCATGGCGGCGAGCTTGGTCTCCAGTGCCAGCGAGTTCGCGCCAGAAGTCCGGTTGTAGACCAGTCCGTCGTCCACGCTGGACCAGTCCATTTCGGAGGGGTCCTCGGGCAACAGGTAGGAGTTGGCCATGATCAGCGGTGTGCGGAGGGCGCCGGTGCCTTTGTCGATGTTGTTTCCACCGTGGACTGCCCATGTGTAGTCATGGACGGAGGCACGGTTGTGCTTGTCTGGGTTTCGCTTCATTGCTGGTGTTTCCTTTCAAATGGTGTGCATCGTCAGCTGCCAATGGTTTGTGGCGTTGGTCGATGGCTGAGAATGGGTTGCGTTGTTGAGACTTCGAGGGCCAGCACTGAGGACTGCACCAGGAAAAAGGTGGCGATGCTGCTGAGACGGTCAAGGTCGGGGACCTGGAGCCTCAGGATGACGGTGTGGTCGTTGTCCACGAGTTCGGCCGTGCTGATTTCCGGAATGGACTCCATGCTGCGGTGCAGGTCGTGCCCGCTGCGCCCCGGGACCTGGACGATTATGATGAGAGCCGACAGCGGTCTCGTGGCCGCATCGGGGTAGTTGCGGACGATCGTGTAGCCGCCGATGTATCCGTCCAACTCAAGCCGGAGGATCCGCTCCGCGCATTGGCCTTCGGTCAGGCCGGTACGTTCGGCGATCATTGTGCTCGGAAGCCTGCCTTCGTCCTGGAGAATGCTGAGGATCTTCTGGTCCATGGCGTCCAGTTCCCGGCCTGTCACGGCGTCCTCCCTCCGGTCAGAGTTCTTGCCGTTGGCCGTCGGACTCAACCAAATGCTGGGCGGTGACAACCTCCGGCCCCAGGAGGAGCAGGCGGGCAGTAAGGTCCTCACCGGCGGCACGGAGAGCCTCGCTGGTCATCGGTTCGAGGGCGTCGAGAATGAAAACCGCTGAGGTCGTGTCGTCGCGCAGTTGCGTGCGGCGGCCCTGGCGCCAGTTCCAGCGCCGGCATGTGACCCCGTCTTCATCGCACCAGACAACTTCGCCGACCTCGGGGTATTCGATGATGGGTTCCCCGCTGGCCACGGTATCGAAGGGTTCACGGCCCGTTGCCCGGATCAGGCGGGGCGCCCCGCTGTAGCGGGCGAGGTCTTCGCCGCCGAGCGGAATCTGGTGCAGCACTGAGACCGCGTTGTAAAGATCGGTGAGTCTGTTGACTCGGGGGAGGCCTGCGTCCGCGCGACGGATCAGCGCTTCGAGGCTGTTGCGGGTGCGGTTGGGTTTGGCACCGAAGGCCTGGTACGCCTCCCGCCAGGCAGCAACGTGAGGGAGGTGTTCGACTTTCTGCTCGGTCAGTGCCGCCCGGGCCCGTGTTTCGGCTTGTTCGAGCAAAGCGTTGCCGGCTTCGTCGCTGGGTCCCGGGACGAGGCCGTCGACAGCAATGAGCAGGGCCCGGTAGTCGGGTCGAAGCTCGAACACTGCCGGCTCGACGTGTGTTTCGTTGAGGAGTTCCTGGAGGGTTTCGGAGCTAGGCATTGCCGGTCTCCCGATGCCCTGATCCGACACCGCGTTCAAAGACCGCGAGCGAGAACCGTGCCGCTTCGGTGCTGTTGTTCGAGTATGAATGCGCTACATCGCCGGGGAAGGTGACCGAATCCCCAACCTCAAGAATGACCGTCTGGTCCGCGGCCACAACCGTGACTGTCCCTTGCTGAACCTGCAACAGCTCTTTCGTGCCGGGAGTATGGGCCTCGCTTGAGTGCTCGTCGCCGGGGCCCAGCGTCCAATCCCACAGTTCGACCACTTCCGGCGGTTCCGTTCCGGCCACGAGAACGCCGCGGCCGCCCGCCTCGCTGCTCCAGAGCACGGCGCCTTCGTCCTTGCGCGTTACTTTCACGGCCTTGCGCTCGGGGGACTGGACGAGGTCGGGTAGCCCGACGCCGAGGGCGTCGCTGATCCGCAGCAGGGTGCCGACGCTGGGGTTCATTGTTGCCTGTTCGACGTTGATGAGCATGCGTCGGCTTACACCGGCTGCTTCGGCCAGTTGGTCCAAGGTCCAGCGGCGTGCCTGACGCTCCTGTTTGACCCGTACCCCGATAGCCGAGGCCAAGGTTGCGATGTTTTCATCCATAAAGGCATCATACTGCACCATGAGTGCACTTTCCAAGGCCGGGGTGGGACTGGCTTGCATCGGGTTACCTCAGGTCCGGTGCGGCGACGAGGAGGAAAGGGGGATGCCGTGTGCTGTGGCAACGCTGGCGTTGTCCAGCAGCGGCTGACCCGCGGACTCTTTCAGGCTCCAGACGGCAACGATGCCGAGGAGGGCCATGATGGCCAGATAGAAGCCGGCCGCAATATGGCTGCCGGTGCTGCGGATGATGGACTCGATGATGATGGGCGCGGTGCCGCCAAAAACTGCGACCGACAGGTTGTAAGACATGCCCAACGCGGAGCTGCGCTGTTCCGTCGGGAAAAGGGCGGGCAGGGTCGCCGCCAGGGCGCCCATGTAGAGGGCGACAGGGATGCCAATGAGCACCAGACCGCAGACCACCAGCGGAATGATCCCGGAGGTCAGCAGCATGAATGCGGGAACGCTGCAGAGCACGGTCCAGACCGAGCCGACCCAGAGAATCGGCTTTCTGCCCACACGGTCGGAGAGTTTGCCGATGAAAGGCATCGACACGGCCATGAGGATAAGGACCGGAACGCCGAGCAGGTTGCTCGAAAGCGGGTCAAGGTTTCCGAGTCCGGCAAGGTAGGTCGGCATGTAGGAGGTAAACGCGTAGCCCGCGGTGTTCGCCGCTGCCACAAGGACGACCGTCCGGAGCATGGCCGGCCAGTTGTGGCGCATGGTCTCCAGCGGGTTGGAAGACTTGCGGCGCCCGGCGGCGCGGTCTTCTTGCAGTTCGACAAAAAGCTGGGATTCTTCGACCTTGAGGCGCATGTAGATTGCTGCCAGGCCGATCGGTCCGGCTGCCAGGAAGGGGATGCGCCACAGTCCATCCTGCATGGCTTGCTGGCCAAAGCCCAGTTGCATCAGCGTGACGAAGGTTGCCCCTGCCGCGAAGCCGAAGAAGCTGCCGGCGTCCAGGAACGCGCAAAAGAATCCGCGTCGCTTGTCCGGAGCGTGTTCGGCAATGAAGGTCAGGGCGCTGGTCAATTCGCCTCCGGCCGAGAATCCCTGGATGACCTTGAGGAGGACCAGCAATATCACCGCCGCAATGCCGATGGTCGTGTATCCCGGGAGAAGCCCGATAGTGAAGGTGGCCAGGACGACCAGGCTCAAGGTGATGAACAGGACCTTCTGGCGGCCGATCCGATCCCCGAGCCATCCGAAGAAGATGCCACCCAGCGGCCGGAACACGTAAGTGCTGGCGAAGGCGCCCAGCAGGAAGAGGACTCGGGTGGCCGGGGAGGCTTCGGGCAGGAAGACGGGGCCCATGGTGATGATCAAGTACCCGAAGACGCCTACGTCGTACCATTCCATGAGGTTGCCGACGAAGGTGCCGCGGACTGCGCGGCGGAGAACTTGCGGATCGATGGGCCGGGCAGACGCCGCGGCCGGGGATGACGTTGTCATTTGTTTCACATTTCCAAGGTTGAAGGGTCAGATCGCTTCGGCGCCGAAGGTGGCGAAGTAATAGACGAGGTAAGCTGCGAGATTGGACGTCATGTCCCGATGATCTGTCAGGGGGTTGACCTCGGTGATGGCCAGGGCGTGGCAGTGTGGGGCGAGTGCCCTGATGGTGTCGATGGCCTGGCGTGAGCTCAGGCCGCCGGGTTCGTGTGCGCCTGCGCCGGGGGCGTGGGCAGGATCCACAGCGTCAATATCAAAGCTCAGGAAGACGGTGTCGGCTCCGGAGACGCGTTGCAGGATCTTCTGGACGGCGGCGTCTGTTCCGAGGGAGTCGAATTCGTATGCGGTGATCCGGGCAGGGCCTGCCGTGGTGACGTAGGCCTGGGAGCTGGGAAAGTTGAAGTGCCTGAGCCCTACCTGGATCGAATGGTCCGCTGATGCCCGGGGGAGTTCGAGGCTGCGGCGCATGCCGCTGGACTGGCTGTGGGTTCCTTGTGCCTCGTTTTCATCCATGACATCGAGATGGGCGTCAAAGTGGATGATGGCCATGGTTCCGGCCGTTCCGTCGTGAACTCCCTTGCTGCCCGAGTACAGGGTGCTGTCATCCCCGCCGAGAATGATGGGAACTTTGTTGTTCCGGATGATATCTGCGATAGCCTCCGAAGTGTTGGTGAGTGTGGCCTGGAGGTCGTGGGGAACAACGTGCGCGTCGCCTCGGTCGGTGATGGCAGGGGCGGGGTGGAGTTGGCCCGTTTCCAGGGAATATACAAGGCCTTTCTCTGTCCGCATGGTGATCCACCCGAGTGCTTCCCTGATCCTCGCCGGCGCGTACCTGGCCCCGGGCCACCCGAGGGTGGCTGCCCCGTCGAAGGGCACCCCCAGGATCTCGAATGTTCGTGCTGTGGCTGACATGGTGGAGCTCCTTTCACTGAACGTTGTCTGCGGCGTGACGCCTAGGAAAAGTCTTGGTGCACGCGGTGCAAACAACCATCGACGAAATGGTGAAAAGATGTGCCAAAGATCACTGCTTTGTCCATGGTGTTCCAGGAGATCGAGGAGGCAGGAATGGCGGTCACGGTAGCCGATTTGCTCAACCAGACAGGGCTGTCGTTGCGTTGCGTAGCCGGCCACACCGCGCTGGGCAATGTCATCCGTTGGGTGCACGTCTCGGAAGTCGGCGATCCGACGCCGTGGTTGTTGGGCGGTGAGATGCTCATAACCACCAACCTTTACGGTCGCGAGGAATCCACCCTTGACGACTATTTCGGCTCTCTGAAAAGCAGTGGTGTCGCCGCCGTGGGTTACGGGACGGGGTGGCCCGGTAAGGATGTGCCGCAGGCGTGGCGAACAGCGGCGATAAAGGCTGGCCTGCCGCTGTTGGAAGTGCCCTTTGAGACCCCGTACATCGCTCTTTCGGAATTCGTGGCGGCCCGTCTCGCGGAGGAACGTGAAAGAGAATTCGAAAGCACATTGGCTGCACAGGCGGAACTGGCAGCTTCGGCGCTGCGCGACCTCGGCGAAGCCGAGATCATCGGGCGGCTCGCTCAACAGCTGCACGGATGGGCGGGAATCCTGGACTCCGATGGAAAGGTTGTTCAGAAGACGGACTCGGCGGGGCCTGGACTGAGGGCCATCTCCGAGGCCATGCCACGAAGAACCCCTCTTTCGCCGCTGTCCGCGTCCACGATCGCGGTGCCGGGAATGGAAGCGATGCTCATTCCGTTGGGTGTCGGGCCGGAGTCCAGGCATCTGGCTGTTGGGCGGTCGCAGCGTTTCAGCCCCTTGGAGCGCATCTTCACCTCCACCGCAGCTTCGCTGATAGCACTTTCAGCCTCCCACCGGACCCAAGTGAGCGCGCCGGAGCGCCGAGCCCGTGTGATGGTTGCCCAAGCACATGGATACGGGGCCCTTCTTGACCTCTATTCCTTCCCGGAACAGGCGCCGGTCAACGTCGCTTTGGTGACAGCCAGCCATGACTTCTCAGAAGCAGAACTGCTCGCTCTGGAACAGTACGTCTCAACGCAAGCGGCCCGGTATACCTCCGTATCGATGTTTCCCGACCAACTCCTGATCTTTGTGCAGGCGGGCGAGCGGGGGACTGTCCCATGGGAGCGGCTACACAGAATCAACCCTGCGACCACTGTGGGGATCTGTCGCGACGTTTCCCCCAAAGACATCGACTCAGGGATCTTGAACGCGACAACCGCAGCTCGCAGGGCGGCCGCTTTGGGTGAAAACACGCTGGATTATGGCATGCTGGGTGGCCAGGACAAGCTTGTCTCGATGTTCGGGGCGGAAACGAGGAGCGAACTCTCTGCCTATGCCCAGCGGCTCCGAAACAAACTCGAATCCGAGGGGCTGGAGGCAGTGACCCAGTACCTTGCCCACAACGGCAGTTTGGAGGCGGCAGCCTCAGCTTTGGGCGTTCACCGACAGACGCTGCGCAGCCGCCTCCAGCGCGCGGAGAGAAAGGCGGGGTTCAACCTGGCCTCCCCGGATGACAGATCTGTCCTGTGGCTGGCACTACGGGACTGACGCCGCCATGATTCTTCACTGACAGCCAGACCGTCCGGCGATTCCGCACGCTGAACCCCTGGCGGCGTCAGAGGACTGTTTGCCTTTGCCTGGGTTGCTCTGGGGCGTGCACGGTTTGCCTGGAGAGCCATTTGATCGCCGCCGCGGCCAGTACGGTGGCGACGATGACGGGCCATGCGGGCGTATCCTTCCACCATCCGATCATTGTCAGGACGGCCGGAAGTGAGCACGTCCATAGGGACATGACAATGGCGGCGGCCCCGGCGACCCTGTCGTGCTCTGGCCGGGGTCGGGTCAGCACACGCCAAAACAGCCACCAGAGAACACCCCAGTTCAGCCAGATGACTGCCTGCTTCGGATCATCAAAGTGAAAGAAGTCGATGGCGGAGAAGACAACGGTCATGACCGCCACCCACATGCAGTACCAGCCGAGCCCGGTCCCCTCACCCCCGGTGAGGTTGGTGACGCCCGTCCAGAGATAGGTCAGCCCGAACAAGAACAGGGGCGTTGCCTTAAGTATGTCGTCAGAACCATGTGCGGTGATCAAAAGGTGAAAGGGGATCGCCGTTTGAAGAAGGCCAACGAAGATATTGATGATGGCCGCATTGCGCGGTTGGGCGTGCCCCAGCAGCACCATGCCATTGACGAAGAGTACTGCGCCGACCAGCAATAGCCCTGCGGTTTCCATAGGTGAATCCTTTCGTGTGCGCCTCGCACCAGCCCGAAGCCGGGCGTCGACGGCATGGAACAAGGAGCGCAGCGCCGCGGCACTGCACTCCTTGCAGGGGTGTTCCTTGTTGGGTCATTCAGGCCGGGAGGCCGCTCGTTGCTGTGCCAGGGATGACGGCCAGCGCTTCGATCTCCACGAGAGCACCGGGAGCAAGCTCGGCTCCGACCGTCACCCGGGCCGGATACGGCTGGGGCACATGCCGGGCATAGGCGGCGTCGAACTCATCAAAGTCCTGATCGGTGGAAAGGTAGATGCGGCTGATCAGGACGTCGCTCCAGGCGGCTCCGGCGTGGGCCAGGATCGCGTCGATCTGGGCAAGCGCCTGTGCCACCTGCTCGGTGACGCTGCCGCGAAGAATGCCCCCCGTTTGCGGATCGATGGGGATCTGACCGGAGACCTGGAGGAACTGGCCGATCTGCTTTGCCTGGCTGTATGAGCCGACGGGCGCGGGGGCGTTGGGTGATTCGATGACGCGGTTTACGGGCATGCTCTGATCCCTTGGGTAGCGGTGGACGGGGTTGGCGCTGACGCGCTCAGGGAACGGGAGCTGGTTCTGCCGCCGGTACCTGTCGCAAGCGGGAGTGGCGGATTGAGTAGCTGAAGTAGAACGCCGTGGCCAGCAGCAACCATGCGACGAAAGCGATCAAGGTGATCGGGCGAAGGTCCTTGATGATCCACAGGCAGCCCACGATCGAGAGTATGGGCACGACCGGGTACAGCGGGACCTTGAAAGGGGCTGGTTGGTCGGGATGCTGGGCGCGTCGGATGATGACGGCCAAAGCCACGACGATGAACGCGACCAAAGTACCGATGCTTGTCATTTCCGCAAGGAAGCTGATGGGCAGCAGCCCCGCGAGCACTGCAACGGCCGAGCCGGTGATGACAGTGCCGGCAATTGGTGTCCGGGTTCGGGCATCGATGCGGGAGAAGACCGGCGGCACGAGCCCGTCTGAACTCATGGCGAAGAAGATGCGGGTCTGACCGTAGAGCACGACCAGCGTCACGCTGAAGATGGAAACGATGGCGGCCAGGGCCAGTACTGTGCCGGGCCAGCTGGCGTGGGTGACGGTCTGCAGGATCGCCGCCAGGCCTGCTTCCTGGCCCTCGAACGCCTGCGTTTCCTGGGCTCCGATGGCCACGACAGCGACGACGATGTACAGCGCCGTGACGACACCAAGGGTGATGAGGATTGCCAGTGGCATGGTGCGGGCCGGGTTCTTTACTTCGTTGCCTGCGGTCGAGACCGCATCCAGGCCGATGTAGGAGAAGAAGATGATCCCGGCGGCACCGGTGATGCCGGCTATGCCCATCGGAGCGAAGTTCGAAAAGTGGTCCTGGTTCCAGCCGGTGATCCCGATGATGATGAACATCACCAGGACCGCCAGCTTGATGATGACCATGGCTGCGTTGGCTTTCGCTGACTCGCTGACACCCCGCACCAGCAACAGCGTGCACAGCGCAACCAACACGATGGCCGGCAGGTTGACGACGCCGCCGGCTTCGGGTGCGCTGGAGAGAGCCTCGGGGATGCGCACTCCGAACAGGTTCTCCAGAGCCTGGTTCAGGTATTCGGACCAGCCCACGGCTACAGCTGCCCCCGAGACGCCGTATTCGAGCAGGAGGCAGGCGCCCACGGCGAGGGCAGGGAATTCGCCCAGTGTCGCGTAAGCGTAGGAATAGGAGGAGCCGGATGCGGGGATCGCGCTGGCCATCTCCGCATAGCAGAGGGCGGTGAGTCCGGCGACGACGGCCGCGATCACGAAGGACCAGATCACCGCCGGGCCGGCAACCGGCACGGCCTGGGACAGGACGATGAAGATACCCGTTCCCACGGTGGCGCCGATGCCCAGCATGGACAACTGGAAGGTTCCCATGCTGCGGGTCAGCGCTGGCTGCTCCGTAGATTGCTGCAGGCCCGGAGTCGTTCTGCGAAAGAGGACGTGGCGTATTGAAGACATCTGAAAATTCCTAGCGGTATGGCTTGACCCGGGGTCAAGTACTCCTGCCTCCACGGCATCCGTGGCGCAAGGCAGGAACGCCATGTGTGCGGGAGCGGCGCTCCTGCACACATGGTCGAAGATCGGCAGAGACATAGCGTGAGCACGGCGGGATCCAACGTCTTGGTTCCGTGCCGGGCGTTCGTCACGCGGCGCGCCCGGTAGGCGTACCAGCTGTGATTTGTATCAATGCTAAAGAGGGGGAAACATCAAGCCAATGGGATATGTTGTTATCAACGATTAAGGTAAGGCTTATGGATCCATATCAGCTCAGCGTCTTGCGCGAACTCGGCGATCATGGCAGTGTTGCCGCTACGGCACGAGCCCTCGGGGTGAGCCCGTCGGCCGTCTCCCAGTCCTTGGCGGCACTTCAGCGCAAATTCAAGGCCCCGTTGACCCGGAAGCGCGGGCGCTCCGTGGAGCTCACTGATGCGGGGCAGGCTCTTGCGGTGGCGGCGATCGCTGTCTCCGAGGCCATTAGCCGGGCTGAGGCAACCGTCGATGAGTTCGTCGGCGGGATTGATCGGACGGTGCATGTCAGTGCCTTCCATAGTGCCGCGATGACCTTCTTCCCCGATCTGGCGGCTTTGGAACACACGGAAGGATTCCCGGTGGTTGAATGCGTCGACGAAGACGTCGACCGTGTCTCCTTCCCTGCCCTGACAGCCAGCTACGACATCGTGATCGGCCATAGAATGAGCCACACACCCCCGTGGCCCAGGGACAGGCTCGCGGTTTTGTCGTTGTTGCGTGAACCTATGGACGTGGCCATGCATTCCTCCCATGATCTGGCCATGAAGAAGACATTGAAGCCCTCGGACCTCGTCGGGACGACATGGATTTCCACCCACTCCGGCTTCTCGCCGGCCGACATGCTGGACGCCGTAGCTGCTGCCGCCGGGTACCCCATGCGCGTTGTGCACAGGATCAATGACTTCAGTACTGCCGCGGCCATGGTTTCGGAGGGCGGTCATCTTGCGCTGCTGCCCCGGCACACGGTTCGTATTCCTGCATCCCAGGACGTTGTACTGCGCCCTTTGGAGGGCCTGCAGACGGTGCGGCATGTGGACATGCTGATCCGGCCGGAGCGGGTCGTCCACAGGGCCGTCGCAATCGTCATTGATGCTTTGCGTGAGATCGCCCGAACACATGTTCAATCCCCCTCAGTCAGGAGCACCCGTGCCGAAGAGTCCACGTGATGAGATAGATGCGCAGATTCTGGCCGAGCTCCGGCGCAATGCCCGGATCAGTCTGGCCCAGCTGGGGGAAAAGATACTGCTGTCCCGCAATGCGGTGAGGCAGCGGATCGAACGGCTCGAACGTGATGGTTACATCAATGGCTACACCATCAGGGAATCAGCAGGGGAGGGAGCGCCGACAGTCAATGCCGTGCTCCTGATTCAGCGGCATGACAGGATGCGGGGCAGCGACGTCATCGCCGGGCTGCGGGCCATCCCGGAAATCGCCACCTGCGACGTGGTCAGCGGCGAACTGGATCTCATTGTCAGGGTCGAGGCGCCCGATGCTGCGAGGATTCAGGAGATTTGGCGGCAGGTCTCGGAGTTTCCCGGCGTCCGCGACACGACCACCGCCCTGTCCCTGTCGACCGTGATAGACCGCCAGGCTCCACGCTAAACGGGCCAACATCATACCCAGGGGATAAAGGAATCCGGCGTTGCGGAAACGAGTATGTCCGCAACGCCGGATTCGCCGGGCGGGTTAAATGCAGGAAGAGGCGACCAACGCCTGCAGCGGCGCCGGGGCGGCAGCGCCGGTCAGGAAGAAGCCCCGTGCCGGTCATCACTTGCTCTCCTTGCCGTCCGCCCCGACGAGCTTGTTGCCTATGTCTCAGGCACCCATCAGTGCCTCGACCTGCTCGGGCAGAAGCAGGCCCTCACTGACAGCGATGTCGAGGACACTCTGCCCGGAGACTAGAGCCCGGTGAGCGATCTCGGCTGCCACAGCGTATCCCAAGACAGGAAGCAGTGCGGTTGCCTGCGCCGTGGATGCCCGAGCCCGGGACCGCAGCAACGCCTCATTGGCCTCGATGCCGGTCACGCACAGGTCCCGTAGGACGTCGCACCCGTTGGTCAACCAACTCAACGACTGCAGCAACGCGTGCGCGATGGCCGGCTCGAAGGCGTTCAGCTGAAGCTGTCCATTTTCAGCGGCCATGGTGACAGTGACATCGGCGCCGGCGACGAAGAAGGCGATCTGATTGATGACTTCGGGCACGACCGGGTTGACCTTGCCCGGCATGATCGAGGAGCCCGCCTGCCGCGGGGGCAGACGGATCTCCGCGAGCCCCGTTTGCGGCCCGCTGGAGAGCAGACGCAGGTCGCTGCAAATCTTGGACAGCTTGATAGCGGTCCGTTTGAGCGCCCCGGAGAAGGTCATGAAGGCCCCGGTGTCCCACGTTGCCTCCACAAAATCGTGGGCACGAACCAACTGGACCCCGCTGACTGCGGAGAGTCTGTCGATGACGTGCTCCACATACAGCGGATCCGCGGTGATGCCGGTACCGATGGCCGTGGCGCCCAGGCTGCATTCCTTCAGCAGCGCGGCCGCCTCGCGAAGGCGACGCTGGTCCTCCTCGAGCGTGACCGAGAAAGCAGTGAACTCCTGCCCAAGCGTCATGGGAACCGCATCCTGCAACTGTGTGCGGCCAACCTTCGGGATGGCCGAGAACGCCTGACCGCGCTCTGCGAATGCCGCCGAGAGCAGAGCCAGCCTCTCGAGAAGGCCCTCCAAGGCGAACACGAGCGCCAAGCGCACCGCAGTCGGGTACACATCGTTGGTGGACTGGCACTTGTTGACATGACCGATCGGGTCGATGACTCCGTAGGACCCGGGGGGATGACCCAACGACTGCAGGGCCAGGTTGGCGATGACCTCGTTGGCGTTCATGTTCGTCGAGGTTCCGGCGCCGCCCTGGATGACGTCCACTGGGAAGGCATCATCGACCTCGCCCGAAGCCACAGTGTCGCAGGCTGACGCAATCGCTTGGCCGATATCGGCCGGGATCAAGCCCAGCTCGGCGTTGGTCAGCGCGGCGGCCTTCTTCACATACGCGAGGGCGCGGACCAGATGCCGGTGGGTCCCCAGCTGGATGCCGCTGATCGGGAAGTTCAGGATCGCCCGTTCAGTGTGGATGCCCCACAGGGCGGACCCGGGGACCGCCAGGGACCCCAGGCTGTCCTGTTCAATTCTCACATTGACGCTCATGAAGCGATCGCGATGACCTTGGGTTGGGTCATTTCCTCGTAGGCGAAGTGGACCCCTTCACGGCCCATGCTGCCGTATTTCGAGCCGCCGAACGGCATGGCATCATGTCGGTAGTCCGAGGAATCGTTGATCATGATACCGCCGGCGTCGATGGCTTTGGCTGTCTGCAAGGCGCGGCCCAGGTCCTTGGTGAACACTCCGGCCTGCAGGGCGTAGTCGCTGTCGTTGGCCAGCTCGATGGCCTCCTCGGTGGAGTCGAAGGGTTCGACAAGGACGACGGGGGCGAACAGTTCATCGCTCCAGGCTTCGCAGGTGCGGGGCACTCCGGTGAGAACAGCGGGTGTCAGGAACGCTCCGTCCAGGGCGCCTCCCGTCAGCAGTTGCGCCCCAGCGGCCACTGCCTGATCGATCTTGCGCTTCGCTTCGGCTGCGGAGGCGGTGCTGATCATGGGCCCGACGTCGGTGTGTTCGTTGCGTGGGTCGCCGGTCTTCAAGGCTGCAGTTTGGGTGACAAAGGCATCCAGGAAGGTGTCGAAGACTTCGCGTTGGACGAGGATGCGCTGGGCGCCGATGCAGTTCTGGCCGGCTGCCCAGAAGGAACCGGACACACTGGCCTCCACAGCAGCCGGAATGTCGGCGTCGTCGAACACGATGACGGGTGCGTTGCCTCCAAGTTCCATGGACAGGCGCTTAATACCTGCGTTTGCCGCGATGGCGCGGCCGGTCGCGAAGCCGCCCGTGAAGGAGACCATGCGGACCAGTTTGGAGGAGATGATCGTTTGCGCGACCGTGCGGTCTCCCAGGACAACGGTGACGAAATCCGCCGGCAGCCCGGCCTCACGCAGCAGGTCCACGAGGAGGATGGCCGTCAGGGGGGTCAGCTGGGACGGTTTCAGGATCACGGTGTTGCCGCCGGCTATCGCCGGCCCCAGCTTGTGCGCGACCAGGTTCAACGCGTCGTTGTAGGGCGTAATGGCCGCGATAAGTCCAAGCGGTTCACGGGTGAACCATCCCTGGCGGTTTTCCGAACCGGCGAAAGAGTCGAACGGAAGTACTTCGCCGACGTTCCGGCGGGTTTCCGCTGCCGAGAGCTTGAGTGTGTTGACCGCACGGGAGACTTCCTTGCGGGCCTGCTTGATGGTTTTTCCGGATTCCGCGACGATCAGCTCGGAGACTTTCCGTGACCGCTGCTGAAGCAGATCAGCAGCCGTGTCCAGGATCCTGCCACGCTCATGGCGGGGCATGGCTGCAGCTGCACCAGTGGCGGCGGCGGCGCGGATGAGTTCGACGCGTACGTCCGCCTCAGTGCTCTGGGGCAGGGTTGCCAGGACACTGCCGTCGAACTTGTTGTGCACCACCAGCTCGTTGGTGGTGGCTGCCGGTTTGGTCTCGGCGATGGCTGTTTCAGGCACGAACGGCTCCTTTGACGAATTCGTCGACGGCGATGATGTCGGAGATGAGGGCGTAGGCGGTCTCGACGCGACCAGCGCCCGGACCGGAAACGGTAACGGCGCCGAGGAGGTCGGTGGTGAACGATACGGCGTTGGTGGCCCCGGAAATGCCGGCCAGCGGGTGATCGGCGGGGAGGGGGATGGGCTGGACGGCGGCGACGACGCGGCCGTCTGCTTCACGGCGAGCTTCGCCGATCAGCTTCCACCGGAAACCATTTGCCAGGGCTTGGGCGACGTCATCGCTCTTGATGTCCTGAATGCCGGTGGTGTCCACATCGTTGGGGTGGACGCTGGCGCCAAGCAATTCGTTGGCCAGAATGGCGACTTTCAAGCGAACATCGGAGCCACCGATGTCGGCGGTGGGGTCCGCTTCCGCGTATCCGAGATCCTGGGCTTCTGCGATGGCCTCATCCAGGCGCAGACCAGCTTCCATCCGTCCCAGCACGTAGTTGCTGGTTCCGTTCAGGATCCCTTGCACGGCGGTCAGTTCGAGACCCCCGAGCATCTTGTGCGCCAGACGGATCACGGGCGTGCCGCTCATGACGGCGCCTTCGTACTCGAAGCGGACCCCGTTGTTTGCAGCCAGCCGACTCAGCTCCTGGCCCAGCAGGGCTACAGGGCCCTTGTTGGTGGTCACGACGTGCTTGCCGGACTCGATGGCCCATTTGACGTGGGACACGGCGGGTTCCCCATCAACAGGGCTGGTGAAGGTGGCTTCGACAACGATGTCGGCCGGGCTGTTCTTGATGACTTCTTCGTTGCGCGGGTCGGCGCTTCCCCCGGGCAATCCTTCGAAAGAGGAACCGCGCGGCATCGCAAGGACGGCGGCCAGATCGATTCCCCCACCCTGGACGAGCGAGCCAAAGGCGAGGTCGGTGATGGCCACGACGCGAAGCTCGAATCCGAGGGAAGCGAAACGCTGGGGCTCGTCGCGGATCAGTTCGGCCAAGGCGCGGTTGACGCCTCCGAATCCGATCAGGGCCAGGTTGTAAGTAGTCACGTGATCTCCTTGATGGGGCGGTTTGCTGTCCTTTAAGCCTCGGTCCCGGGAGTGTCAGTTCCCTAGATGCGAATCGCTCGTCTGGGGTGACGAAACGCCCGAATGCTCAGGCAGTTTCGTCCCATCGGTCAGAGGTCCAGTGCGGCGCTTCACGGAAAAGCAAAAGCGGCCTTTCACCGCTGAGGGAAAAGCCGCTTTGTGCTGAGGCTTGTGCTTCTACCAGCCGCGCTCGGCGAGGCGGTGGGGTTCGGGGATTTCCTCGACGTTGATACCGACCATGGCCTCGCCCAGGCCGCGGGAGACCTTGGCGATGACGTCGGGGTCATCGAAGAACGTGGTGGCCTTCACGACGGCGGCGGCACGCTGGGCCGGGTTGCCGGACTTGAAGATGCCCGAACCGACGAACACGCCGTCCGCGCCGAGCTGCATCATCATCGCCGCGTCCGCGGGGGTGGCGATGCCGCCGGCGGTGAACAGCACGACGGGGAGTTTGCCGGTGGCGGCGACTTCCTTGACGAGTTCGTACGGTGCCTGCAGTTCCTTGGCCGCGACGTAGAGCTCGTCCTCGGGCAGGGTGGAGAGGCGGAGGATCTCGGCGCGGATCTGGCGCATGTGGGTGGTGGCGTTGGAGACGTCTCCGGTGCCGGCCTCGCCCTTGGAGCGGATCATGGCCGCGCCCTCGTTGATGCGGCGCAGCGCCTCGCCGAGGTTGGTGGCACCGCAGACGAAGGGAACCGTGAAGTTCCACTTGTCGATGTGGTGGGTGTAGTCGGCCGGGGTCAGGACCTC
>NZ_JBFRGF010000029.1:0-65396 GCF_052115205.1 Arthrobacter sp. 2RAF6 | reverse complement strand
GCGGCCTGTTGACCGGGTTGCTGTGGACGCCCACAAGAAGCACCTGCTCGATGAGGTCCGGGCTTACCGGCTTCAGGAGCTCAGTGGAACATCCGACTGATTCAGGTCGAACTGGCTGCACGTCTGCACGTCAGCCAGAACAGGGTGTCCCGCATCGAGCGCGGCGATGTTGACCGCGCCCAGATCGACACGCCGCGGAAATACGTTGAAGCGGTCGGTGGGCGGCTTCGTGTCGAGGTTGAACTCGGAGACGGGCGGATCCAGATCGCCTGACCCGGCAACCTGGACCATTACTCATGCACCGCTTGGCTTCGCCGGCAAACGGGTTCAAAAGGGAAAAGAGGGTGTGTTGACAGTGTCAACACTTTTGCCGTCGGACTCGGCCGTACCGGGGCCGGACTGGCCCGTACTGCCTATGTTTTCTGGACTTCCCAGTATTTTCAAGGGCCAGAATGCGGTTCGAGTCCCACCTCGGGCACGGCATACCCCCTCGTCAGAGGGGGTATTTGCTTTAACGTGTGTACAAATTGGGAGGTCAGGCCCCTCTGACAGCGGCCGCGGGGTGTGCCTGGCGCCGCGGGTCGCCTGTTTGGTTGTGGGGGAGCGGGTTCAGGGTCGTGGCTGGCGGGCCCTCCGCTTGCTCTGAACTGGGGTTATGCGTTCCTCTCTAGGTGCGTCGGGTAGGTCGGGGTTGGCCTACACCTCCTCATGGGTAGGGGTACTGAGCGCAACATGACCTTCGAGATCCTGCGTCAAAGTTCTTGGTTTTGGCTCGTTGCTGGAGTTAAGAACGTTGACTCAGGAGAGCTTTGTCAGGCCAAAGGAGGTGTGGACATTGTCCACACGTAAATCTTCTTTATTGAGCCTGATCACAGCCATTTCCTTCCACTTGTTCGGCCTACATCTACTCATCGCATGTAAGGGCCCGAGCGACATGACGCCCGTTCGCAAGCGCAGCATCTGTAGGCCTGCAGCTACGTGAGAGTCCAGCCGACACGGGCGACCGGGTGCTTTGGGGAGGTCTCTTCGGTGTCGTCGACGCGTAACTACGACTAAATGGGGAGTGCCCGGCGCGGACTGCGGTCCCTTCCAAGGTCGCCGAGCATTTGGAGTTCACACGCTTGTCGGGGCGTGCAAATCGAAGCCGACCAGTTTGCCGATAAGGGCCCAAATGTCGCGCTGCGTCATGGGCGAGCCGGGCGTGTCAGGTTGCGTTTCTAAGAGTTCCTTGAGCAACTGTCCGTGAAAGAGGATTTGGACCCTATTCTGACGGCCCTTGGCCACCTGCTTGACGCCTGGCTGGGGTGTTCCCAGTTCTGTGGAGCTCTTGGCCGCGATGCAGCATTTCCGGGCAATGCCGCAGGTGATTTCGATAACGTCGTTGATCGCTTTGGTCGGTGGGTGGAGGACCTCTCCCAGGACCAGGGTTTACGCCCAGCCTCAGCGGGCGGCAGGTGTCACGGGCGCCCTGACGGCTGTGTCTCCTGACGCGTGCAGCAGTTAATCCCGGCATCGCAACACTGCCTCGATTGGACGTGCAGGTGTGACGGTTGCGTATGAATCGGGTGACCTCACGCTAGAACGAGCTCGGGTAGTTAGCGATTCTGTTAGGGAAAGTTGTCAACGACGACCAAAGGACGGATATGGAAACATCTGTTACGCTGCGCGCCCAGCCGCCGGCGGCCCTGACTCTTTATGATGCGCTGGCAAGTGCGCGGCGAATCAGCGAGCAAGTACTGGCAGAAGCGGCGGAGACCGAACGGAATGCACGCCATTCAGTTGACCTGCATCGCGCCTTCTTCGAGGCAGGGTTCTATCACCTGCTGAGGCCAAAGACCTGGGGTGGCTATGAGTTCAGCCTTCCGGACTTCCTTAAAGTCATGCGCGAAATTGCCCGTGCGGACATGGCAACGGCGTGGTGTCTGACCCTCGCATCAGGACATAACCTCCAGGTTGCTTCGTACTGGGGAGAGAGTGCACAACAGCAGTTGTTCGCCGGAGAATACTTCGCAGCGCCAATGACGAGCGCGCCTTCGGGGACTCTCACTCGTGTGGACGGAGGTTTCCTCGTTAACGGCGTGCACCGGTACGCATCGGGCGTCCCCTATGCAACTCACTTCTGTGGTCACGCATTTCACGACGATCGCCCCGGGGTCATCTCGAATTTCATCGCGCCCAGAGAGAAGTTCGAAGTGCTTGACGATTGGGGCACCACGCTTGGATTGCGGGGGAGCGGCTCCAACTCGGTCAAGTTCGATGACGCTTTCATTCCGGAGGAATTCGTGCTGGAAGGCGTCAGCCAGCTGTCTATCGACCCGGCAACGCAGGCGCCCGGCAGAGCACTGCACGGGAATCCGATGTATGGGGCGCCTGGCATCGGGTTCTTCTCTCTTGAGCTGAACTCCCTGGCGCTTGGCGCGGCACTCGGCCTCTTTGAGGAGTACGACGCCCAAATGACGGTTCGCAAGACCGTTAACCCGCCCTTCGCCCTCCGTTCGGAGGACACGTTCTTCCAGTGGCGGTACGGTGCCGCGAGGGCGAAACTCGACGCGGCGGTCGCGACGATGGATTATGCGGGGGCGATGTTCGACCAGTGTCTTACTGATTCGGTGTCGGCTCCATACTCGCGGGCTGCAGATATGCGTGTCGCCTTGGCTGCCGGCCAGTCCGCGCAGCTGCTGTGGAGCGCGGTCAATGACGTCCTCTTCAAGACCATCGGGTCGAGTGCTGTCGTCAATGGGAGCCGGGCCGAAAGGATCTGGCGTGACCTCAGTCAGTGGTGGGGTCACCTCAACACTCAACTCGCCGACCCTGTAGCGGCCATGTACACACAGGCTCATTTCGGAGAGCTTGAATCCCGTCGGTGACGTCCGCACTTTCCTATGAGGATCGATCATGAAGATGACAGGTATGCCGGTCGCGTCGGACGAGTTTGTGGTGGCGATGAACCACTTCGCGTCAGGAGTGGCGATCGTGACCTCCCGTGATGAGGGCCGACCGGTGGGGGCGACGGTCGCCGCCATAGCGCCGATAGCATCGGAACCGCCCACGGTGATGGTGTCGATGTCCACGGCCTCGTCGACGGCGGCAGCGATCCTGCGGGCCGGGAAATTCGCTATCAACGTCCTGGACGGGGACTCGGCGAGCATGGCAGGCAGGTTCGCTTCCCGCGTACCCGACAAGTTCGCGGGTATCGAGCTCTACGAAGACGGCATGGGTAACCCGGTACTTCCCGGTCGGGTCGCAGGGCTGAGCTGCAGGGTCATAGACGCTTTGGATGCCGGCTCACATAGGGAGTTCCGCGCGCACGTCGTCGGCGTTGAGGTCCATGGAGGCAGCCCACTGGCCTACTACCGGGGAGCGTTCGCTCAGCTTCATACCGAGGCGGACAGGTCGTTGCTGGACGCGGTCCGCGAACACGTTCTGTCACTTCGTACCGATCAGTCACGGGCACTGGATGCCGATGTTCTTGCGCGGACGTTCGCATCGTCGCGGGGTTCTATCCTGCGCGCTCTGTCCACCCTCAGGTCGGAGGCCCTCGTAGAACGCCAGGACGGCGGCTACTACGTCGCTCCCGTCCCCGACGAGCTCGTCGACAAGACCTACGAAGCAAAACTCGCGATTGAGATTGGCGTCGCCGTGCAGATGATCGATCGAGTAGCAGAGCCTCAGCTGCGGGCGCTGCGCAACCGCATGGAAAGGATGCAGGAAGCTGCAACCGGCGGCGTTGCCGAAAGCCTTGACGATTATGTTGTCGCCTTGAACGATTTCTGCGAGTACTTCGTCTCGTTGGCGGGGTCCGAACCGCTTCTACACGCGTACCGAGCACTCGGGTTGCCCGGAATCGACAAGCGAACCATCACGAGAACAATTTTCGCCAACATCCCGGCAACCGCAGGGTTCGAAGAAGTCATCGCTGCTCTTGAGGATCGCAATCTGCAGGGCGTCCTCGCTGCTTTGCGCACCGAACGACGCAAGCCCGCTTTCGTGCGCGACGCCCCTTGGCGACCAGCAGTCAACGACCATGGACGGAGGTCCGGAACCATGCTCGACGACGAACGGTCACCCTCCTCTCAGCTGCCCGAAACGCCCAAAGAAAGGATTTGAACAATGGCACATTCCAGTGCACTTGATGAACGTGAACACACCCAGCACCGGACTGCTCCCGCCCCGGAGCTGCCCCTGTTACACCCCGGAGTCACCTCTGACGGGTTCAAGCTGGCATTCCGAAACCACCCTGCCGGAGTTGCTGTAATCACCGCCGATCCAGGCTCCGGGCCAGTAGGACTGACCGCAACGTCCGTTGTCTCCGTGAGCGTCGAACCACCGATCTTGATCTTCTCACTGTCCGCACTCTCCTCTGCAACGCCGGGTATAACGGCCGCGGAGACCATCGTTGTCCACCTTATGACGGACCAGGACGTGTCCATGGCTCGGCTGTTCGCGACCTCAGGAGTTGACCGTTTCTCCGACGATTCCCTGTGGTCACCCCTGACCACAGGGGAACCGCTCTTCCATGGAGTCAAGTCGTGGTTGCGCTGCAGAATCATCGACCGGATGGAGGTAGGCGGGTCGGTGATCGTGGCTGCCCAGGCAATCGAGGCATCTGCCGTTGAGCCTGGACCGGACTCCTCGCCGCTGGTCTATCACAATCGCCGCTGGCACCGGCTCGACGACCACTCACTCCTGGCATGAGTATGGAAGCATTCACATATCGCTCGCAAACGGCCGAGGTCCGATTCGGTCACGGGAATGCCGCTGCCAACGTGCGGGACTGGGTCGAACGGCACCACGCGCGACGTATTCTGTTGGTGACGTCTCCCTCCCAGTCCGTGGCCGCGGAACTCATCACCTCCGCGATCCACGCCCGCGTCGTCGGCCTTTTCAGCGACGTCGTAGAGCATGTTCCAGCCGAGACAGCAGCCCTTGCCCAGCAGGCAGCTGAGAACTCCGATGCCGACCTGATTCTCTCGATTGGAGGGGGGTCTACCACTGGAACTGCGAAGGCCATTGCATTAAGGACAGGCCTTCCAATCCTCGCCGTCCCCACCACTCTGGCTGGCTCGGAAATGACGGATGTCTGGGGCATTACTGTGGACGGCCGCAAACAGACCGGGAAAAACCCCTTGGTGCAGCCGCGAGCCGTCGTATACGACCCGGCGCTGCTAACCTCTCTCCCTCATGCCGTCGCCGTGTCCTCTGCGTTCAATGCGCTGGCACACTGTGTGGAGGCATTCTGGGGACCCGGGGCAAACCCGCTCACATCGCTGAAGGCCGGCGAAGGCATTCGTCAGCTCACTCAGGGATTGCGCGCGCTGCAGAACGCCCAGGCAGGTGCAATGGACAGCCTGGTGTACGGCAGCTTCCTCGCTGGTTCCGCTTTCGCGGAGGCTGGGTCGGGACTGCACCACAAGATATGCCACGCTCTCGGGGGCGCGTTCGACCTCTCGCACGCCGGTACACACACCGTGATCCTTCCGCAAGTGCTTCGTTTCAATGCCGACGCCGTCCCTGCCGCGAGTAGGTCGATCTGCGCGGCACTGGGCGTCGACGATGCCGTCGCGGGACTTCGCGAACTCTTAATTGCCACAGGCGCACCGAGGAATCTTCGTGAACTGGGCATGCAGGACGACGATGTGCCTGTCGCCGTCGATGTCGTGGCCGAGAGGCTTCCAATCCCCAACGCTCGAGAAGTCACTCGCGGGGATATTCAATGGCTGCTCCAGGCGGCATTCGATGAAGGGACGATCCACTCATGACCATGACAGGGGCCGAAGCGCTGATACAGGTCACCCGGGAATCCACGCTGACCGACGAAGTAGTCGCAAGCTTCGGAGGTAGCGAAGACCCTCGTTTCCGGGAAGTAATGTCGTCGCTGGTGCGTCATCTTCACGGGTTCATCCGGGACGTGCGTCTGACGCAGGTGGAGTGGGACGCGGCGATCGGCTTCCTCACACGCGCGGGGCAAACCACCGACGAGCACCGACAGGAGTTCATCCTGCTTTCGGACGTGCTGGGTGCCTCCATGATGACGGTGGCTGTCAACGCGCCCGCACGGTCGACAGCGACCGAGTCGACGGTCTTCGGCCCCTTCTTCGTCGAGAACGCCCCGTTCATCGAGAACGGCGACGACATCGGCGACGGAATGTCCGGACACCCCTGCTACGTCCACGGCTCCGTTCGGTCAGCCACAGGTGCCGCGCTGGCAGGCGTGCGCCTGGAGGTTTGGGCGGCCGACGATGACGGCTTCTACGACGTTCAGCACGAATCGCGGCAACTGTCGGGCCGCGCTCACTTTTTCACAAACGAAGACGGGACCTTCGACTATTGGACAGTCCAGCCCGCCGCCTACCCGATCCCGCATGACGGCCCGGTCGGTGATCTATTAGACGCTGCTCGCAGGTCTCCCATGCGCCCGGCTCACATCCATTTCATGGTGAGCCATCCCGGGTACGAGACCCTCATCACCCACATCTTCGTAGAGGGCGACGAGTGGCTGGAGAAGGACGCGGTATTCGGTGTCAAGCCGTCACTTATCGTGCCGTTTGTCGAACATGAACCAGGAGCGGGCCCACCCGGTCGAAATCTGGCTGAGAAATGGACCTCGGCACAGTTCGACATCACCCTTGCGCCCATAGCTGAACCACAGCGAGCCGTCTGACCACTGTCACGGCCGTCCCGAACCCAGGAGCAAACTACATGCCACTCAACATCCCATTGCGCGACCACGCCTGCTTGACCGTGCATGGTGCCGACCAGCCCGGCCTCGTTGCCGCCGTCACCGCGCTGGTGACTCGCAATAAGGGCAATATCGTTACGCTGGACCAGTACTCGTCCGACCCCGAAGGCGGCGCATTTTTCCAGCGGGTGGTGTTCCACCGCCCGGGGCTCGCTGCGGCGATCCCCGACATCCAGGCCGACCTCGCCAAGACCCTGAAGCCATACGTCATGGAGTGGCGGCTCACCGACCAGTCCGTGCCAAAGCGAATGGCGATCCTGGCCTCCACATCGGATCACTGCCTGTTGGAGTTATTGTGGCGGCATCGCCGCGGCGAGCTGCCTGTCTCGATCCCGATGGTGATCTCCAACCACACCAACACCGCAGAGGACGTGCGCTCCTTCGGTATCCCGTTCATGCACGTACATTCGCAGGGCCCCGACAAGAGCGAGGCCGAGGCGAAGATCCTTGGACTCTTGCGCGGCAACGTCGACTTCGTCGTGCTGGCACGCTACATGCAGATCATCTCCGGAGACTTCCTTGACAAGATCGGCGTACCGGTCATCAACATCCACCACTCGTTCCTGCCCGCCTTCATCGGCGCCGCTCCCTACCGCAAAGCGCAGGAGCGTGGCGTGAAACTCATCGGCGCCACCTCACACTATGTGACGAAGGACCTCGACGAGGGCCCGATTATTGAACAGGATGTCGCCCGCGTCGACCATTCCATGACGGCCGCCGATCTCCAAGCCCACGGCGCCTATGTCGAGCGCGCGGTCCTCTCTCGAGCCGTGCAATGGCATGCGGAAGACCGAGTCATCCGCCACGGCAATCACACCATTGTCTTCGGGTAGCGTCGTCGGCCCGCCAGGTAAGCCCACTCGCATGGGGGCACTCGTGAGTGCCTCCTGCGCATCGGCCCGGAATTCCAGCCCGAGGCGCTTATCGGCGCCGCCCCACTTCGGTTCTTGATTGTGCCACCCACACTGCGATCTGGCTGCGGGAGCGAAAGCCGAGCTTCGCCAGGATCCGCTGGACGTGTCCCTCCACCGTGCGCCGCGACAGCACGAGTCTCGCCGCAATAGCGGGGTTGCCTAGTCCTTCCGCGACGAGGGTGGCAATTTCCCATTCGCGGCCGCTGAGCGCATCGAGCGTCCCGTCGCGCTGGGTCGGGTTCTCTGCTGCGTCCCCGTCGATGATCCGTGCAAGCATCTCACCGAGCGATCGATTGTCTTGCAATGGCGTGGACGGACCAAAGGTGCTTGGAGGCGCAGGGACGAGCTCGGGCAGCGGGACCGGAGGGCTCGTATGCATCTGTCGCGGAAAAAGTGCGGCCAGGCGGGCGACACTCTCGTCCTCTCCGTTGTTACCGGAGATGGACACAAGGAGTCGCACACAGAGGGCAAGACCCGCGCGATCGCCGTAGTCGGACATCACATCTACCGACTCACGTAAGCGCGCGGTGGCCTCGTTGGTGCGGCCCTGTCGGCCCGCGATCAAAGCCACCAGCCACCACATGTAGGCTCGACCCCAGATATCACCGACCTGTTCGCAAAACGCCAGGCCCTCAGCGAGAGACGCCATCGCGGTTTCCTCGTGGCCCATGGCAATCTGACATGTCGCCAGGAACCAGTATTTTTCGCCAAGGTGTTCCACGTCTGCCTGCAGAGACTCCCGCAGCACTCGGCCCAGCTTGGGCTCTGCAGCGGCAGGATTGCCTTCGCCAAGATCGATCAACGCTTCGACGAAGATGCCGAAAAGAGCCTCATTGTCACCGATGAGCGATGGATCGGACCCTGACCTGCTGGCCATGAGCTGTGCTCTTGCGCCCTCAAGGTCTCCCTCGTGGAACGCGATGTAGGCATCGGTCTGCATGGCGCGGACGGTGATCGAGTCGTGAGTCGGGTCGATAGTTAGTGCCGTGCCGAGCCAGTCCCTCACTCTGGGCCAAGGGTCGACAGGATGAAGCTGCCAGTAATAGCGCAGGGCGCTGATGATATCGAGAGCTTCGTGTGCATCGTTGGGGTCGGCTGACATGGCGCTGAGAAGTGCTGTGATGTCACCGGCATGGCGGTTGAGGAACTGGATGCTCTGCAGTTGGTCATCGGAGAACCATGACCCGGCGCAATGACGCATCCTGTCGATTAGAGCGCTTCGCACGCGTTGCTGTTCGCTCGAACGGCTCTCCTCATCCCAGGATCCGAGAGTGTGTCCGCGGTAGTGAAGAGGAACTCGCAATCTGCGCTCTCCACCCACTGTTTCGGACCGCACCAGCGACTGATCGACGAGTTCTGAGGTGGGCCCGGCGATCTTCGCCACACTCCCATCGGAGAAGAGATCCGCAGCGAAGCGCAGGTCGCATCCGGACGCGAACAACGAGAGCCGTTGCAGGAGCCTGCGCGCCGGTTCGGATACTCTTGCCAGCGCCCCCTGCAGGACTGCCTTCGAGGTCATGGCGTGAAAGGCGGTAGGGAGGAACGAGTCCAGGACGGCCGCGTCCTCCGTGACTGCGATCGCTGCGGCACGAGGGCCCAGCACGCAGACGGCGCGTGCCGCTGCTTCGATGAACCGCGGGACGCCATCTGTGGCCTTGCACACGGCAAGCAGTTCTTCCGCCGCCGCTGCTGTTGCTCGAAACGTAGGGTCCTCTTCACGGATAAGCCGCAGCAGCAGGTTTCCCGCGGGCGACTCGAGTGCTGCTTCCGGAGGCCCCTGCAGAATGCTTTCAAGCGGGGACAAGACGTAGAGTGTCTCCCCGCGGATACCCGTTCGCTGACGGGAGGTAACTACAAGGCGGGTCTCGGTTGCGTGCCGAAGCAGCTGTTCGAGGGCTGGCGCCGCGAGATCCGCACGATCCAGGTTGTCGAGGACGATCAAGTGCGGTTTTTCGCCCAGTATCCGCGCGATCTCTTCCAGTGATGCGCCAGGAGATCCGACGGCGGCAGCGATGGTCTCACCGGCGCGGTCCGAAGCTTGGCCGCCCATCTCGACGACGGCGATGGAGCCGCCAAAGGAACGCCTTAACATCTCCGCGAGGCGCGCTGCTGTCCGGGACTTTCCCACGCCAGCTTGCCCGGTGATGGTGACAAGTCGGCGCGAGGCGACGAGACTGCTCAATTCATTGAGAACCCGGTCTCTCCCCACGAGCTCGGTGAGGTGCCTGACAGGAAGCCCGCGACTTGACGTTGTCATTGTTGATACCTTACTCAGCTTAATTTGCCGATACGGGGTCTCAGGGGTGGGAGGAGACCGTGTGCACGAAGGCGTGGAGGGAGCCGCCGCCGAGGCGCCTTTTCCTCCACTTGCCATATAGCCATGTGACGCTCACCACTCATAGCGTGCACTTACGCGATCACTTACGCAAATACGCATTTTCTGTCGCAAAACCCGGGAGGGATCTCGATGATGGAGGAGGAGTAACCCATCCACTCAACAAGCCACCCATTGCACGAAGACGAAGAGGTCTAACATGAGAGCTGCTCTCGCCCGCGGAGAAGGCGCACCGATCGAGATCGAGGAGATCACCCTGGACCCGCCGGGATGGGGGGAAGTGACCGTCCGAATAGAGGCCAGTGCCGTCTGCCGTACCGATCAGCTCTTCATAGACAACCCTGTCAGCTCCGACCGGCGCTTCGTGCCCGGCCACAGCGCCTGTGGCACGGTCATTGAGGTCGGTCCCGGAGTGATGAAGACGAAAGTGGGCGACCGGATTGTCGTGGCCGGCACCATGGAGTGCGGCAAATGTTATCCGTGCCTCCACGGCAGCCCCTCGCAATGCGAGCGGCTGTGGGTAGAAGTCGCGACACCACCGGCCGTCGGCCGCACTGCCGCTGGACATGTGGTGGCGGGGTTTGGCGGGGCAGGAACATTCGCTGAGTACATGAAGTATCGCGAGCACTGTTACGCCGTCGTAGACAGCTCGCTCGATGCGGTTCAACTGGCCGTCCTAGGCTGCGGAGGCATTTCCGGCGTCGGCGCCGTATGGGAAGTCGGCCGTGTACAACCGGGTGAGAGTGTTGTAGTGGTCGGTTGCGGACATCTGGGCCTGTGGATGATCCAGGCCGCGAAAGCGGCCGGCGCGGGTCCGATCATCGCAGTCGATCCTCTTCCTGAGCGTCGTGATTTTGCCTTGAAGGTGGGCGCCAGCGCAGCGGTGGCACCGGAAGATGCCCGTACGACGGTCGACACTTTGACTGCGGAACGCGGCGCGGACCTCGCGTTGGAGGCTACCGGAGAACCGGGAGGAATCGAGCAGGCCTTTACCCTCTCTCGCAATGGCGGGACCGTCGTCGCGACCAGCATGGTCGCTCCGCTTGACACGGCGACCACGACCCTTCCGGCGAACACGGTGTCGCTCTTCGGCCGGGTCATCAAAGGATCACAGAGCGGTGGCGGATTCCTCGACCGGGACATCCAGCGCATTGCCGACGCCATCGAATTGGGCACGCTGGACGTGGACGTCATGATTTCGCGGGTGTTCTCCCTTGAGGATGCTGGGGCGGCTATGCGTGCCGCAGTCGAACGCGATCTCATAACGGGCGTTATCGACATGCGCCTGAGCAGGGCCGGGGAGTAGTGATGATCTGTCACTTCCGTCAAACGGGAACGGGCGCAGAATCAGGTGAACTTACGCTAGGAACTTCCCGGGGGGCGCTGGAGCCTAGATCTGGCGATTCACTGTCGAATCGCTCACACGCCGGGGCGAATTCGTTCGGCCCGTCGTGCTCAAGGCTGGAACCGAGAGGGGTCCGATTCTGATGAATACCTTTAGGCTCGATGGCAAGACGGCGATTGTCTCCGGAGGCGCCCGCGGGATTGGCGCAGCTCATTGTCGAGTGCTCGTGGAAAACGGGGCACGAGTGATCGTCGCCGACGTCCTGCACGAGGACGGCGAAGCGCTTGCCGCCGCCCTCGGCGATCAGGCACTGTTTGTACCGCTCGATGTCACCGATAGGGATCAATGGGGTGCTTGCGTCCAGGCCGCCCTGGATTTCGGCCATGGAACGCTCGACATCCTGGTCAACAACGCAGGTATCAACGTCCCGGCGGCGCTCGAAGAGATGCGCCCCGAAATTTGGGATCGTGTCCTCAACGTAAACCTCACGGGACATTTCAACGGGATCCAGGCGGTGGTCACAGCTATGCGAAGGCAGGGCAGCGGATCCATTGTGAATACCAGCTCTATCACGGCGGTAGTGCCGCCCACGCTCCTTGCCCCGTATGTTGCAGCAAAGATGGCGATCGTGGGACTGACCCAGATCGCGGCGCTCGAACTGGGGAAGTATGGCATCCGCGTGAACGCCCTGCAGCCGGGCTACACCGATACTCCGATGATGGCGGGCGGTGATGAATCCGCTATCGCCGGCGGCCTTCCAATTCCCCGCTATGGCAAACCAGAGGAGGTGGCCGACATGATGCTCTACCTCGTCACACGCGCGAGCTACACGACGGGAAGTGTCCTTCCGGTAGACGGTGGCGCAGTCGCCGGTGCCGGCTTCGCCTTGCTCGACTCATCCAACTAGCCCCTCGATCACCGTGGTGCGACGACGCACCCGTATCAACAGAGAGTGAAGAACATGACCGCACAACAAGCAATCAGCGAAGGGGCGTACACCGTCGCCCCCGGCATGGGTTATTTGCCCTTGGAGTTTCTTGGCTACGAAACCGAGGTGCTTTCGTCGAAGGAGACTGCGCACATCGGCACTGCCCTCAATGGCATGTCTCCCGTTTATGACGTCTCTGGTCCGGATGCGCTCGAGTTCTTGCGATCGGTGTGTATCAACGCGTTCCGGGGGTTCCAGGTAGGCCAGATCCGACACGCCGTCCTCTGCAATGACAAGGGCCAGATCCTCACGGACGGGGTGGTCGCTCGGATCGAAGAGGATACCTACCGAACGTATTGGCTCGCTCCCGCGCTGGAGTACCGGTTGATCAACTCCGGACTCAACGTGAAGGGTGAAGACCAATCAAACAAGGAGTTCTTCTTCCAGATCGCTGGCCCGCGTTCGCTGGAGGTTCTTGAAGCCGCCGCGCAGGAGGACCTCCACGACATCGCCTTCGGCAGGCATCGCATGGGAACGATCGCAGGCCTCCCCGTCCGCATCCTCCGGCTCGGGATGGCTGGCGGGTTGGCTTATGAGGTCCACGGTGCGGCGCCGGACACCGAGACCGTCTACCGGGCCATCTGGGAAGCAGGCCAGCCCTTTGGCCTCGTGAAGCAGGGGCAGGTCGCCTATCTCATGCAGCACACCGAGGCGGGATTCCCGAACATCAACCTCCACTACCCCCTGCCGTGGTACGAGGAGCCAGACATGGCTGCCTACTTCGATACCCAGCCGATGCAGAACTTCTACAACAAGTACCGCCACTTCTACGGCAGCGTTGGCCCGGATGCCGAGGCGCGGTTCGTGACGCCCTACCAAGTCGGCTGGGGGAAAATGGTCGACTTCAATCACGACTTCATAGGCAAGGAAGCGCTGCAGCGTGAGGCCGAAGCCGACCATTGGGCAGTAGTGAGCCTCGTCTGGAACGAGGAGGACATCGCCGACGTCGTCGCCTCCAAGTACCGGGGACGCGACGTCGAGCCGTACGACAGGATCGACGACCGCCCATTCGACATCTACTTCAACCTGGGCGGTCAACCTGGCTTCGCGTATCACGCAGATTGGGTCCTCGCGGACGGTCAGCGGATCGGTACTTCAACCGGACGCATCAACAGCGTCTACTACCGTCGCATGATCTCGCTCGGCTTCATTGACAAGCGATATGCAGCCGAGGGTACCAAAATCACCGTCCTGTGGGGGCGCCCCGGCACACCGCAGAAGGAGATCCGAGTGACCGTCGGCCGGTACCCCTACTTCGACCTCGAAAACAACAACGCCATCGACGTCGGGGCGGTTCCGCGTCCGGCACTCGACGTGCCTGCCGGAGCCTAAATCATGTCGGCCCAGGAGCGACTGCCCCTGGGCGCATAGAGCGAGAGTGGAGGGAGGGCCGGATGGCCGAGATGCTTGACGGTGCGACTACTGCAGCGGTTATCAAGGCGGAGCTGCGCGAGCGGGTGGTCGCATTGAAAGCGGCCGGGATCACCCCGGGGCTGGGAACCTTGCTGGTGGGGGAGAACCCGGCGTCGGTCTCGTATGTGACCGGGAAGCATCGTGACTGTTCGGAGGTGGGGATCGCATCGATCCCTCACCACCTTCCGGAGGGGGCGACAAGGGCCCAGATTGAGCAAAGCGTCGCAGAGCTCAACGCCGATTCGGGGGTGACCGGGTTCATCACGCAGCTGCCTCTTCCGGACAGCGTCGACGACAATGCTGTGCTGGAGTCGATCGAGCCGGAGAAGGACGCGGACGGACTGCATCCCACGAATCTGGGACGACTCGTTTTGAGTGTCGCCCGCGAACTGAGCTCACCGGTGCCCTGCACCCCCGCTGGCATTGTCGAGTTGCTGCTGCGTGCAGGGGTCGAAATAGCCGGCCGCCAGGTGACGGTTATCGGTCGCGGTGTGACGGTAGGACGGCCCTTGGGACTCCTGCTGACATGTAAGGGCCTGGATGCAACCGTGACCCTGACTCATTCGCGTACCAGGGATCTTCCTGACCAGGTGCGTCGAGCCGACATCGTTATCGCCGCGCTGGGGCAGCCGCACTTCGTGCAGCCCGACTGGGTGAAGCGGGGTGCAGCCGTACTCGATGTCGGGGTAACCCGGGTGGGCACCACCAAGTCCGGAAAGGCGAAGCTCGCCGGGGATGTCGATCCCGCTGTCGGCGATGTCGCCGGTTGGCTATCGCCGAATCCAGGAGGGGTGGGTCCCATGACCCGTGCGATGTTGCTTTCGAACATTGTGTCCATGGCGGAACGCCGCCTTTCGAACCTAGCACGATAGCCCTGAGGAGCGCCTGTGTCTTCCGCCCTATCTAAATTCAACGTCATCCAGGTCAAGTACGGCGAACGTGTGACCAGGAAGAGCATTGTCTTCCATGGGTTCGCAAATTCCGGGGAGGTTGATGAGGATCAGCCCATGGACTACTCGTTCTGGATAGCTCGGAACGATAAGGCGATCATCCTGATCGACACCGGCTACGACGTCGCCGGGAAAGACTGGCTCGGGGAGACTAGCCGAACGCCGCCTCCCGAGGGTCTCGCGCTGCTGGGAATCGAACCGGCCCAGGTCAGCATGGTGATCACCACCCACTTCCATTACGACCACATCGGCTACGTTCACCTCTTCCCCCAAGCCGTCATCGTCGCCGCCCGCGCCGAGTACGAGTACTGGACCGCAAAGTTCGAGGAGAACGGTCTGGTCGGGGAGTTCACTGCGGCCGCCGACTTGGAGGTGATTATGCGCGCTGGCGAGGAGCAAAGGCTGCGGTTGATCGACGGCGAGACCGAGGTCCACCCGGGCGTGAGTGTCTACCCGGTCGGCGGCCACTGCCCAGGACAGCTACTGACACTCGTGCAGAGCAAATCGGGGCCGTTGATCCTCGCGTCGGATGCGATCCATTTCGCCGAGCAACTCGAGAAGGGCTGGCCGTTTTTCGCGCACACAGACCTCGACGAGATGTGCGCTGCGTTGGCATTTGCCAAGGAGCTCTCTGCAGATACCGGAGCACCCGTCATTCCAGGGCACGATCCGCGGGTAGCAGCCGAGTACCCCGCCCTGAATGGGCCGGCCAAGGCGATCGCTACTTCCCTTGGCTGAACACAGTAACGACGATCTGTACGAAGTTTTCGTTCTCCCAATCGGGACCCGCCGGACCTCAAATGACTGGACCGCAAGCAGGGAGAGCGAGCATGAGTAGCAGTGATAGGTATCAAGTCAGCATTGTGAAGTTCGGTACGCGGTCCACGATGAAGAGCGACGTTTACCTGAACTTCCACATCTACAAGATGGATGACGAGCCCATAGAGATGGATTACTTTTTCTGGGTAATCCGCAACGCACAACGTACCGTTGTCGTCGATACTGGCTTCTCCAAACACGGCGGGGAGGTGCGGAACCGCACTTTCCTCATAGAGCCGGCCGCGGCATTCGCCGCCCTTGGGGTGGATCCCGCCGAAGCACCGCAGGTCCTGGTCACTCACGGTCACTATGACCACATCGGAAACCTGGATTTGTTCCCCGAGTCCAACATCATTATGGCCGGCGCTGAGCTGGATTTTTGGCTCAGCAGCTTCGCCGCCCGTAAGCAGTTCCGGCATTCGGTAGAAGGAGAGGAGCTTGACTACCTGAAGCGGGCGGCGGGCGAGGGAAGAATCAAGACCTTCGACCACGAGCACATCATCGCCCCCGGCATCCGGATGTTCCGGGTAGGGGGACATACGCCCGGCCAGTCGATCGTCACCGTGGACACCAGTGAGGGCCAGGTCGTGCTCGCCTCAGACGCCATCCACTACTACGAAGAATACGATCAGGACCTTCCGTTCATGTTCGTCAATGACGTTAGGGAAGTGTACGCCGGCTTCGACACGATCAGGCAGCTGATGGCCACGAGCGCGAAGCACCTCGTGACGGGCCACGATCCGTCCACCCTGGAGCGGTTTACACCCGTCACAGCCGGACCGCTGGCCGGACTGGCAGCAACCATCGGCAGAAAGGAAGAAAAGTCATGACCCTCCCTCGATTTGCCGGAAAGGTCGCCATTGTTACCGGCGCGGCCGGCGGTCTGGGCGAAGCCTCCGCCAGGCGTCTCGCCATGGAGGGCGCACATGTAGTCGCCGTGGATATCAAGGCAGAAGCCGCCGCCGCCGTTGCACGATCGCTGCCTACCCGCTCCATCGCCGTAGCCGCAGATGTTGCTGACGAGACTGATGTCAATAACTACATCCAGGAGGCCCTGGACGCCTTCGGACGGGTGGACCTGCACCATCTCAACGCGGGGATCTTCGGAAAATTCGCTGCCCTGCCGAACGTCGAGGTGGAAGATTTCGACCGGGTCATGAACGTCAACGTGCGCGGACAGTTCCTGGGCATGAGGGCCGCTTTCCGCCAGTTCAAGGCGCAGCGCAGTGGCGGCAACATCGCCATCACGGCATCCATAGCCAGCCTCACAGGAGCCGCCGACCTGTTGGCCTACCACACCTCAAAACATGCAGTGGTGGGGTTGGTTCATGGCGGCTCCGTCTACGGGGGGCCGCTGGGCGTCCGCGTCAATGCAGTAGCACCTGGAATCGTCCCGACCGAACTCTTTGCCGCCGCCGCAAGCACCAGTGGCGGCAAGAACGATATGGAGCAGCGTGCCAGCACCACCCCTATGAGGCGGGCAGGCACTGTCGATGAAATAGCAACCGTAGTGGCCTTCCTACTGAGCGAAGACTCCGCTTACGTCACCGGGCAGCTGATTGCCGCTGACGGCGGCGCATCCATTGTGAACACTGTACGCCCCAGCGGCGGAGCCGGGGCCTGGGACACCACCAGCGTTGACGAGGCGATTTACGGCAACAACTTCTTAGGGATGGAACGATGACTGGACTCCGGATAGGGTTTATCGGCCTGGGCAACATGGGCGGCCGCATGGCCACTTGTATTACCCGCGCTGGAAGAGAAGTGTTGGGATTCGATACCGTCCCGGCAAACATCTCCGCCGCCGGTGCTACCCCTGCCGCGAACGTAGCGGATGTGGCGAACAGCTCGGACATCGTCCTGCTGTCCTTGCCCAGGAGCTCCGTTGTGGAGGACGTCATGCTGGGTGAAAGCGGCGTTTTGGAGAACCTGCGGCACGGGCAAATTGTCGTCGACCTGAGCACCTCCACCCCTGCGTCGACCCGCATGCTAGGCGGTAAGGTGTCTGCCGCCGGTGCGAGTTACCTGGACGCCGGGATCTCCGGAGGAGCGGCTGCCGCAGAAAAAGGCCAGCTGGTTCTGATGGTTGGAGGCGAGGAAACCACGCTTGCTCGTGCGCGCCCGGTTCTCGAACTCTTTTCAAGCAAAATCTTTTATACCGGCGAGTCAGGGGCCGGGCATACCACCAAGCTCCTGAACAACTTCCTGAACGCCACCACGCTCTCTGCAACGGCTGAAGTCATGGTCGCTGGCAAGAAGGCCGGACTAAACCTTGATGTGCTTCTGGATGTCATTAACAACAGCTCGGGCGTAAGTTTCGCGTCGCTGAACCGGTTCCCGAAAATCATCAAAGGAGATTATCTCAAAGGTGGCCTCACCAATACCCTCATGATGAAAGACGTGTTGGCCTACGTCGAACTTGCCGCGGAACTCGGAGTGGTTAGCCCCAATTCTGCGGGACCACTTGCGAGTTTCGGTCTGGCCAATGCCCTTGGTTACTCCGAGCAGATCAGCAACAGAGTAGTTGATGCCATCGGCGATGCCTCCGGCGGTGTGCGGCTTTTTGAGCAGGCATCCGTCGGCCTCAAAAAGCTGCCCGAAACGAAGGAGCAGCAATGAGGATCATCAACGGACCTGTACAGGACGGCACAGCCGACAAGAAAGGTTCACAGTTCAGCGGTACCGTCTTCCCCTACCTGACGATGGCATCCACGGACGGCGTCACCATCAATACGGTGAACTTCACGCCCGGCGCAAGGACGTACTGGCACCACCACGAAGACGGTCAGATACTCCAGATAATCGCCGGCCGCGGCCTCATCCAAGCATCAGGCGAAAACAACCCGCGCGTCCTCAACGCCGGTGACACCGTTTGGTGCCCGCCGGGGGAGCGCCACTGGCATGGGGCCGCACCAGACTCATTCATGACGCACACCGCGATTTCCCTCGGAGTGACCCATTGGGCCGAGCCGGTCGGGGAATCCGACTACACCAAGACCGCAGAGCTCCGGAAGGAATAACAATGGAAAACATCGGCACCCACAGCACCAGGTACGAAGAGGGACTGACCACCCGCAAAGAGGTCCTCGGCGCCAGCCACGTGGAGCGATCCCTCGGGCAGGTTTCCGAGTTCAGCCGCCCCATTCAGGAACTCGTCACAGAGTACTGCTGGGGCGCCATATGGAACCGCGATGGTCTTGACCGGCGTAGCCGCAGCATGATCAACCTTGCGATGCTCACGGCTCTGAACCGGTCACACGAACTCGAAGTTCATGTTCGCGGCGCCATCAACAACGGCCTCTCGCAACGGGAAATTCAGGAAGTTCTTATGCAGACAGCCATCTACGTCGGCGTCCCCGCCGCCTTGGAGTCATTTCGGGTGGCGGAAAAGGTTCTCACTGAAATGAAATTGAGCGAGACGTCATGACTACAACCGCATTCTTTGGCCTCGGCAACATGGGAATGCCAATGGTAAAACGACTCCTGGCGGCAGGACACAAGGTCCGCGGTTTCGATCTCGCCGAGGAGGCACGAACGCGACTGGCCGAAGCAGGCGGCACCAGTTGTGCGTCGCCAGCGGAAGCAGTTGCCGGTGCATCCACCGTCATCCTGATGCTGCCCAACTCCGATGTCGTCGAAGCTGTCATCATGAGCCCGGAAGTGAACGACAGCCTGACCAGCAACAGTCTGGTCATCGACATGGGCTCCAGCGATCCGTTCCGCAGCCAGTCCTTGGAACATCAACTTCGCCAAAGAGGCATCCGTTTCATTGATGCTCCTGTATCGGGGGGCGTGAGGGGTGCCCAAAACGGCACGTTGACCGTCATGGCAGGGGGAGACGACGAGGACCTCCTCGATGCCTCCGCTATTCTGAACTGCTTCGGAACCGTCAAGCGCGCCGGCATGGTGGGTGCAGGTCACGCGGCCAAAGCACTGAACAATCTCATGTCCGCCGCTCATCTGCTTGTTAGCAGCGAGGCCATCCTCGCCGGGCAAAGCTTCGGCGTGGACCCTTCGCTTCTATTGCAAATTGTCAATGACTCCAGCGGAAAAAGCGGCTCGACCGAGAACAAGTGGCCCAACTTCATTCTTTCCGGCACATTCAACTCGGGCTTCGCCCTGAAACTGATGCTCAAGGACATGAAGATTGCAGTTGACCTCGCTGACCGGGTCCATTCCGAGTCGAGGCTCAGCCACGCCGCCATCCAGCTTTGGGAAGAGGCGGCAGCAAACCTCCCGGACAACGCCGACCACACGGAAATTGCCCGATGGGTGGCTGCAACTTCGCAAGGATCCATAGTCAGCCAAAGATAGGGTTACTCATCCCCGCCGGCCCGACATACACGCAGAAAAGGACATCAATGGAACTGACAGCCCGCCAACAAGAAATCAAGCAAGAATTCATCAGCGTCCGCGGGACCTGGGGAGAGGCGTGGGAATCGATCCTGATTCTCAGCCCCGAGTTCCTGTCCGGCTACCTTTCCATGGCATCCGTCCCGTGGAAAAAGAATCACTTGGAAGACAAGGTCAAGGAGTTCATTTATATCGCCGTAGACAGTGCGGCAACCCACATGTATCTCCCTGGTGTTCGGCAACATGTTCGGGCCGCCCTTCGCTCCGGTGCCACGTCCGCGGAAATTATGGAGGTAGTGGAACTGGCCAGCACTCTGGGCGTGCACGCCATGAACGTGGGAGTTCCTATTCTGTGTGAGGTCCTTGATGAAGCCGGAGCGCGTCAGGCAAAAGAACCGCTCACCGAGTACCAGGAGCGGGTTAAGAAGGAGTTCACCGCGAACCGCGGCTACTGGAACAAGATCTGGGACGACACCTTGGAGCTTGACCCTGAATACTTAGAGGGCTACACCGAATTCTCCTCGGCATCCTGGAAACACGGTCCGCTCGAGCCCAAGGTCAAGGAATTGATCTATATCGCCTTCGACATTGCCGCCACGCACCTTTACGAGCGGGGAACCAAGCTGCACATGGAGAACGCGCTCCGTTACGGCGCTACGATCGAGGAAATACTCGAAGTCATGGAAATCGCTAGCGTTATTGGCATCCATGCAGCCACCACCGCCGCGCCGATCATTCTCGAAGAAGTCGCCGCCTTCGAAGCAGAAAAGACTGCGTTGCGACTGTCTTTGTGAACGAGGTGGGAATCGTCGTCCCAGGAAGTCTGTATGCCGGAGGCTGGCCCGGGTTCTGATAACCATATGGATCCACAGCTTTGACATATCTTCCGGGCACCCTTCCCGGGAGGGCTTGGTCTCCGGTCGTTCCTGACGTTGGCCTCGGGGTCGATGGTCGGCGACCGGAACACCGAACCGCGCCGCTACTCATACGGCGCTTCAAACGTCGATAATGGACGTTCTGTCGTCGGACTGGTCACAAGGATCTGTCATGTTCTGTGGTGACCAAACTCGACCGCTTGGGACGGTGCCTTTCCGACGCAAGGGACATGCTGAGGAGCTGACAGGCAAAGGGGGGTGGATCAAGGATAAGCTGACACGCCCCCGTCAGGATCGTCGAACGAGGCAGCTAATTGGTCGACGGCTTACCAAGTCTTCGCGAGATGTCATCCAATTCCTGTCAGGGACATGATCACCACGGAGAGTCCCATCGCTGCGGCTTCGATGCGGTTGCTGCGCGGTGATCCATGGCAACGTAGTGCCATCCACCCGCTCGCCGCCGCATAGAGCGCCGCGCCTGCGCTGAGCACCATGACCAGCGCGTCGGTCGCATGACCGTCGTGCGCGAAATGACTACTGTCCGGCATACGTCCGGACGCCATCGGATGGGTGTCCATGATGATGAGTAAGGCCGCTGTCAGGATGAGCCCAATATTCCGGTGCATGCCCATCCGGTTGCGGCTCACAGCGTCTTCGGCGAACCGGGAACCGGCGCGGGCAGGCGACCCGCCCTGTCCGCGCCGCGACGCGAAAGCGCTGCCCAGGGCCGCGACCAGCATTATCGCCGCCCAACCGGCTCCGGGGATCGGGCTTACGTGCAGGGCACTGTCTGCCATCGCGAGGAGCATGATCAGCGCGGTGATCATGTTCAGGGTCTTTCCGCGGGACTTGGCCGCGGCGGTGCAGCAGGCACCGACCGCGGCCAGGCCGACGGTCCCAAGGTGCAGGGCTTCGACCATGGTTAGTCGTGGCACCCATGGGTGTCAGCGGCGGCCGGGGTTGTGCAGTGTCCTGTGGCTGCTTTGTTGGGTGGGACGTTCAGGGCCGGGTTCTTGCCGAAAAAGCCGTAGGGTTTCAGGGTGAATTTGGCGTAGTCGGTGGGCATGACTGGCCAGTCTTCGGGGCGGGGGAAGTGCGTGGGTCCGAAGGTGTGCCAGAGGACGATGTCTTCGCCGTCCACGGACCGGTCCTGGGCGGTGAAGGCCGGGAGTCCGCCTCCTCCGGGGCTTTGGTGGACGAAATCCCCGGAAGCGTAGCGTTCGGCCGGGTCGTATTGGGTGACCCACAGGTGTTTGGTGGCAAAGGCTGCCCGCGCTGCGAGCGAGGAGTCCGGGTCGGCCATCAGGGTGGGCTTGTCATCCGGGTAAAGGACGTATCCGGTGGGCTGGCCCAGACGGTTTGTCTTCTCGGTGTTAACGATGTGCCAAGCCCGGCCTACGGAGCCCTTGGCTTCCCGCGATGCTGTTTGTTCGGTGGCCAGGCGCGTGACTGATTTGGTGAAAGCTTCTCCGCGGTCGTTGGTGTCGCTGTAGGGAAGACGCACGGCGTCCACTTCATCCACTGCGTTGGTGACCCCATCGACCATCATGTCGAGGCGTGCGCTGAACAGGTGCTGATGATACGGGGCACCCAACCCGGGTGCCACCTCGGAGTTATAGGGAGCGCCGGCCGCCGTGTAGCCGGACGTGAAAAGGACGCCGGTGAGCTTGGCCTCAAGCTCGATGGTGCCATCCAGGTAGAGGTACCAGTAAAAGCCGTAATCGTAGTTGCCCACAGTGGTGAAGCTGCTGATGACCAGGCGTCGGGAACGGCGGACCTCATTGGATCCGGTGAACATGTCGGAGTGCTTCCAGAGTGTCCCGAAGTCCTCTTCGTGCATGCAGATCCCGTTTTTGATGGTGTATGGGGTGCCGGCCTCGTCCGCGAGGACCGCGTCGAAGTACTTAATCTCGCCTACGCAGTCGCAGCCCAGCTCAAGTGAATTGGTGAACCGCCCGAACAGGTATTCGCCGAGGTCGAAGTAGTTCTGCCAGAACCGGATCGGGGAAGGATCACCGTAGGGCACGACCATCTCAGCGATTGAGGCGCGGTAAATGACAGGCCTTTCCTTCCCGTCGTCGGTGAAGGAAAGGTTGCGCAGAATAAGTCCTTCCCGGGCATCAAAGCCGATGTCGAACTTCCAGTTCGCCCAGCTCACCGACTCCCCGTCAACACTGAAGCTCGGACCTTCTGGCTGGGTGATTTCGATCGGCTTCAAAGACGTCAACGGTTCACCTTGCACCTTGGGGTCATCAAAGTTGCCGGACTCGGCCGCGATGGGCACCGCCCCTGTGTCGATAAGTCGCGTGATCTTGCGGTCTGTGGCGTCAACGTATGCGCACAGGCCCTCCAAAGGGTGCGCCCAGGGGTGGTCTTTGGGGTAGTCCTGACGGAACGCCAGAACGCGAACGATGCGCCGGCCGACTTCCTCCTCAAACCCGTAGGACCCTGCCGACAGCGGAATGCACATGACCTTCTCCGGAACCGTCCCGCGGTCGGCCAGGGCCTGAACCCAGCGAGGATCTTCGGCACAGATCCCGGCGATGGCGTCGAACTCCTCCAGCAGGATCGGGACCTGGCCCTCGCCAGGGTCGATGTCAACAGACCGGAGCACGCGGGCCTGATCGAGGGAGACGATATTGTCCGTGGCAGCACCGGTAGCCATATCCAGCAGCATCACCCGGGCAAGACGCTCAGGACGCGGACCGCCGCCCTTTTGGAAAGCAAGAACTTCCCGCTTATGCGGCTCCTCCAGCCCTACATACGCAAAACGGGTGGTGAGTGTGAAGGTGGGTCCGGCCGAGATGATCTCGCGGATCTGTACGAACTCTGAAGCTGTGAGGTTGGCCAACGGTCCGGCGGGCTGCAGGGTCAGCATTCCGGCGGTGCCTGTGGCGGCATCAGTGGAGGGGAGGTTCATGGGGGAAGTTCCTTAGTGCACTGTATGAGTGCGTCGGGTGGGGATTCGTGAAGGATGGAGTCTTGCAGGAGACAAGCTTCAGGGGGTAACGGCCTCGTCGAGGAACGGCTGCTCATCCAGGTCTTGCCCGGCACGGGGTTTGCGGCGCAGCGCCGCTGCCTGGATGAGTCCGACAACCGGGGCGGTGACGACTACCGCCAGAAGGGTGATGCTGACCGGGCCGAAGACGGCCGGGCCCGCGGCGTCAAGTTCACCCGCCATCAGCGGGAAGTACGCGAAAACGATTCCCACGACCAAGAGGAGTCCCGCCAGGCCCGGACATCGGCCCGCGTTTACATCAGGCCACATCCTCCTGCAACAGATATCAAACTACGCACGCTGTCGTTGCCCAGAAGGCCAAACGTTCACACTCCGCAGACCAGGGCGAGTAGCACCATGATGAGAGCCATATCGGTAGGCGCTGTTGCGGCAGCGATGAGGCGAATCGCTCCGGCGGCAGATCGGAGGCTAGCGGCGATGACAGCGCTGGCGCGTCGGATTCTCACCCGTGGTGCCCCTGGTGCGAGTCGGTGGCGCAGTGGCCGCCGCTGGTTGCAATCGGCGCGTTGAGTACGGGATTTCCTGTCGAACGCGGGAGAGCCACGGACTAAAGCGACTCAGCAATCGCTCGTAGGCACGCCACGTTCTCGACGTCCTGGTTCGTTGCCTCGTCAGGCGACGTACCATACTTCCGATTCGCCGACAACTTCACAATTACCGCTCGCGCCTCGGGAAGTACGTAGATCAGCTGGTTATAGACGCCGATAGCGGCGAATTCACCCTCGCGGATATTGGGAACCCACCACTGATAGCCGTAACCGAGGCCGATTGGATGAGTACCAACGATCGCGGCGCCCGCCTCCCGGATGGGTGAGTCGACTGTGACGGAGTCCTTCACCCACGATTCTGGGACTACCTGCTCGCCGAACCAGTTGCCGCCATTGCGGTAAAGCTCGCCGAGACGGGCGTAGTCTCGCGAGATGAGGTTGAGTCCGGCGAATGACATCTCGGTGCCGAGGGAGTCGGTGATCCAAGTCCCGTCGGCCTCGAAACCGAGCGGCTCGATGAGCTTTTCACGCATGTATTCCGACAGACTGCGGCCTGTGACCCGAGCAATAAACGCGCCAAGTACTTGAGTTTCGCCGGAGTTATAACGGCAGACCGTCTCGGGTTCGCTCTCACGCGTCATCCTCGCGATGAACCCGTCAAGTCCGTTTCCTTCACCGACGAGAGCCCCGGACAGTTTGAAGATATCCGAGTCAGTGTCACTGTAATCCTCGTTCCATCGTGCACCCGACGACATGTGCAGGACATCCCTGATCGAAACTCCGTCGTACGCGGATCCGGGTTCCACCGGCACGTAGGCACTGATGGACTCGTCGATGGAGGAAAAGAGCTTTTCCTCGAGCGCAATACCGACCAGGGCCGAAACAAAGCTCTTAGCGACCGACATTGACAACCACGGAACATCTACCCCGCCCGTGAGCCAGTACTTCTCGAAGCGAATCGCGCCGTCCTGCAACACCAAGAGTGCAGCAGTGTCAGTGTCGGCAAGGAATTGCGTGGTCGAGCGTTTGACTCCCTCGAAGTCGTAGCTCGTGGGAAGCTCGGCGTCCTCGCCTTGCGGCCAGGGCCGTGGCTGCGTTGCCGCGCTCATTACCGTGTTCGGTACGAGCTCGCTAATGCGGCTGAAATTCTCATGCTGCTCGGCTCCGGTGAAGAGTCCAAATTCGAGCATGCTGCGGTGGGGGTATTCGGGCACGATGAGATCCATTCGTTCTGCGACATGGGCGGGCCGTCTGCCTGGCTCGTCAGTTCCAAAAGTAACACTACCAATCGGTACGCGTACCGATTGGTAGTCACATTTCACGCGTTCTTAACACGCCGGAAACGTGCAGCCCTCCGAACCCTTGCCTCAACGAACGAAGTCAGACTGTTGTGCTTCCGCCGCGGCTGCGCACATCCACTGCAACCGCCTTTGCAAAGCGGCGCATCGCGCGATCCGCGCGGGCCTCGTCTCTCGTCAAAATGAGCTCGACCGCCGCTCCCCGATACTGCGCCACTACAAGTGTCGTGACAATGTCAGCCTCATCCGCACTGAGACCAAAATGCCTCATGAAAGTTTGCACGATCGGCACCGTTAGATCCTGAGACAGGGAGCCGCGAATTTGGTTACGGTCGACGCCCCTGTAATGCAGATCAGCCACAAGCTCGTATAACAGAGGAAACTGATGCACATTCGACCCGCAAGTCAGTCGCTTCCAAACGTCAAAAACGAAGTCCTCGAGTTTTGTTACTCCGGAAGCCAGCGGCACACCCGCTCCGACGGTGGTCCTGACGATGTCGGCCCTGATCTTGTCGACGACCTCATGGATTAGAGCCTCTTTGCTCTCAAAGTGACGCAAAAGAGTCGCGTGGGTCACCCCAACCGCGACCGCAGCAGGCCGAAGAGAAAATTCCGCCAAACCAAATTCGAGAATGTACTCGGCGAGGGCGGCCACGATCTCTGGACGCCGATGCTGGTGACGCAGAGCACGACCGTCGATTCGGTCGGACGTCGATCGGGGTATCTGAACACTCACTCTATGGACTATAGCTGTCGAAGCATGGCGTGCAAGCGATCTTGCGACGACGCAGCCGCCCTGCTCCCCTTCCAGCGACCGTCGAGCTGCTCGACTCGTCGTAGGAGGGCGCCCTGGCCGTCCGGACCCTGACGGCCTACCTCGCCAGAACGCAACTAGGGAGAGAACCCATGCAGCCGGCAGGTCTTGCGCATCTGTAAAGGGCTGGGATCCCCTGCTGGAGCCGCATGGAAGTTACCGGCACTGGCAGCTCGGACGCAGGAGTGGCCCTGATGAATTACCTGCTCGGAGCTGCAGCACAGTACGCCGCGACCTCCGGCAAGGTGGCCTCCCGCATCGACAGGACGGCCTACCTCGAGGCATTCGCGGCGGAGCTGACCCGGATAGACCCGGACACTCACGAGATCGTTACGGCCTTTCTGGAGCACCGGGACAGCGCGCAGTTCCTCGCCGGCATCGAGGCCGCGAACACCTCGACGAGCCGGCCGCCTGACTATTGACTTCAATACGCATGGTCCGCACGGCGACTAGAAGGCTAAGTCGGCGAACCCCTGATTTTTGGGACGCGTTTTTGGTGGCTGGGTCAGATTCGGGGCTGAGCGGCCAGTCCCATGATGTGGGTGAGGTTGTCCATCGCGGCTTGGAAGGAGCGCGTGGCGGCTCGAAGCCTCGTTGGTGCCGGGGTTTCCAGGTCGGCCAGGCCGGTGAGGGCAGCCGGTCGTGAACGGCGCTGATGAACATGGCGGTGGAAAGGCCGGTGTGAGTGACCCGGTAGCGGTGGGAGTGTGGGATGCGTTCGGGGAGGCCGTGGTGACGAAGCCGGCGCAGATCATGGGTCGTCTGCCCGACGGTAACGGTGCCGGGGTGCGTTCCACCTAGCCGTGCGGTGAGCGCGGGCAGATCCCGCTTGATGGACCCGTCCGGTTGCAGCTTGAACACTGGCAACGCGGACAAGAGTGCGTGGCTTCGTTGTTGCCCGAGGCGCAGTCCAGGGATCCGGCCCCAGCGGCGGTGATGACTGGGTCGGTGATGGCCGTAGTGCCTGGGTTCCGGTGATCGGGTCGTGGCTGATTCTTTGGACGCGTAGCAGGCGCCTGTTGGCAGTCAAGCCGATCTCCCGCAGTGCGGGCATGTTTGCCAGTCGTTTGCCGATTCGGAAATCGTGGCTGTCGTTGATTATTGTCTCGGTCCGCAGGGCCCCCCTTCCTTGTGGTACTGCTTGATCGTGGCATTGCTTATATCCGACGTGCAGGCTCGGGGCGAGCCCGTCGGTGATCACCCTGGTCCTGAACCGGCCCGGGGGTGGACGGGGCCCTGCCCTCATCAGCCGGCGGCCGAAGACCAAGCCCACCTGGTCCGAGTGGCCGAAACAAGGTTTCCCGGGGATCACCTTCTCTAAGAGCATTCGCCCCGACACCGGACTGTTGAGCATCTGCGTCAAAGAGATCTCCGCCTTCAACACCGAGACGTAGAGGCGACAAATGCACGGGGCTCCTCAATTGCAGTTGATGCGAGGGTCTCTAAATCGGGTTTAGTGTCGTAGCGGGCCGCGCATCAAGGCGTTATGCCCTCGGCTCAACATTCTGCAATCTGAGACGGCCCTGCGCGAGCACTTGACCATCGGCCGCCCGCGAGATCGTGACCTCCCACAACTGCTGGACATTGCCCTGCTGAATCGGCAGTGCGACAACCTCGGCGCGACCCTCCTTGGCGCCCCTGATGAAGTCGGTTGCGTTGTGAACACCGACCGCGATGAGACCCCGGTCCGCGACCGCGGCACTCGCACCGATGCTTGCGGCAGACTCCACTGCTGTCAAGTACACTCCGCCGTGCACAATTCCCCAAGGAGTGTGGTGGTCAGATCCGAGGTCGATCCAACCCGATACCCTGTCTCCTCGCGCCTCGACGATATGGAGTCCGGCAGCGGTGACAAATGCGCTCGACTTGTCCAGTGACAGGCCAGGAGTGGTCTCGTGTGACTTGTCCGTACTGTTCATGACACAACTTCTTTCGTCTTGGGTGGGTTGATGTGGGGGAGGAATTAAGAGGTGGCGGGCCGAAGTCCAGGGCCGGAAGGCCGGTACAGCCACCCCGTATGACAGGTCAATCTTCACTGGGAAATTGAAGTTCGTTCTCTCGACTGCGATCGAATCGTCACGGGTCGGTGGCTTGTTCATCACGCGAACGCCGGCTTACCCGTGATCGGCGCCCGACAATCAAGGCATTGATCTCGCGGGTCCCCTCGAAGGAGTATTGAGCTTCAGCATCCATGAAATGGCGCATCACCACGTGCTCGACCACGATCCCATTCCCGCCAACCACTTCGCGGCACAGAACAGCGGCCTCTCGACACTGGCCAAGGACCACTAGCTTCGCCATCGATGAATGCTCCGACTTCTGCCTGCTCTCGTCGTGCATCCGCGCAACGGACACGGCGAAGGCAGGGCCGATATAACGTTTCCGCGTGCTCACACCGGCAGGTCCTGGACGAGCTGGAATTCTGCGATTGGTCTGCCGAACTTGTCGACGGTGCAGGGGCACGAGCGGGCCTTCTCATACGCCCCCCATGGCGTTTCCGGTTGCAGAGAAGGCGACTTCCAGACGCGACTGGCTCAGGACCCGGGCGGTGTCGGCGAACGAATTCGCATGCTGGAGCCTGAAGGATTCATCGAGCCAGACGTCCTCGAGCTTGACGTCTGCATTCTGAACCGTCCTGAGGGCTGCGGTGGGCCAGCGTCTCGCAATCGGTGTAGCTCATTTCGTCGCCCTTTCCGGAGCCGATGCTGGGGAGTTCAGGTCTTCGGCGTAGTGGGCGGCGAGTTTCCGCTTGAGGATCTTGCCGCTGGGCCCCTGCGGCAGCTCTGTCATCAGTTCGATGATGCGCGGGTACTTGTAGGCAGCTAGCCGGTCCTTGGCGTAGGCGACCAGTTCCTCGGCGGTGACGGCGCTGCCCGGGATCGCAACGATAGCGGCGGCTATTTCCTGGCCGTGCACCTCATGGGGAATGCCGAAGACGGCAACGCTGAGGACCTGCGGGTGCTGGTTCAGGACTTCTTCGACTTCGCGCGGATAGATGTTGTAGCCGTTGCGGATGATCATGTCCTTCTTGCGATCCAGGATGTGCAGGTATCCGTCCTCGTCCTTGATTCCGAGGTCTCCCGTGCGGAACCATCCCTCCACCACCGCCTCGGCTGTGGCCTCTGGTCGGTTCAGGTAGCCCTTGAACAGATTGTGTCCGCGAACCACCAGCTCTCCGAGCTCGCCACGGGGAAGGAAGTTGATAGAGTCGGCGATCTCGGGGCTGGCGATCTCGACGTCCACGCCCCATACGGGGGTTCCGACAGTACCCGGTCTCGGTGTTGTGCCCACATGGTTGAAGGCGGTCACGGGGGAGGTTTCAGTCAGGCCGTAGCCCTCGTAAACTTCCACTCCGAAGGCCTCGCGGAATTTCTCCAACACGGCCAGCGGCAGCGCCGAGCCGCCGGAGATGCCGTAGCGCAGACCTTCAGGCCGCAGTGGAGCGGCCTTGGCGGCTTCGAGCAGTGCCACGTACATGGTGGGCACGCCGAAGAACACGTTGATCTTGTGTTTGTGCAGCAGTTGCAGGGCGGCGTCCCCGGTGAACCGCGGACACATCACCAAGGTGGCGCCCGCGCGAAAGCCCGCATTGAGCACGCACGTCTGGCCGAAGGTGTGGAAGAGCGGCAGGCCGCCGAAGACCATATCGCCCCGGCGGAGGTCGAGAGTCCCGGTCAGCAAAACGTTGACCTGTTCCACGAGCGCGAAATGGGTGCCCAAGGCACCTTTGGGTTTTCCGGTGGTCCCGGAAGTGTACATGATGGTCGCGGTGTCCTGGGGCCTGCGCGGGACGTAGCTTCGGATCGCGGACGCGGCGGCTGCTTCTGCTTCCAGCCGGGCGGGGCCGGCAGCACTCTCGGGTGCCAGAACGCTCAGAATGTCGATACCAGCCGCCAATGCGGCCGCGGCACCCTCCGACAACAGCTGCGCAGCGCAGATCAGCAGTTTTGCGCCGCTGTCGCGCAGCACGTACTCGATCTCGCCTGCCTTCAGCAGTGCGTGGACGGGGACCACGACGCCTCCAAGGGCCAAGACGGCGTAGTAGACGCGAGCGAAATCGGCCCCGTTGGGGATGAGGATGGCGACGGGGTCCCCGGGGCCTACGCCTCGGTCGCGCAGGGCCCCGGCATAGCCTCGGGTCTGGTCCCACATCTGGCCGTAGGTGATCTCGTCGTCTCCGACGACGAGGGCAGTGGAGTCCGGGAAACGGGCTGCCGACTCGGCGAGAATGGCCGCGACGGAGATGCTGCCTAACCCGTCGTTCTGGGGGGTGTTGGTCATTATGGCTGATCCTTTTTGATTGGACGTAGGAAATGCGGTCGGCTATGCCTTGAGGATCAGGGCGTCGCCCTGTCCGCCACCGCCGCAGAGGGCGACGACGCCCGCGCCACCGCCGCGCCGCACAAGTGCCAGCGCCTGGTGAAGGACAAGTCGGGCGCCCGATGCGCTAACGGGATGCCCCAGCGCGATGGCGCCGCCGTCGGTGTTGACACGGTCCGTGTCGACGCCAAGATCCCTGGCGGACTGGATGACCACCGAGGCGAAGGCTTCGTTGATCTCGATCAGATCGAGGTCCTCGGCGTCCAGTCCTTCACGTTTGAGGGCCTGTTCGATGGCCCGTGCGGGTTGGGAATGTAGCGAGCCGTCAGGCCCGGCCGTCTGTCCGTGCGCGCCGATCTCGGCGATCCACTCCAGGCCGGCCGCTTCGGCCGCCGCCTTGCTGGCGATGACCAGCGCGGCAGCGCCGTCGGAGAGGGGGGAGGAGGAACCGGCGGTAATGGTCGCCTCTGCACCGGAGGCGAAGGCGGGCTTGAGCTGGGACAGCAACTCCGCCGTCGTTTCCGGTCGGATGCCCTCATCGGAGTCGAGTACCAGAGCTGGTCCTTTGCGCTGGGGGATTTCAATCGGTGCGATTTCCTGGGCCAGAATGCCCGCTGCGCGGGCGGCCTCCGCGCGCTGGTGAGAACGGGCTGCAACTTCGTCCTGTTCGCGGCGGCTGATGCCGCGGCTGACGTTTCCGGAATCGGTGACAGTGCCCATCAGTTCCCCGCTTAGGGGGTCCTGGAGGCCGTCGTGGTTCAGAGAGTCCACTAGGGTCGTGTCTCCGATGGCGACGCCCGCTCGCAGGCCCTTAAGCAGGTGCGGGGCGTTGGTCATGGATTCCTGGCCGGCAGCAACGATGAAATCGGCCTCCCCAGCCCGCACCATACGCGCGGCGTCGATCACGGCGGTGAGACCGGAGAGGCAGAGCTTGTTCACCGTCACGGTGGGTACATCCCAGCCGACCCCTGCAGCCAGGCTCGACTGTCGGGCGGGGCCCTGACCAGCTCCGGCCTGGATCACCTGGCCGACAATGACGGCTTCGATCTGTTCGGCCCGTACGCCGGTGCGTTCCAGCGCGGCGCGGATGGCGTGAGCACCGAGCTCGCTCGCGGAGAGGGGGGCAAGCCCCCCGCGGAACCGTCCGAACGGGGTGCGGGCGCCGCCGAGGATGACGGGAATGTGTGCGTCTGAGGACATGTTTGGCTGCCTTTCGGGGGTGGAAGATCACAGATTTGGTAGAGGGCACCTTGTTTCATCGGTGCCAGTAATGTGCGCGTCGTTCAGGCGAACGCAGAAATCCCAGTGATGTCGCGGCCGATGATCAGGGCCTGGACTGTCTCGGTGCCTTCATAGGTATGGATCGCCTCGATGTCGGCCAGGTGCCGGGCCACGCGGTTTTCCAACAGGATGCCGTTGCCGCCAAGCAGGTCCCGGGCGTTGGAGGCAATGGAGCGGGCGGTGCGCGTGCAGGTGAACTTGACCAGGGAGGCTCGGGCGGGTGTGAGCTGGCCGGCTTCATCAAGTCGCGTCATCTGCGCAGCCATCAATTGCATCGTCACCAATTCGCTCTGCATCCGGGCCAATCGTTCTTGGATGATCTGCGATGCGGCCAGGGGGCGGCCGAACTGCTTTCGCTGTGCCGCATACTGCACTGCCGTTTCGTAGCAGGCGGTTGCGTGCCCGACGGCGGACCAGGCAACGCCGAGGCGGGAGGCCAGGAGCACGCGAGAGGTGTCCTTGAAGCTGCGGGCCAGAGGAAGTTCGTTCTCGGTCGGGACGAAGACGTTCTCCAACCGGATATGAGCCTGCCAGATAGCCCGCAAGGACAGTTTGCCCTCAATCGTGGTTGCGGAGTATCCGGGGGAGTCCTGCGGCACCAGGTAGCCGTGCACCTGACCGTCGTCGGCGCGCGCCCAGACTACAGTGACGCCGCCGATCGAGCCGTTGCCGATCCACTTCTTCTCCCCGTTGAGGATGATTCCGCCTCGGGTGGGCGTGGCGGTGGTTTCCAGTCCCACGGAATCCGAGCCGTGTGTCGGTTCGGTCAGCGCGAACGCTCCGTACTCCTCACCTCGGGCCAGCGCTGGCAGCCAGCGGTGCTTCTGCTCGGGCGAGCCACAGTATGCGACAGATCGCAGGGCCAGACCCCCCTGCACTCCAACCACGGTACCGATCGATCCGTCGCCTCGACTGAGCTCCATCGTCACCAGCCCTGCGGCCATCTTACTCATGGGTTCGAAGCCCTCAACGTCAATCCCGTCCCGGAGCAGGTCCAGATCTCCCAGGCGCTTGATCAAATGCAGGGGATAGTCGCTGCGGTTCCAGTAGTCGCTGATTACCGGCAAGATCTCCTCAGTGGCGAAAGTTCGGGCACGGTCCCGAAAGGTCCGCTCCGCCGGGCTGATCGAGCTGAAGACTCCTGCTGGATCGATTTCAACCGCTCCGCTCAGCACATATTCGGGTTCGATCGTTCCCGCCGGGAAAGTGCCCGGCATGTCAGCCGGATCCTTTTCCGCGGGCGTTGACTGCGTCGTCATAATTCGGTCCTCGGATCGCCTCGGTTATTGCTCCCGAACACAACGAAAGTGACGGAGCCCATAGTTATGATCACGTGGAACTGAGTCTCATGTCAAGAGATTCAGTTTCACAAACTAAGCGAGGGCGCGGGTGACCGCCTCGAGGATGGCCTGCTTGCTCGCACCGGCCTCGTGCACGGTGACGATCACCGCAGACGGTCGATCCTGGGACGGAGATCCATAAAGCGCGCGGCGGAAGGTCTCGGCTAGCGCCTTCAACTCATCGGTGAGCCTGCTCCTGACCTCTGCGGTTGGTTTAGCGTCCGGGAACGCAGCCACTGGCGAAGGAACGCGTTGTGGACAGCCACCGTTGCAGCCGCCACGGCGACAGCGCCGTAATCCCTGCTCCCACTCACCGGAAGGTTCTCTTGGAGATGCAGGCGCAAGGCTCGCTCGTAACGGTGCGAAGTGACGAGCTCACGGTCCCGAAGGGCTGGCACACGCTGCAGAAGCTGATACCTGGCCAGCGATGTCATGCGGTGACTCACATGCTGATCGAAAACCATAGCCGCAACATCGGCCACGGCCAGCAGCGGTTCCGTGGTGCTGTGCGAGAGGTAGTCGCTGAGGCGGCTGAGAATGCGGTCATGGTCGGCGAATACCATACCCTCCTTGGACCCGTACTTCCGGAAGAAGGTACTGCGGCTGATACCTGCCGTCTCGGCAAGCTCATCAACTGACGTGACCTCATAGCCCTGCCGGACCAGCAGATCGATTACCGCGGCAATTGGCGGAGGCTCGTCATCACGGGAATCGTTCGCCACTCGCGTGAGTCCAACACGTCCACAAGCTGCGGGCTTGGCACTGCTGCGAATGCACTCAGCACCCCGCCCACGCCGCCGTCACCCGCATCTGGTTGGGCCGGCAGGCGCACGTTGGGGGTGGAGGTTGACGATGCTGCCGGTCCTCCGCAGCTCTCGAGACGGGGGGTTGCCCATGCGGTGGCCGCATCCTGTCGAGGTCGGGAAGGGTGTTCTGAACGGCGATCGCTGCGCGGTGGGCGGTGCGTAGGAGGCCGCTGCTCGACCGCGCAGTGGCAGTGGGCGTGGCGCCGGGAGTCTAGGTTGTTGCTGAAGTACTGGGGCTGCGCAAGGTCAGAGTCGTGGCCGCCGGTCGACTCAGGCACAAATTCGAGCAGCGATCACGGTTAAGCGTGCGTTGACTGTCAGGTTGCCGGATCGAGCACTCGAAGTAGCGCATTCAGGGCAGCGTCGACCCGACCGCGATCACCGGTTAGGAGCGGATCGAGCTGCAAGCCCCGGAATTGGGCGAGCAGCAGTGTCGGGACGGTGCTGGTAGCGCAGGGTGCGCCCGTCAATTCGCGTGTAATCAGCCATCAGCATCCCTGCTGGAGCTGCTCGAAAAACAGACTCTTGCCGTTCTACCTTGGCGTACCGTATGGTACATGAACCATGTGGTACCCCTAAATGTCTTCCACATGAATGCCCACACCATACCCGGGAGACCTACCCGGCTCCCGAAGAGGAGCATCATGATTCAACGCCGAAAGACAACTGTCGGGTCCTTCATGGCACGCTACATCATCCGGAAAATTTTCATGCGGAAGCCGGCGTCGTTCGCCGACATCGGCTTATTCACCGGTGCTCAACAACATGGCCACCTGATGCGCCTAGACGAGTTGGCGCCCGTCAGCCGGATGCCGGCGTCGAAGATACCGCATCCACTTCACGTGGGTCCGGGAATCGACATTCCAAGGTCCTACAGTTTTGCTGGATCGGTTCGGTCGACTGAGGACTTCCTCGTCGATACGGACACGTCGGCGCTTCTCGTGCTCGTCGACGGGGTCGTGCGTTACGAGCGCTACCTGCTCACGGGCGGGCCCCGGGTCAATTGGCTCTCGATGTCCGTTGCCAAGAGCGTCGTCTCGGCGCTGGTGGGCATTGCAGTCGACGAGGGCCACATCCGGAGCATCGACGAACCTATAAGCGACTACGTCCCAGTCGATCCTGGATCGGCCTATGACGGTGTTTCCATCCAAAACGTGCTGCACATGTCCTCGGGTGCCCGGTGGAACGAGGACTACAACGATCCCAAGTCGGACATTCACCAAGTGACCGCGGCGATGCTGGGTTCGCGAGGGGGACTCAACGGATTCGTGGCGCGTATGGTCAAGGAGTCCCATCCTGACACAATTTGCCGCTACAACTCCGGGGATACCCAAGTGCTTGGCGCCCTAATCGCGCGAGCAACTGGGCGGACGGTGTCCGATTATATGACTGAGAAATTGATTGAACCACTCGGCTTCGAGTCGCCGAGCTACTGGGTCACCGACATGCGCGGGACCGAGATGGTCTACGCGGGGCTCAACCTCATCGCCCGGGACTATGCCAAGTTTGGGGAACTTTACCGCAACAATGGCATCGGGCCAGACGGTCGACGCATCCTTTCGACCAAGTGGATCGAGGCTTCGACAAGCATCAATTCTCCCGTCCGCACGCCTGGACGTCCGATCGTTGGTGATCACGAGTTCGAACTGGGGTACGGATATCAGTGGTGGATACCAGCCGGGGGCCAAGGCGACTACTGTGCGATAGGCGTGCTCAACCAGCTCATCTACGTGAACCCGTCGAAGGCGGTGACTATCGTCAAGCTCTCGGCGAACCGACAATATGGGACGTCGACCGGCGAGAGCACCAATCGAGACCTTGAGAACGTCGAGTTCTTGCGAGCCATCGCTGCCTCTGTTTAGCCGCTGCCTAAATGCGGCGTGATTTACACACTACTACCGGGGAGGCCCACGAGATGAGCAACGAAATCCTCACCGCGTTCACCGAAGGCGTCATGACCGTCCGGATCGATCGACCGAGCAAGAAGAACGCTCTTACCATCGAGATGTACTCTCTTCTCGCCGATGCGCTGGAGGTTGCACAGAACGATCCTGCGGTTCGGGCGGTCTTTCTGCGGGGCCACGAGGATGTGTTCAGCGGCGGCAACGATCTATCTGATTTCCGAAACACGCCACCCAGCGGCGCTGGTGAGGAGCGTCCGGTTTGGAGATTCCTGCGATTGCTCAGCACAGCTTCCAAGCCGATTGTCGCGGCAGTAACTGGACCGGCCGTCGGCATCGGGACCACGATGCTTCTCCACTGCGATCTGATCTACGCCAAGAGCACAGCTCGCCTGCAGCTTCCGTTTGTCAACCTCGCCCTGGTACCGGAGGCGGCGTCGACGCTGTTGCTGCCCGCGGCGTTGGGCCATCAGCGCGCGGCCGAGTTGCTTCTTCTCGGTGAGCCCTTTTCGGCCCGGAAGGCACAGGTCTACGGCATTATCACCGACGTGGTCGCGGACGAAGCTGATGTGTTCGAAATCGCGATGGCGGCGGCAATGAAGCTGGCTGCCAAGCCCCCGGCGGCGGTGCGCCTGACAAAGCTCCTGCTCAAGCAGGCAACTGCCGACGCCATTGCTCACCGCATGCAGCTTGAAGGCGCACATTTTGACGAGCGCCTAGCGTCGGCAGAAGTCGGGGAGGCGCTCGCAGCTTTCTTAGAGAAGCGCGCCCCCGACTTTTCACACTTCTAAACGAGGAACCACTGGAAAGGAAGCTTTATGAAAACCGCAATTACCGAGATGTTCGGGATTGAACACCCAATCATTCAGGGTGGCATGCACTGGGTCGGATTCGCCGAAATGGCTGCGGCCGTCTCGAATGCAGGAGGGCTCGGGATAATTACCGGCCTCACCCAGCGCACCCCTGATGACCTGGCTCGCGAGATCGCACGGTGCCACGAGATGACCGACCGGCCTTTTGGCGTGAACCTCACGTTCCTTCCGATAGTGAACGCGCCCGACTACGCCGGCTACGCTCAGGCAATCATCCGCGGTGGAGTGAAGGTCGTCGAAACGGCTGGGAACAACCCGAAAGAGGTGCTGCCGTACCTGAAAGAAGCCGGCATCAAGGTCATCCATAAGTGCACCTCGGTGCGCCATGCGCTGAGTGCTCAGAAAATCGGCGTTGACGCGCTCAGCATCGATGGGTTTGAGTGCGCTGGACACCCGGGCGAGGACGACATCCCGAACATGATCCTGCTACCCCTGGCGGCGCGGAACTTAGAGATCCCGTTCGTCGCCTCGGGCGGCTTCGGCACCGCCGAGCAAATGGTCGCCGCGCTCGCACTAGGCGCGTCGGGCATCAACATGGGCACTCGCTTCATCGCCACCAAGGAAGCGCCAGTGCATGACAACGTTAAACAGGCGATCGTGCGTGCGAGTGAGCTCGATACTCGGCTGGTTATGCGCCCGCTGGGCAACACCGAACGAGTCATAACAAACGCCGCCGTGGAGCGCCTGCTGGAGAAGGAACGCAAACTCGGGGCGGACATCGTCTTTGAAGATATCGCGCCCGAGGTAGCGGGCGTATATCCGAAGGTCATGCGCGACGGTGAAATGGATGCGGGCGCATGGTCGTGTGGTCTGATCGCCGGTCTGATCGACGACATCCCCAGCGTTCAAGACCTGATCGATCGGATCATGGGGGAGGCCGAGGCGCTGATCCAGGGACGGCTCAGTGACTTTGTCACTAGCGGCAACCTCGTATGAACTTCGCGGGGCGACGCCGGTGTGGCAAGGTCGACGGCTTCGTTCAGTTCGCGAGAGGCGTCTGCCAAACCAGACGTGTGTAGGCCAAGTTGCGGCGCGCTAACCAGGTTGGCGCGCAGCTTCGGGCCCGCGTCACTCCAAGCCTCCCTCACAACACGACAGGCGTTTGGTCCTTCTGGTGTTGCCGGTTGGAGCACCACGGGTCAGAGCCATTGTCGGCAAAGCGAGGCCAATGAGCCCACGTCCCGTCTGCCACAGAGTGCCGAATTGTCATGCACCGGCTTGGGGAACGAACAAGACCTGATCCAAGAAGCATCGTCTCGGGCGGGAGTTTCCGCAGATACTTCCGCTCCCGTACTTTGACTGCCGAGAATGTGAAGTCGGGTTCGAGCAAGTGGGCTAGGAGATCGCTGGCTGCGTCATGTTCGCGAAGTGAGAGCGCCTTTGAACGCGCGGTTGAAAACACGTGAGCCGTGGGCGCATGTGTTTTCGAAAGTCCACCATCATACGCAGCACGCCACCGAAGCGGCTGGGGTGGGCGAATCCAAACATGCTGGCGACCGAGCGCGCGTCCGGGTCTGCATGAGGTCATAGAGGAATGGCAGATTTCCGAAGCTCAATACTTCAGTGACAGCCCAGATGGGTACATCTCCCCAGGAGCCGCGGGTGCGCACTAAGGTCAACGGCCGGTCGTCTGTCGGTTGTCCTCGGGAAAGCCTGCTAGTTGCTGGGACTGCAGATGATCGGGTTGATGCTTACATGGTGTCGCTTCGAATAGTTGCGGGGCAGCAAGCTTGGCAGCAGCGGGAACCCGTTATCCATAGGCTTCCGCCGCTGCTGACCGATGTCCCTGTCGGCGTTAGGGCTTTACTGAATCCCCGGCCTCTATCTGGGCGCAGGTCATCAAGGGGTGCGAATCAGCTTCTTGTTCACGAACTCGTTCATACCGTAACGCGCGAGTTCACGGCCGACTCCGGACCTCTTGACTCCGCCGAATGGAAGGTCGGCCTGGGAATCGGTGTTTCCGTTGATGAACACCATTCCAGTCTCGAGACGATCAGCAACGGCCTTGGCCTTTTCCACATCCTTGCTGAACACCGCGCCACCCAAACCATAGGGGGAATTATTGGCCAGCTCGACGGCTTCGTCCACGTCAGCGACCTTATACACAACGGCGGCAGGCCCAAAAAGTTCTTCTGAGAAGGCTCGCATGTCCGGGGTTACATCCGCCAGGACTGTGGGCTCGACGAAGGCACCGGGCCCTGGCAGGTGCTTGCCTCCAGTTTTCAACGTGGCTCCCTTGTCCACGGCATCTTGGATCTGCTCGATCAAGTCATCGGCTGCTGCCTGAGTAGACATCGGTCCGAATTTCGTGTCCGGGGACAGCGGATCGCCAGGCTGGATCCGGGACATTTCATCAGTGAATTTCTGAACAAACTCGTCGTAAAGATCAGCTACCACAATGAAACGCTTTGCGGCTGTGCAGGCTTGGCCGGCATTACTCATGCGGCCGCTGACCGCAGCTTTCACCGTTGCATCCATGTCCTCGGTGTCGAGCACAATGAACGGGTCACTGCCGCCAAGTTCGAGAACATATTTCTTGAGGTTGCGGCCGGCCACCTCGGCGACTGCTGCGCCGGCACCCTCACTACCGGTCAAGGAGATACCCTGAACCCGCGGGTCGGCGATAACCTGTGCCACCTGCTCGCGCCGCGCAAACACGTTAATGTACGCAGCTTCGGGAAGGCCTGCGTCATGGAAGATTTTCTCCATGGCCAGTGAGGACTGCGGGCAGTTGGCCGAGTGCTTAAGGAGGATTGTATTGCCCAGCATCAAGTTGGGGGCCGCGAAGCGGGCAACCTGGTAGTACGGGTAGTTCCAAGGCATAATTCCCAGGAGCACACCGACCGGGGTCGACCTGACGATGGCCTCACCACCGCCTTTTACACTCAGGTGTTCATCCTGCAAGAAGCCAGGTCCTTCGGCCGCGTAGTAGTCGAAGATGTCTGCAACGAATGAAACTTCACCGCGGGCCTGGGCGAGCGGTTTACCCATCTCGAGGCTGATGATGCGTGCTAGTTCGTCATTGCGTTCGCGATAAAGCTCGGCGACCCTGGCAATGATCTTTGCGCGGCTTGCTACCGGCGTCTCCCGCCACTTAAGGAATTCTTCATGAGCGCGAGCGATTGCGTCACTGATTTCTGCTGAAGTGGCTTCCGGAAATACCCGGAGTGTCTCGCCAGTAGCGGGGTTAACGGTTTTATAAGCAGTCATTTATTTGCCTTTACCAATCGATTGTATTTGACGGGCGGTGAAGTTGAGAGATCTCGAACAGGATAAGTCCGAGAAAATATAAGCGATCAATATCCAACACGCTCGGTATGTCTGTTGTGCCGCCCGGGTGGGAATATAGAATCGCATAGAATAGAAAACGGTTTGGTTGATGAAGGAGGCTGACACGCGCATGGCAGAGCTGGCGGACTTCAGTGCACAGATTTACCGCGCCCTTCCCGAGTTGGACAGGGCCGATGCCATCGTGCAGCGCATCAACACCGCAGTGTCGCTTGGCCTCATCCGTCCCGGTGACCAGCTTCCGGCCGAGCTTGAGCTCGCCGAAATGTTCGGTGTCGCAGTTGCCACGCTCAGAGAGGCTTTGGCCACGCTGAGGGATCTTAATGTTGTTGAGACGCGGAGGGGTCGTTTCGGGGGCACGTTCGTCGTCGGAGCGCCTAGTCCCTCCTTGGACCTGCTGCGCAAACGCATCACGTCCCTGTCCATGGCTGAGCTGCGGGACCTGGGTGACGAACACGCAACCATCGCCGCCGGCGCGATCCGCATGGCGGCCGATCGGGCGGACCCTACGGACCTGGACATGCTTGAGTCTCTGGCTCATGCACTGGAGCGCGCCGATTCCCCTGGCGCCCGTACGCGTGCTGACAGCAGGTTTCATATCGGCATCGCGGTGGTAGCTCAGTCCGAACGGCTCATGACGTCCGAGGTCCGCCTTCAGGGAGAAGTGGGCGAACTGCTGTGGGCGCCTCTCACCAGGGAATTCGATCAGGTCCGCGCGGCTGAGGACCACCTCGCCATCGTTGCGGCCCTGCGCCGGGATGACCGGGAGCTTGCCCAAAAAATTGCGCTCGAGCACATCCGTGCGAATATTTATCATCTGATTGACGTCAAACTAACGCTGACATACGCGACGCATGACAGGGACCAATTATGAACAATGACGCTATCGCACGGGAGTGCGCGAACAAGATCAGCCAATGGTTTGAATCCTTTTACCGCGACCTTGAATCCGCCTCCGATAAAATGAGCGAATCGCTGACGCGGCGAATGGCCGACCGCGCCAAGATTAATCATTCTGACTTGCTTGACCTTCCTGAAATATCGCGTTCGTTCCTGGAAGGACACCATGCCGCCGTTGGCGCCGGCGCCATCTTCGCGGTGGCCAGTGTCAACACGGCCCAGGGCGTTCTTGAGTGGTGGCTCCGGGATGACGCCGGCCGGATCAGCAAGCGCGAGTTCGACCTGATTCCTGATACCGATGCCTTCTACGACTACGAGCAGCAGCCCTGGTTCACGATCGCCGCCCGTACCGGCCAGCCCACCCTGGTAGGTCCTTACGTCGACTACCTCGGCATGGGGGAGTACATTCTCACCCTGACGGTGCCGCTGTACATCAACGGTGACTTCGTTGGTGTTACGGGCAGTGATATCAGGGTCAGGGACCTGGAAGGAGTCTTCATTCCGGCCATGCGCACGGTGCCGGAGGACGCCGCGTTGCTGAACGGTCAGGACCGGGTCGTTGTGAGCAACTCGGGCCGATTCCTGGTGGGGGACCGGGTTAAGGAAGCCCCACCCGGCGCACGCAAGATCGCGCTGGGAATTCCGGCTCTGGATCTTCATTTCCTGTACCTGACCTCGTAAGCGCTCACACCGGACCGCCTGTGGGCGCCATTGCCTGATTCTGCATCTTTTCGGCATGGCTGCGGGCCTGTTGGACGAATGCTTTGAAGAGCAGCTCCCGGTCCTCGGCGTTTCCGTCGGAGTCCTCCGGGTGCCACTGGACGCCCACAACCCAGGTGTTGTCCCTATGTTCAGTTCCCTCGATGATGCCGTCATCGGCCACTGCGGCGACCCGGAGACGGGGACCTACCTGTTCGACGGCCTGGTGGTGACCCGAGCGGACAGTGATGCGGTCTCTGCCCAGAATGCTGTGGAGGCGGCTTCCCGGCAGGATAGTGACCGGTTCGTCAAGGAACATGCTTTCTCCCTTGCCGCCGCGGTGCAGCTCGTAAGGGTCAAGATCAGGGATGAGTGTCCCCCCGCTGGTGAGATTCAGGAGTTGGGAACCGCGGCAAATGGCCAGCAGGGGTGCATCGCGGGCCAGCGTCTCGTCGATCAGTCCCATGCAGTATTCGTCGGCGCGGCGTTCCACTCCGTAGAGGTTCGGCACCGGACCGCGGACCCCATACAGGGTGGGATCAACGTCCCCACCGCCGAGGAAGATCACGCCACTGGCACCGGCAATGTGTCTGGGGTCTGGCAGGTTGGTGGCGCTGCTGTCCACCAGGACTGCCCTGGCACCCGATTTGAGCAGGGTCTCCAGAGCGGTCCTGGTGAAACGCTTCACGAGCTGGGATACCTCGACGGTCATGTCAGGGAAGTTCAAGGAAACTACCACCGCAATGATCGGCGCATTCCCCGGGAGCTCGGCAAATCCATCGAGGATAACATCAGCTGGCTTAATGGGAGCCAAGGTCCTGACGCGGCCATCTCGGCTAGTCATGAGAGAGTGTCTACTTTCTTTTCTGCTGCACGTGGTTCGGCCTTGCCCAGTTTCCTGGTGCGGGCTTCCCGCACGACCCAGTCGAACAGTGCTTGATCGGAGGCCAGGGTTGCCGCATTGTCTTCCGGATGCCATTGGATGGCGATGATCGGGGCGCTGTCGTGCTCGATTGCCTCAATCACCCCGTCGTCAGCGCGGCCGACGATCCGCAGGCCGCGCCCCAGTTTCGCCACTCCCTGGTGATGATAGGACGAGACCTTGGGCGTGAGGGTGCCAATTGCTGCCGCAGTTCGGGAGCCTTCTGAAATGTCCACGGTGTGCAGACTGTTGACATGGTCGATCTCCTCCGCATCCAGGTGCTGGGTTAGGGTCCCTTCGCATGCGATGTTCAGCAGTTGGAGGCCTCTGCAGATCGCGAGCGTCGGTATTTCCAGTTCGATGCAGTCCCGGATTACTGCGATTTCGGCGGCGTCCTGCCCTCGGTAGTGGGCTACCCGAGTGGTGTCAGCCGGCACCTCTCCGTAGAGTTCCGGCGACACATCCGCGCCGCCGGGCAGGACCACACCGTCGAGCAACGCGTAGCGGGAGCGATCGTTGTGGTCTTCGCTTGGGAACAGAATTACCGGCTCTCCGCCAGCGCGCAGAATCGACCTCAGGACTTCAACGGCCACTGCGATGCCGTCAAAGCGCAGGCCTTGGACCGTGCCGGACCACATGCCCGGCACGCCAATCAGCGGCCGTGCCTGGTCGTTGGGCTGATGGGTGCCACCAGCTGCTGCAGCGTTGGTTTGCGGCGTTGTCATTGACGTTCCTTTTGAGGTTGGTTCAGTGGGAAGGCCAGATCGGGCATCCACTTCGTCCAGATGGCTTCAAGCCGTCCGTCGGCGATGACTGTCTCCAGAGCATTGTTCAACTGCTGAAGCAGCTCGGAGTTGCCCTTAGCTACCCCAACTCCCCATCGGTTCCCAGTCGGTTCGGTGAAGGCGACCGCGAAGTCCGGGTCTGCTCCGAGCGGCACGGTGACGACGTCATCGTCCACGACAGCGTCGACAGTTCCTTTGCGCAAGGCATCCAGCATGTCCGCGAAGACGTCATCACTGGCACCGAAGGGGACGGGAATGATGCCCGGAAAGGTTTCAGCCAAGGCCATATTCGTGCTGTGGGCGATGGCAGCAACTCGGTAGCCGGCAAGGTCCCCGGGTCCCCGTGCTGGGTCATCCTTGCGGACGAGCACCGTCTCATCGAAGATCGCATACGGAATGGTGAAATCAACCTGGGCCTGCCGCTCTGCAGTGATGCCCTGTCCGCACCAGACAGCATCCGCTTCGCCGGCCTGGACTTTAGGAATCATCTCGGTCCAGGACGTGATAAGCCAGTCCACCTCACGGCCGATCTCACCGGCGACAAGGGCTGCGGCCTCTGGCTCATAACCGGTTCGGCGCACACCATCAGGGCTGGCATTGAACAGCGGAGGGGCCTCGGAGTCGATGCAGGCCAGTGTCAGTCGGTCGCTCACGGCAAGGTCTCCCAATACATGGCGCGGTCCCAGTCGGTGACGGCGCCGCAGTAACGGGCCCACTCGTCATTCTTGAGTGCGGTGTAAATGTCTCCGAGCTGTTCGGGGAGTGCATTCAGGATGTACGGGTCGGCGCTGAGCGAATCGATGGCGTCACCCAGAGTCAGCGGCAAGGGCTTGAACTTAGGTTCTGCCGAACCACGGACCTGGTCGTCGAGGGGCTTGCCCGGATCGGTCTGTTTGTTGATGCCGTCTTCCATGGCAGCGATCAGCAGGGTGTGGGAAAGGTAGGGGTTGACGCTCGCATCCGGCAGGCGGTACTCCATCCGCCCGTTAGAGGAGATGCGAACCATGCAGGCCCTGCTGTCCAGGCCCCAGTTCACGGCGCTGGGCGCGAATTGTCCGGCGTCCCAGAACCTCTTGTAGGAGTTAACAGTTGAGGCCATGATCGACATGGATCCCGCGGCGTGCTCGAGCATTCCGCCGACCGCGTAGCGGCCGATGTCGCTGAGGTGAAGTTCAACCCGACCCTCGTCGATCAGGAGGTTGGTGTCGCCTTTCCAGAGGCTGATGTTGTGGTGGCAGCCGTTGCCCATGGATCCGGTGTAGGGCTTGGGCATGAAGCTGGCGTGAACGCCGAGTTCACGGGCAACCTGCTTGCAGATCTGGCGGTAGGTAACGAGGCGGTCTGCTGTCAGTTCGACACGGTCGTACATCCAGTTCAGCTCAAGCTGGCCGTCGTCCTCGTAGTCACCCTCGATCATGTCGAGTCCAAGGGCCTTTGAGTACGTCACAAGCTTCTTGTAGACCTCGCGCATGCGCTCGAGGTTTTCCACCTGGTAGGCGGGGCTGGAGCCTGGTTTTTTGATAACTTCCATGCCCGGACCGGTCCAGGTCATTTCCGGTTCGCAGCCGGAGCGGACTTCCATGCCCGTGCGTTCGGTGAACTCTGCGTGAGCGCGCCTGAGCAGGCTGCGGGAATCCGTTGCCAGCGGGCGGCCACCGACTTCGTTGAGGTGGGGCGGCTCGTATGCGCTGCAGAAAACGCGGGCGACGCTGGTGTCCCATGGAAGGGGTGCGAACGTTTCCGGGTCGGGAAGCCCGACAAATTCCTTCGCTTCGATACCGCCACCGATGAGGTTGCCGAACCGGTCGGCCTGAAGATCAGCCAGCGCGGTGCGGTGGAACGCGATGCCCTTTTCAAGGTTGCGTTTGAAGTGGTTCGCAGGCACCATCTTCGCGATGACGCGCGAGCCGATGGTGGGGAGCATGTAGTAGATGTACTCAACGCCCGCCTCATTGATTTTGCGCTGCATGTCCTCGATGACGGCGGCGCTGAGGTTCTTTTCCCGGTGAGCGGCGAAGGCATTGCGGTCGCTGACTATGTCAAGGACGGGGCGTTCGGAAAGGGTAGTCATGGTTATCTCGGTCCTTGGGTCAGATGGCTTGAAGCTGGGTGTCTTGCTGCGGCTGGTTTGAATGCCCTTTGTCCACGAGCTGCCTGTAATGCAGCTGCCTGTCAGCCGGAAGGCCCACGCTTACTACTGCTACGAGAGCTTCGCGCTGGTAGTAGCCCATGACGACTCCCTCGTGGGGGGTCTTTGCGGAGCCTTCCAGTTCCACGATCCTGTTTGCCAGGTTGGGGCTGCCCACACCCTGGATCTTGAGGTCAAACTGGTTGCTCCAGAAGCTGGGCAGGGGAATGGCCGGCTCTGGAAGGGCCGTGTTGTTAAGCTCTGCAATAAGGGCCTTGGCTGCGATTTTCGCTGTATCGCCCGGGATGGACCAGTGCTCGATTCGTCGGGCGCCGGAGCCGTTCCGCAGATCTGGGAAGCGGGCGACATCGCCTACCGCCACGGCGTTCTTTGTTCCTACAACACGCAGGTGTTCGTCGCAGAGCACGCCATTGCTGATGTCAATATCATTGCCCTCAAGCCACTCGACGTTAGGGATCGAGCCGACTGACTCGATGATGACATCCGCCCTGATCTCGGTGCCGTCCGCAAGCGTGATGCCGTTGCACCTGGAGTCGCTTTCGGTATCGGCCTGCGTGGAGAGAATGCCTGCAACCTCGGCATGCCCGTGGTAGGTTACGCCTTGCTGGACGAGGTAGTCCCGGATACCGGCGCTGAGCTCTTCACCCAATGCCCGTTGCATTGGTCCGCTGGTGCCCTCAATGAGGGTGACAGTGCAACCGAGCTTGGTTGCGGTGGCTGCTGTTTCGCAGCCGATGAAACCAGCGCCGATGACGGCTACCTTGGTACCCGGGCGGAGCTCCTGGTGCAGTTCAACTGCATCTTCGAGGGTGCGCAGGACATGCCGTCCCCGCAGCGGTCCGGGCAATGGCAGCCGGCGAGGCCGCAGTCCGGTGGCGATGACGAGTCCGTCGTAAGCCACAGTCTCACCGGTGTCCAGGGTAAGGGTGTTTTTGGCCAGATTCGCGCCGATAACCTCCGTGCCCAGGTGCCATTGGACGTCCGAGACCGAAGACCGGTGGCGGAACTTCACCGAATCGAAGGCCTCAGCGGTCGTTCCTGGGTTCTCCAGAAGCTCCTTGGACAGGGGCGGCCGGTTGTAGGGCAGATGCGTCTCAGTGCCGATGACCGTGATGGTTTCGGTCCAGCCTGCGGCCCGGAGTTGTTCTGCAGCGCGGAGTCCGCCCATTGAGCCGCCGACGATGACGATTCGGCGGGTCATGGCTGGTCTTGGATGAAGATGGCCTGGACCGGGCAGGCGTCCATGGCGTCTTCAACATCAGCGAGCAACGAGTCGGTGACGTTCTCCTCGTATTCAAGGATGCCTTCGGAGTTCATCCGGAATACATCGGGCGCTGCGATGGCGCACTGGCCGTGGTTTTCGCAGAGCTGGCGGTCAACAAAGATTTTCATGGTCATTCCTGTTCTTGTGAGTCCATTGGGGGCGGGTCCGGCTATTCGCCTTTGGTGAAGCTGATGGGGAGCCGGATCGGGCCCGTGTTGCCGGAGTCCGGCATCCATTCGTCCGCGCCGTTGATCTGGGGGTTGCGGAGTCGCCGCGCCAGGAGCGGGAGAGCTTCGCTCATATCTGATCGTGCGACAAAGTGACCGAGGCAGTGGTGGACGCCGCCGCCGAAGCCGTGGTGCGGTGCGTGCTCGCCCACGAGGTTCATTTCTGGTTCGGGAAAAGCCCTGGGATCGGTGCCGGCGCTTTGCGTGAAGAGGTGGACGGTTGTGCCCTTGGTGATATCCAGTCCTTCGTAGCTGAAGTCTCCAACTGCCTCGCGGGTTACCCACGTAACTGTGGGGTTGATCCGCATTACTTCTTCAACGGCCTTGGATCCAAGCTCGGGGCGGTCTGCCAGAAGCTCCCACTGATCCGGATTGCGCATGAACGACTGCATCGCGAGTCCGAGCTGGTTGCGGGTGGTGTCCATGCCGCCGAAGATCAGCAGTACAAGTGCGTTCCGGAGTTCGGCATCGCTGAGGCTGTCGCCGTCGCGGCTTGAAAGCACCAGACGGCTGACAAAGTCTTCCCCCGGGTTGGCCTGGCGGTCCTTGATGAGTTCCTCGGCGTACTCGTACAACTCGGCCAGGGCTTCTTCGACCTTGTGAAGATCCTGCTTGAGGGTTACTCCCAGGGCTAGGCCGATGGTTGAGGCGAGGCGGGCGATGGTCGGCCATTCGGATTCGGGGATTCCCAGCATGATGGTCAGCACGCGGGTGGCGTAGGGCTCGGCGAAGTCGCTGACGAATTCACATTCCCCCTTGTCGATGAACGCGTCGACAAGTTCGTTGGCCAGGGCTTGGAACCTGGGAACCAGTGACTTAAGCAATCGGGGCGAGAAGGCAGGGTTCAGCAGCCGACGGATGCGGTGGTGGTCTTCGCCCTCAAGGACCAGGAGGTTTTTGGTCCACCAGTCGTAAAACAGGCCACTGTGGACACCGTGGTGTTGGGGCCACTGAGCGCTGCCCTGCTTCAGCCGCGGGTCCTTGAGGAGCTTGGTCACTTCCTCATAGCGAAGGACGGCGATTCCATAGTTTGTGCGTGCGTACCAGCTTTGTTCACGGGCGTTCCGAAGTGCTTCGGACTGCATGGCGAAGGTGGGATCGGAATGTCCAAGTACGGGGCTTCAGCAATGGGTGTAGTCATGATCGTTCTCTCACAGGTAGTTTTCAACGTGGTGGGACTGGGCGTTTTCTGCCACGGAGCGGTTGCTTCCGCTGGGCGGGACGGCGTCCGCTGCAGGGGCATCGCTGTGGGTGTAGGGCTTTTTGGCGAATAGGTAAATCAGGCCTACGCCGACGACGGCCACGGCGGAGAGCAGGACGAGGTAGTTGACGAACCAGGGGCTGTCGGGAGTGCGGGGCCAGACCATGTTGGTGATGCCCAGTACGCCCCAGGTCAGGGCAGCGATGTTCACCGGCACACCCCACTTGCCGAGCTGGAACGCTCCTGACGGCTTCCAGCCTTTGAGGCGTGCCCGCAGGGCGGCGAGGACGACCAGCTGGAAGCCCAGGTAGATTCCGAGGGCGGCGAAAGACACGATGACCACGAGGGCATCGGGGGAGACGATTGATCCGAGGATGACAAGAATCGGAACCACGCACGCCAGGAGCAAAGAGTACGGGGGGACGTGGCGTTTCTCCTGGAAGTGGGCGAGGAGCTTGCTCGCCGGGAGCATGCGGTCCCGCGCCATGGAGTAACTGAGACGGCTCGCGGCCGCCTGGAGGCTCATTACACAGGAAACGAAGGAAATGAGGACTATGCCCAGGACGACACGGTACCCCACTGCACCGAACGCGCCTGAGAGTACGGTGCCTACCGGGTCTGTATCCTGCCCGGAGATGACGGCGGCATAGTCCGGTACGGCGAGAATCAGAGATAGGCAGACAAACGTGGCGGCAAAGCCCCCGATGTATATGGTCATGCGCATGGCCTTGGGGATTCGGATTCCGGGGTTGGGAACTTCTTCGGCCACGTCGCCGCAGGCTTCGAACCCGTAGTACTGGTAAATGCCGATCAGGGCCGCTGCTGCGAAAGCGATGAAATAGTTACTGCCGCCGCCGGCGCCGAAAGAGTTGAAGAGTACGCTGAGGTCGTGCTGGCGTGCGACTACCAGAAGCCAGATCCCCACGACTAGTGCGCCGCTGAGCTCTGCTATGAGTCCGAGCATCGCGACTTTGTTGAGCAGTTTGGTCCCGCCCAGATTGATGCCGGTGGCGAGCAGAATCATGACGATAGCGCAGACGATTGTGGACGCCGTGCTCGCTTCCGCCCCGACCAGGGCGTCAAGGAAGGTTCCCGCTCCGTAGGCGACCCCCGCGATGGTGGTCAACAACGCAATGAGATAAACCCACCCCGTCATCCAACCCCATTTGCGTCCCCAGAGGCGGCGCGCCCAGGGGTAGATTCCTCCGGCGACCGGGTAGTTCGAGACGATTTCACCGAACACCAGGGCGACGAAGAATTGACCAACCCCGACGATCAGGAATGACCAGATCATGGGTGGCCCGCCCAGGCCAAGGGACGAGGCGAATAGGGTGTAGACGCCTACAACTGGGGAGAGGTAGGTGAATCCGAGAGAGACGTTCCCCCAGAACGACATTTCCCGCTTGAACTGTTTTTCGTACGTGTAGCCCAGCCGGGCGAGTTGCTCGGCGTCTTCATCTATTGGAGAGTGGTCCGCACTCTTGGCATTGATGGACATGGGGACTCCTTTTGGACGGTTGCGCCGCCCGTCTATCGCTGAAAGGAAAGAAAAGTCTGCTTGGGGGCTCGAATCAGCTCATCGTGATTCGCGTCACCGATAACTCTAGTTTTAGATGTTTGAAATCGCAAGGGATGACCTGAGGAATTTTGAGGAGATGTTCAACCGGGAATGGTAGAGGGCTGACCAGTTGGGTGGCAGTCCCAGTTTGGGCGGGAAAATCATCCCTTTTAGTTCCATCGTGTTACTGCCAGGTAAAACATGGGATTTCAGATTTTTGAATGTCACCTCCCCGAGGTCTGCTGTTTTCGCGGGCCCCCGCCTGACGGCATCTATCTCGAAAAGGGGAGGCAGTCCAGTTCCAGCGCCTAGTGCTTGCCGGGGCGAGGAGCGGGCGGGCGTCTCCTGGCCCCGGCATTGCGGGAAGGCCGGCAAGGGTGGGGGCGTCCGCCGGTCGTGGGGCTTCCATTTCAGGTGTACTCGGCGATGACCTAGGAGCCGCCTTCACGGCGGAGTCCTGATTGCTTAACCCGCCGAAGGGTAGGCGCCGTTGGAGATGATGCCGGCATTGACGCCGACCATGCCGAACTCGATCTGCTCGGCAACGCGCAGGACTCTGCTGAAGTCGCGGCTGTAGACGTATGAGGCCAGACCGTATTCGCTGGAGGTGGCCAAGCGAATGGGTCTTCCCCAAAGGAGAAAGTGGTGACGGGGGCGACGGGCCCGAACATTTTCTGGAGGAGGAGCTGGACATCGTTGGGAACGTTGCCCAGCACCGTCGGCCGCTAGAAGTAACCGGCACCGGCCACTGGTGAACCTCCGGTAACTGCAGTCGCTCCTGCGTGGAGGGCGTGGACGTCGTCGCGGCCCGCCGGCATCAATCAGCGGGCCCACTTGGGTGGAGGGGTCGGTGCCGGGCCTATGGCCAGGGCGTGCCCATGGCTCGAACTTGGCGACGCTGACTCGTGGACGAGGAAGCGGTTGGCGGCGATGCAGGCTTCGCCCCTGTTCCGCATTTTCGCCGCCGTGGCGCCTTCCACGGCCTGGTCCAGGTCTGCGTCTTCAAACACTATGAAGGGTTCGTTGCCGCCGAGCTCCCTCGAAGTAGCCGCCCGAAGTCCTCGGCCCGCTCGGTCACATGCTCAAAGGCACGGGCGCAGGATCTCCTCGACGATGGGAGTAGCCATGAGATTCCTATAGCACGTGAGTGACGGCGATAGCCCTCGCCCTTTGGGTGGCGGGCTATCGCCGTCCTTTGATTGATCGGATGAAGGGACGTGCTCCGTCTCAGTCAGATTGTGCGGTTCCTGATGAACGCTGCCACCTGGTCCACTGTTTTTTCTCCGCGGGGAATGCGTCCCGCTGAGGTGAACAGCCCGTGGGCGTATCCGGGAAGGTGCTGGTACAGGACCTCCGTGCCTGCCCGGGCTAGTGCGGCGGCGTAGTTTGCGCCTTCATCAACCAGAGGGTCGTTGTCCACAGTGATCACGTATGTTGGCGGCAGTCCTGCAGGGACCTTGGCCATGGCGGGGCTGATATACGGTGCCGAGCGGTCTGCACCGTCAGGCAGATAGTGGTCCGCGAACCAGGCGATGGTGTCGGCAACCAGGGGGAACCCGCCGGTGACGCGGTTGTAGGACGGCGAGGACATGGTTAGGTCCACCATGGGGTACATGAGGACCTGGCCCACGATGGGTAGAGGATTCGCAGTGGTGGCGTTCTCGTTGGCCAGGACTGCGACCAATTGCCCTCCCGCGCTGTCACCGACGAGCACAACCTGGGTTACGTCCAGGCCGTGCTCGTTGCCGGCATCAAACAGCCAACGCATCGCGCTGCGGCTGTCGTCAATCGCAGCCGGGTACGGGTGCTCCGGGGCAAGCCGGTAGTCCACCGCAATGACGGGCAGGTTGGTCAGGGAGGCCAATCGACGGCACAACCCATCATGAGTTGAGAGGCTCCCCATGACCCATCCTCCGCCGTGGAAAAACAGGACGGCGGGGCTGGGTCCCCCAGTGTGGCGGGGGTCATAGACCCGAACCCGGAATTCCTCCACGTTGAAATCCGTGACCGACGACAGTGGGTCACCGCTTAGTCCGTTGGCAGCGCAGCCGCTCTCGTAGAGTTCGCGCACCTGCTTCACAGGGTAGGAGTGAAACGGGCGCCCTCCGCCAGCCCGGAATTGCTGCAGAACCTCTGCAGCGTCCGGTGCTACAGGCCTGTCGCTGAACCGGTCGATGCTTGTCACTTTCCCGGCCCGGATTCGGCCAGCTGCAGGTAGTCGTCGAGCCGGAGGTCCTGGGTGTGGGCCCGGTATTCTTCGACGGTTCCGGACCAGTTGTTGATGACCCGGCCGTCCTCGTTTTTGTACCAGGAGGAGCATTCGGAGGAGAAAGCAGACGTTTGGAGTTCTTCCTGAACGTATGCGTTGAACTTCTCCACTACCGCCCGGTCTACTTCCAGGAAGCGTGATTCATCGGCCGCGATGTACTGGACAGCCTGGGCGATGTAACGGTGCTGGGCCTCCAGCATTGAAACGACCGAGTTGTGGTTGAGATTGGTGTTGGGGCCGTAGACCAGGAAGAGGTTGGGGAAGTTGTCCACTGTGATGCCAAGGTAGGCTTCCGGGGCGTTACCCCACCGCTCGTCGAGGCCGATTCCGTCCCGCCCTGAGACGCGCATGGATCCCATGAACGCGTGGCTCTTGAACCCGGTGGCGTAGATAATGACATCAAATTCGTGCTCGACGCCGTCAGCGGTGCGCAGGCCACGGGGAGTGAATTCCGTGATTGCCTCTGTCACGAGTTCTACGTTCTCGCGGGTCAGTGCGGGGTAGAAATCGTCGCTCCGCAGGATGCGCTTGCAACCGAAGTCATAGTCGGGCGTGAGTTTGGCCCGCAGTTCCGGGTCGGAGACCTGGGTCTCGAGGTGCTGGCGGGCCAGTCCGACACCTTCCTCGGAAGCTGCGGTGTGGCGGCGGGTACGTTCGAATCCGGCTTCGCGGAATTCGTGGATTTCCTGACGCAACTGGCGGAAAGTGTCCGGGTTTTCCTGGAAGCGGGCGCTCTCTTCCTCGGTGAAGATGTACTGGTCGCGGGGGAGGATGTAGTTTGCGGAGCGCTGGAAGACGGTCAGGTTCGATGCGATCTTGGCAACCTCGGGCACGTACTGAACAGCAGTTGCAGCAGAGCCGATGGAAGCGACGCGTTTGCCGGTCAGGTCAAGGTCGTGCCGCCACTTGGATGAGTGGAAGGCCACGCCTTCAAAGGTTTCGGTGCCGGGGAAGTTGGGGATGTTCGGTTCGTTCAGCTGGCCCCAGGCAGCCACCACCGAACGGGTCAGGAACTCCGAGCCATCAGCAGTGTGTACCGTCCAAAGGCGGCGGTCCTGGTCCCATTGAGTCGCGGTGATGTTCTGGCCGAAGTGGATGTGCTTGCCGAGCCCGAATTCCTCAACCATGGAACGCAGGTAGCCCTGGAGTTCCTCCTGGCCCGCAAACATCCGGGTTACCTTGAGGTTCAGGAAGTAGCTGTAGCAGTAAACCAGGGCTTGCGTGTCGCATGCGGCACCGGGATAGGTGTTTTCGCGCCATACGCCTCCCACATCGTTGCCGCGCTCGAGGATCAGGAAGTCCTCGATGCCTTCCTGGGCGAACTGGGCTCCCTGGCCCAGGCCGCCGAATCCGGCACCGATGATGATTGCGCTGTAGATGTCGTCATTTGTGGAGGTCATGGTGTTCTCTCTTCAGAACTGGAATGTGGTTGGTCAGGAAAAGGTGATGATCTGGCGCAGTGCGTGGCCGCCGTCGAGCGTGTCCATGGCACGGTTGATTTCTTCGAGCGGGATAGTGTCTGAGACAAGTCCTTCAACGGCCAATTGGCCGGATCGCCACAGCTGTTCGTAGATCGGGATGTCATGTTCCGGGACTGCCGAGCCGAGGTAGCTGCCCACGATCGACCGGGCCTCTGCTGTAAGGGTCAGGGGGTCGATGGAGACCGATTGGCCCGGCGCCGGCAGTCCCACGGTGACAGTGATGCCGCCGGGCTTAGTCAGTGCGATAGCAGCTTCCAGAGCGCGCGGGTGTCCGGCGGCTTCGATGACGGCGTCAAACTTTTCGCCGCGTTCCAGGGCATCAGCAGAGGTCATGGCGTCCGCGGCACCAAGGTTCCGTGCGGCTTCCAGTTTGGCCGGCAAGGTATCGACGCCGACGACGTGTTCAACTCCGGTGGCGATGGCCGTAATGAGTGCCGCCATGCCTACCCCGCCGAGACCGACAATGGCTACCCGGGAGGAAGGCGTCGGCTTGGCGACGTTGAGGATCGCTCCTCCGCCGGTGAGAAGGGCACATCCGAGCAAAGCGGCGATGTGCGCCGGGACGTCGGACCCGACCGGCACAACGGAACGGCGGGAGACCACTGCATAGGTGGCGAAGGCAGAGACTCCGAGGTGGTGTTGGACAGGCTGACCCGCGCGGGAGAGTCTGCGGTTTCCGCCCAGCAGCGTTCCCTCAGTATTGGAAGCGCTGCCCTGCTCGCACGGCGTTTTGCCGTTTGAGTTGCATCCGGAGCATTCACCGCACCGAGGGAGGAAGGTCATAACGACGCGCTGACCCAGGGAGAGGTCATTGACGTCCTCGCCTAGTTCTTCAATGATGCCGGCTGCCTCGTGGCCGAGCAGCATTGGTACTGGTCGTGGCCGGTTTCCGTTGACGACGGAAAGGTCGGAGTGGCATACGCCGGCCGCCTCGATGCGGACCAGAATTTCGCCCTTGCCAGGGCCTTCGAGTTCAAGGTTCTCCACATGAATGGGACGGGTGTCTGCGTAGGGCCGCTCTTCCCCGATGGCCTCAAGTACAGCCCCGCGTATGGTCCTGGTGCCGGTGGCCGGCGTCGCGGTTGACTTCATATTTTCGATCGTCACGATTGTCCTCTCAGTAGTGCAGTGAAGCTGGGCGGGGGACGGGTTTGGGGAGGGACCGTGTTGCGCTGCGGCGCCTTGGTGGTTTGCCGTGCTGCTTTCATCGTCCCTCCCGTCCCGAGTGGGGAGTTCCTCCAACAGCGGGCTGTCCCTCGAGAGTAGACAGACAAAGAGTCCCCGTCATGATGCGGAAAGTAGATTCGTGAGCTTCTCTTTGTACAATCCGTCAAATAGTGCTCGCCTCGAGTGTGCAACCAGAAGTAACCGTATGATTGGACGGAGCGCCGAGCATCAATGCGGACTCAGCGAAGCAGGCGCACCGCGCCGCTTGGCCACTTCCTTTGGAGGTGAGGTATCCAGCGGCAGGGCAAGGGGAGACGATCGAGCCGGTCTCTAGAAGTGCTGGATCCGCGGGTAGGGCGAGTTCAGTCGATCGCGTAGCAGCGAGGTCCGGGCGCTCGGGTCCGGTAACCCCTTTCATGACCTCTGTCGGTCAACCCTAGATACAAGGTTAATCCTCCAAATACCCCGTCGTTCCTTCCGGGAAAAAATTTAGTGGTACGCCCGGAGGTAGGGGCGTGGACGGTAGGGAAGGTCGACGCGGAGAGCGTCTGCTGCGTGGAGGGCGAAGTTCGCATTGCGGAGGAACTCTCGGCCGACCATTACCACGTCCGCCAGTCCGGTAGCGATGATCTGCTCGGCTTGCCGAGGATCATCGATCATTCCAACGGCGGCGGTGGGCAGCCCTGTGGTGTTCTTGACCGCGGTGGCGAAGGGGACCTGGTAGCCGGGACCGACCGGGATGCCGGCCGGGATGTTCGCACCCGTGGAGATGTCCGCCAAGTCGACGCCATGCTCGGCTAGCCACTCGACGACCCGGCAGGTCTCCTCAATAGTTACGCCACCGTTTGTCCAGTCGGTCGCCGACAGCCGGACCAGCACGGGAACGTCGTTGCTGATGGCGGCACGGATGCCGTCAACGGTTTCTAGGAGCAGCCGGGCGCGGTTCTCAAGCGATCCTCCGTATTGGTCATCACGCTGATTGCTCAGGGGCGAGAGGAATTCGTGGAGGAGGTAGCCGTGTGCAGCGTGTATCTCGATCATGTCAAAACCGGCATCGACAGCCCGGCGAGCCGCTCCGGCGAACGCGTCGACGATCCCGCGGATGCCTTCGTGGTCAAGGGCGACCGGTTCGTCCAGGCCCGGGTAGGCGATTGCGGAGGGCGCGACGGTCTGCCAGCCTCCCTCGTTGAGCGGAATGGACCCATCCCGGGTAGTGCCCCACAGGGGATGAGTTGATGCCTTGCGGCCAGCGTGAGCGAGCTGGATGCCGATCTTCGCACCGAGCGAGTGCACGAGCGTGGTGATGGGTCCGAACGCGTCACGCTGCCGGTCATTCCAGAGTCCCAGATCGTGGGGGCTGATACGTCCTTCCGGGACGACACCGGTTGCTTCGACAATGATCGCTCCGGCTCCGCCGCGCGCAAACGATCCCAGGTGCAGCAAGTGCCAATCCGTGGGTACACCGTCGCGCTTGTCAACGACGTACTGGCACATGGGGGGCACCCAGATGCGGTTGCGAACTTCCACGCCGCGCAACGTTATCGGCTCGAACAGGGCTTGACTCATGGGATCAACATCTCTCTCGGTGGGGCTCTACGGGCGGTCCCCCGAGACTAGGCAACTGAACAACGCCAGTCGAGGTGCTGAACCTCCATAAATTGCTCACTCTTTGTACAATCAGTCAAACTCCCGCCAGCAGGGGCCGCGTGTCCCCGGCTTGACCGGAGCGATAATCGGCCCTCGAGCTTCTGCTGTTATCCGGGAGGGCAGCAGGAGCTGTGCAAACTTTTGGGAGCTTCGGACCGGCCCTCAGCAGAGTCTGGTCAGCTAGGGCTAGGCCGGGCGACAAGGTCCTGGCCCCCTATTCTTTACGCGATTCTTGCGGCCGTCCTCTGAGGGCGAGCCAGAGTTGGGCGGCTACATCGGGGTCATCCAGGTTAACCCCCAGCAGTTCCTTTGCTTGGGCAATTCGATAGCGGACCGAGTTCCGGTGCACTCCCAGTTCGCGGCCGGCAGCCTCAAATTGTCCACGGTGGGCCAGGTAGGAGCGGACCGTTTCAAGTAGCTGCCCCGTGTGGGAGGCCAGTTCATCCACCCATTCATCTGCCGGCAGGTCGAGGCCATGGCCAACGCGTATCAGCTGACCGGCGGGCGCCAAGGCGGCGACATCGGCCACCTGCGATCCGATTTCGTGAAGGCGCCGTAGAGGCATCGGACCACCCCATGCACCCCGAACACCCTTGGGCAGCGCAGGATAGGGACGCGATGCTGCCTGAAGCACAAATACACCACCGGAACGTTCGAGTACCAGCCCGGACAGAGCGGGCTGCGCCACCAGCTGTTCGCTGTCGGGCAGGACGGCGACGAAGGCTGTTTCCGGTAGCGGGTCCGAGCCCATCTGCTTTGCAAGGAACCGGGCTGCATCGTCATGTCCTTCCAGAACCAGCGCTGCGAGCATACCCTCAGCGCGTCTACGCTCAGCCGCGGCGCTGCGCTGTCCGGCTGCTCTGGCCGCCAGGAGCGTGGATGCGGTGAGGAACAAGTGCCGCTCGGCAGCAGCCAGTTGCCCGCTTCTGCCTAACGCCAGGTAGCCAGAGGCTGTTGGGCCGTCAGATACCGGGTAGAGGGAGGCAACACCGGACGCCAGTTGGATATTGCCGGTGGCACCCCGGCGCGCGTTCCGCAGCATGGTAGATTCCCGCATGAGTTCGGTCAGCAGTCCCGGCGGGAGTTCAGCACCGTTGGCGGCCGAGGATGGCGCCCGGTCGTCTTCAGGGAGGTATGCAACCCATGTCCCCAGAGCGCGGGAGAGTTCCCGGACGATCTCCGGTTCAGCGTCATCCTGCGCGGCGGCGCGCGTCAGTTCCACCTGAAGCCCTAGCAGAGCGGTGAGTTCGGCTTCCCCGCCCTGCCTGACCAGCTCCCAGTATGCGCGCGACACGGCCAGGAACGGGGACTCGCGGGGAATAGTCAGAAGAGGAAGGCCGGCCTCCACACAGGCCGCCCGCAGCTCGTCCGGGACCATGGCATGTCCTGAGCCCAAGCCGAGACCCAGAGCGGCCACGCCGCCTTCCACCAGACGTTGCACATAGTTTTTGGCCGCCTCTTGGCGCGCGTCTCCATCCAAGCCGGTGAGCTGCAGTCCGACAGTGAGAAGAAGCTCGCCGCCGTAGAGGAACATCGTAGGGTCCTCCAGCTCGGATACGTGCACGCCCGTCAGTTCGACGCGGGGGAGCGGAATGGGCCAGTAGGGCGCCAAGTCGCGCTTTGCAGCCTCAACAAGCCTTGCGAGGGTGATCATGGGTAAATCATAGGCGACCGCCCTTTGTACGTTGGGACTGATCCTTGAATATTTTTGGATATATCGTCCAACGACACGTCGCCGGACCGTCCCTATCGTGGATTTCACCACACGAGGAGGACCTATGACTGTCACATCAGAACTCGCCGCAAACCAGGCAAAAGATCCCGCCGCCGTTAAGGCCACAGCACGCCGCCTGCTCACCGAGCTTCCGGGCCCACGTTCCCGCGAACTGGAGGCCGAACGCCGCCAGCACGTCACCGACGCTTTTGGTATCACCCTGCCCGTGTTCATTGACCACGCGCAGGACGCGCTGCTCGTAGACGTTGACGGCAACCATCTTATTGATTTCGCCTCAGGCATTGCCGTCACCAGCGTTGGCGCTGCAAACCCGAAGGTGGCCAAGCGCGCCGCCGCCCAGCTTGAGCGCTTCACCCACACCTGCTTCATGGTGACCGAATACGCGTCCTTCGTTGAAGTCTGCCGGTGGCTCAACGAGCACACCCCCGGCGACTTCGAGAAGCGGACCGCGCTGTTCACCACCGGCGCGGAGGCGGTGGAAAACGCCATTAAAGTCGCCCGGGCCGCCACGCGCCGGCCCAATGTTCTCGTGTTCGACGAGGCATACCACGGCCGTACCCAGCTCACGATGGCGATGACCGCCAAGGAGAACCCGTACCGGCTCAACTTCGGACCGCTGCCGGGCTCTGTCTTCCGCGGACCGACGGCGCCCGCCCACACCTCTCCTGACGGACCGGGGAAGGCACTGGAACAAATCGAGGCGCTTCTGGCAGAACACGGCGCGGAAACCTTCGCCGCTATGGTTATCGAACCGATTCAGGGCGAGGGCGGCTTTATTGTCCAGGCCCCCGGGTTCCTGGAAGGTATTCGTGAAATCGCGACCCGCCACGGCATCGTACTGGTGATCGATGAGATCCAGGCCGGAATGGGCCGCACCGGCACGCTGTTCGCTTCCGAGCACGAAGGTATTGCCGGCGACATCACACTGTCCGCGAAAGCTCTTGGCGGCGGATTGCCGCTTTCGGCTGCTACCGGCCGCGCCGAACTGATGAACGCTGTCCATACCGGCGGCCTCGGCGGGACCTACGCCGGCAACCCCGTAGCGTGCGAGGCGGCTCTGGCTGTCTTCGAACTCCTCGAAGACGGCAAGCTTCTGAAGAACGCGGCTGCCATCGAAACCGCAGTCAGGCGCCGCCTGGAGCCACTTGTAGAACTTGACGGCGTCGCAGACGTTCGCGGTAGGGGTGCAATGATGGCGATCGAGTTCCGCGATGACTCAGGGCCCCGTGGAGACCTTGCTGTCGCGGCCGCGAAGGCAGCCAACGCTCATGGTGTCCTGACTCTTACGTGCGGGACCAACGGAAACATCATCCGGCTGCTGCCTCCGTTAGGGATCGAAACGGACGTCCTTGACGAGGGCCTTGCGGTGCTGGAGGCATCCATTCGGTCGGTATTGTCATGATTTTCCGGGGAAGGTGGACGCGGCGGAGTCAGCCATGAGGTCGGGAGCGGGCTCCGGCGCACCACTGGAGGGGATCGTCGTCGCCGATTTCTCCCGCGTGCTCGCCGGTCCGCTCGCGACCATGACCCTGGCCGATCTCGGTGCCCGGGTCATCAAGGTTGAGCGCCCCGGAACCGGGGATGACACCCGGCAGTGGGCGCCACCTTCCTCAGAGACAGGTGCGACGTACTTCGAAAGCGTCAACCGGAATAAGGAATCCGTCACCCTCGACCTAACCAACCCCGGGGACCTGGAGCTTGCCCGGGAACTGGCACGCCGCGCCGACGTCCTGGTGGAGAACTTCAAGCCAGGAGGGCTCGCCAAGCTGGGCCTCGGATATGAGTCACTGGCTGAGGAGAACCCAGGCCTGGTGTATGCATCAATTTCGGGTTTCGGCTCGGAAGGCGGCCTTGATCTGCCCGGATACGACTTCATCGTCCAGGCAGTCGGCGGACTGATGAGTATTACCGGTGACCCCCAGGGCGGCTCCTATAAAGTAGGCGTCGCCCTGGTTGATGTACTGACAGCCAAAGATGCCACGATCGGCATCCTCGCGGCTCTTTCCGAGCGTAGTTCCACAGGCCGGGGTAGGCGGATCGAGGTCAATCTGCTATCGAGCCTCCAGGGCGCCCTTGCCAACCAGGGTCAGGCGTACCTCGGCGCCGGTGTTACTCCTTCGCGGCTGGGCAATGACCACCCTTCCATCGTCCCTTATCAACTTCTTGCCACAGGGGATGACCCACTGGCCGTTGCCGTGGGAAACGACTCACAATTCGCCAAGCTCTGCCGCGCTATCGGCTATCCGGAGCTTGCCGCTGATCCCCGGTTTGTCACCAACGCTGTGCGCGTCGAACATCGGCGGGAACTTGTCAAACTGCTGGAAGCCGGGCTCGCAGGTGCTGGAGCGAAGGAATGGCAGGACCGGCTGGTTTCTGTGGGAGTACCAGCCGGCCGGGTGGCCGGCATAGATGAAGGCATCGCATACGCTGAATCCTTGGGCCTGGAGCCAACCATTCACGTCCATGACGCCCGCGGGAACGTTACCGGCCGTCAGATCCGCCATCCGATCACCTGGACGCCGGCACTGCCGCCCCGAACACAGGCCCCACCAGCGCTCGGTGAGCACACCGCAGACGTGCTGGACTGGCTGCGGCAGCCCGAGACTAAGACGTTCATCTCTTCACCCCAAAGTGCCGCCCATTCAGAAGTCGTTTTATGCCCAGGAGGGACCACATCATGACTCTCGCCCCTAGCTCCGCCGACGTCGAGGCCACTACCGCACTCGAGCCCTCGGACCTGATTTCCTTCGATACCCTGCTCACGGCCGAGGAAATCGCCTTGCGCGACCGGGTCCGGAATTATGTTCGGGAGGAAATCAAACCGAACATCGCCGCTTGGTATGAAGAGGCCCGATTCCCGCTGGAAATCGTGCCTGATCTCGCCAAACTCGGCCTACTCGGAATGCACTTGAAAGGCTACGGCTGCGCCGGGGGAAGCGCAGTGGACTACGGGTTGGCCGCAGCCGAACTCGAAGCCGGAGATTCAGGCATCCGCACGTTCGTTTCCGTCCAGGGTTCTCTGGCCATGTCAGCAATCTCGAAGCACGGTTCTGAAGAACAGAAAGAGGAATGGCTTCCCCAAATGGCTGCCGGCACCGCCATCGGATGCTTTGGCCTTACGGAACCCACTGCCGGTTCAGACCCCTCTGCCATGGCCACTTTTGCCCGCCGCGACGGTGAGGACTGGATGTTGACCGGCGCCAAGCGGTGGATCGGACTCGCCAACATAGCCCAAGTGGCAGTTATATGGGCCCAGACAGAGACTGGCGTACGCGGATTCGTCGTACCAACCCAGACTCCTGGCTTTACTGCCACCCCAATTCAGCCAAAGCTGTCAATGCGCGCTTCCGTCCAATGTGAAATCACCCTGGATGACGTACGCCTGCCTGCCGACGCAGTCCTGCCCAATGTCATTGGCCTCCGCGGCCCATTTACCTGCCTCAATGAAGCACGTTACGGCATTGCCTGGGGCGCCATGGGTGCCGCCCGCGACGCGTTCGAAGATGCCTTGGACTACTCCAAGAATCGGCTCCAGTTCGAACGGCCCTTGGCCGGTTACCAGTTAACCCAGCAGAAACTCGTGAACATGGCGCTGGAGATCAACAAGGGCTTCCTTCTCGCTCTGCACCTGGGACGGCTAAAAGACGCCGGCAAACTGCAGAACCATCAGATCAGCGTGGGCAAGCTCAACAACTGCCGGGAAGCTATCGAAATCTGTCGTGAAGCACGCACGATCCTGGGTGGAAACGGAATAACCCTCGAACACTCGCCACTTCGCCACGCCAACAACCTTGAATCCGTACGTACGTACGAAGGCACTGACGAGGTCCACACCCTCATCCTTGGCCAGAAGCTGACAGGTATCGGAGCCTTTCGGTGAGTGCCGCCGTTGATGCACCCGACACGTCAGGCACCGCACCCGTTCGGCCGGGGACGGTGCAGCTCAGGCTCCTCATCGACGGAAACTGGGTACAGGCAACGGCGGACACCTTACCTCTGCCAATCCCAGCCGCCCCGAGGAGATAGTTGCCGAAGGCGGCGTTGCCGTCCTTGAGGATCTGGACACAGCCGTCCTGGCGGCGCGCGCCTCACAGCGGGCCTGGGCCTGGAACCGCACCCCGATCCACGAACGCGGCGCGGTGCTGTCTCGAGCGGCCGCGACCTTGGAGTCGCAAGCCCATCGCCATCCCGGCATGGAAGATCGCTCCCGCACTGGTGTACGGAAACGCGGTGGAATGATTCCTTCGAGTTATCATTGCCGCGGTCCTTCTGCCGCCATACTTTGGCAGCGGGGCGTATGAGGAGACGCCTTCCGCGGTGGTGATGATCACTATCGTCTCCTCGCGTTCAGCACCGACCAGTGTGCCAATATGGCGTTCCCATGGGGTCACGCGCACCGGTAATACATCTGGTGCCCAGCTCGCCCACCGTGACCCCTATGTCCTCATCGTCGAGACGCTGGTCGGTGCAATTCTAGAAATATGTCCTCATCCTCCAGACACGACGGACATGAAGGGCTGCCCTGCAGGCAGGCCACATGATGGCCCCCCAGCAGCGGTCGCCTAGCTTAGGTCCAGCAGTCGTCGTACCTAACTAAGCCCAGACCCGATGATGGGACTCGCCAGGGAACCCATGTCCTGTGGGGACCGCACGAGCGCCGCACCATCACAGTCAGCGCTGTAGATGACGACGGCGACAGAGCAGAGTTGGCGGGCCCCAAGGTTCTTTTGCCAGAGGCGGGAGCACCGGCACAAAGTGAGGCTTCGGAAGAACCGAGGAGGCTCTGCTAGCGGCACTGGCTGCTCTGTGCGGCAGCGCGGTGTGACGTTTCACTCCGCCGATCGGAGTGCTCTTGCTTCCCGGGGGAGCTTGCACGCCCGGACTGCTGCGCACCGCCAACCAAAGAGGAAGTACCGAGGGCTTCTTCGGTTGATCCGCGGCGCCGGGAGGTCTTCTTGCTCTGTACAAGAGCCCTGCTTTTCATGATCTTTTCTTATCTCAAATCGGGTAGTCCAAAGAGGGAAGTGCGTTATCGCGCTAGGAGTATGTGTTCCGGGAGGCATCTTTTAGGAATGGGGCCAACTCCCGAAGGAGCGTCCATACCGTCTTGAGCCCCGGAGCGCCGGCATGATTTCTCCCTGCTGCAGGTAACGGATTGGCAAGGGGTCGTTCTCAGGCCGCCACCAACCGCTGGAAGGGGCGTGATGCCCGGTATTTGCAATGATGGTCAAGCGGTTTGAACGGTTTATCTGGAGCTGCATAATTGCCCCTTCTTTTAGCGTGGCCCAGACTGTGACTGCCTGAACGTTGAATGCTGCTTGGGAGAATCAGGCTGTCCCATGATCGTAAGGAGGTCATAAACGCGAGACACCGTACAGTTCGTCCACACATCCGATTTTGTCTGTACAGATCGCCGAAACAGATGGTCTTCGCTCTCGATAGAGTCGTTTCATGGCAGCGACGCGATGGACCACCATTTCTTCTGACGACTATGAAGAAGTACGCCGACTAAAGGCTCGCTATTTTCGCTATATAGACCTCAAGCGTTGGCCGGACCTAAGGACGCTTTTCTCCTCGGACGCCAGGATTTTGGGTTTCAGCTTCTCGCCAGCTGACCCGGACACGTTCGTTGAGGCCGTGTCGTCCTACATGTCGGGTGTGGTATCCATTCACCAAGGATTCATGCCTCAACTTGAGCCCAGATCCGATAACTCGATTCGCGGCATTTGGAGCATGTTTGACCAGCTGACGTGGGAGCCCGACTCGCGCGAAGAGCAGGGCTTTCACGTACCAGGTATGTGGGGGATCAGGGGATACGGACACTATGAAGAAGAGTACGTCCGGACGGCCGAAGGATGGCGAATATCATTCCTGAGACTCTCTCGGCTCCGCATCGAGCCTCTCGTTGGTATAGGTCACCACATACCCCCCTTTGCACTTACCCCCGCAAGGGAGGGATGGCTGGACTAGCTGTCAGGACTTTCGCACCACGTTGGACAGATCTTTCGAGGCGGTAGGCATTGAACCCGTCGGTCTGGGCGTCGATGAAGGAAGGTTGACGACAGAACCCGGGTTCCGTTCCTCCTCAGCCAGGAGCAGGTGGCCAAGGGCCTGGAACAGGGCCAGGTCCCCGCCCACCTTGATCTGCAGGTATTCATCGGCCACATGTTCGAGCAGTCAGGCAGGTTGTTGGTACCCAGGGCCCGGGCGAACAGCTGGTACATAAGGCCGCCTCGGTCTTGGGCTAAGGTCGTCACTGAGGCGATCCGCCGGTACCGTCTATCCAAAGGAGCATGCCGCGTTTACTGTCCTGTGTCCCGCTGGGCATCCGTTGCTCCTGATGGGGAAAAGTTCTAGTGACAAGATACTGATACGTCGAGTGCCTTTGGCGAAGGGGCACATCAGGCTCTCCCACGTGTCCGCAATTGAAGTCTTTTGCATCTGTTAGACCGTCTGGATGGCAGCTGAACGTCGTGCTGTCAGTCCGGGGACAAGTACCAAGGCCGGCGACAGCGACCGTACCGGAAGGAGACCCATGGCAGGCACTCAGCGGTGGCGATGTCCACGAGTTGCTCAGCGTGTGGGACGACTTCAACCGTGGCGAAACGTGGCGCGAACTCTCCCAACCGCGGCAACGAGGCCGAGCTAGCGGAACAGTCCCAATAAGCACCGGAGGCGGATTACGAGTTCCACTGAATCTTGCGACTTAGAATTGCCCAATACCCGGAGGAAAGGATCCTCCTGCCCTGGAGCCTTCATGGTCAGCGGAAATCCGAATTCGAGCCTGACTGTGTCCCTCCCTGTGAGGTCTGTCCGTGAACACTCGATCCAAAACCTGGCATTCGAGCTAGCGTATTTCGTACTGGAGTTCGCTCTCGCGCACGTACCTAATCCGTTGTCCCGGCAACCGGTGTCTTCACCCCTCGACCAGTCAATCGGAGTTTTAGGCTCTTATCGGACAAGAGTCAACACGCCATGATTCTTCTGGGCGTGCGTACCGGAGACGGCACTCTCAGGAATGGGCCAGAGTGGTACGCGTCCTTCGTCAAGCATGTACGTTCCTGAAGCGGACCGGCGCCCTGGACCTAGAGCGTGTCTCCTAAAGCGGCGAGCCAGATGGTGACCGCCCGGAGGACGGCTCCGCCGCGGTAGGTGAGTGCGAGTTTGTCGTATCGGGTGGCCAGGCCGCGCCATTGCTTGAAGGTGTTGAAGTTCCGCTCGACTACGTTGCGGC
>NZ_JBFRGF010000028.1:0-66895 GCF_052115205.1 Arthrobacter sp. 2RAF6 | reverse complement strand
TCGAAACCATGCACCGCACGGTGGAAATGCGCACTCGTGGTCACCAACGCCCGCGGCACCACACCGTCCGCGACCACCGCCATCCGCCCGTACACATCATCCAGGAACGCCTCCAACGCCCGCACCCGCTGCGCCACCCCACGCTCCAGCACATCCCACTCATCAGCCGGAATCACCCTCGGCACGATATCCAACGGGAACGGACGCTCCTCCCCCGCAAAATCGAACGTCACCCCCCGGTCCAGGAACGTCCGCGCCATCGACTCCGCACGCGCACTCACATCGGCAAGGGTCAGCTGGCCCAGCGACTCGGAGATGTGGCCGTAAGAGCCGCGAGCCAACATGCCCGGTGCGAACATTTCGTCGTACGCGCCGGTGCGCTCGACGGCAGGGCCGTAATCTTCAAACAGGTCTGACATTCCCCTCACCCTTTCAATAGGTGCTACCGAGTTAAGCGGTTGTTTATTGCGGATACATTTCGTGACGTGAAACATCATTCATGGGTTCGAAAGCAACTTAACCGGGGCTGAAAAGGGCAGTGAAACGGGGGTTTAGCGCGATTCAAAGTATTTCCCGCGGAGATGATCCGGTAATAATCCGCACAAATTCAATGATTTCCTCGGTTTGCAAAGCTTGTCGGACAGCCAGACACCCGGCTGTCCGACAGGCTTTGAGGCGCGCAGGAACAGCACAGCATTTTGCCGTTTGTAACTTAACCGCCGCGAAATAACCGGGAAACTCACCGGCCCTAGCGTGGGTTGAGCGCCGGGCACCAAGCAACATCTCAAACAAACGGACCCGGCATCAGCCATCAATCGGGGGGACCATAATGTCCAACGGAATACCTCGGCCGGATCACGATCCGGCCGAAGACTTTGAAAACGAACGGGAACGCACGGGTGACCTCGCGCTGGCGACCCAGGATTTCTCCAACGAAGACGCGGGGTACCACAAAACCCTCAAGCCGCGGCAAATCCAGATGATCGCAATCGGGGGCCAATTGGCACCGGACTGTTCATGGGAGCCGGTGGCCGCCTCCATGGATCGGGGCCGGCGCTGATCCTGGTCTATGCCGTCTGTGGCTTTTTCGCCTTCCTCATTCTCCGCGCGCTCGGTGAGCTCGTCCTTCACCGGCCATCGTCGGGATCCTTCATTTCCTATGCCCGCGAGTTCTACGGCGAAAAGATGGCCTTCGCCGCGGGCTGGTTGTACTTCCTCAACTGGGCCATGACCTCGGTGGTGGATGTCACCGCCGTCGCGCTTTACGTTAAGTTCTGGGCGCCCTACTGGACGCCGCTGCAGTCCGTGCCGCAATGGGCGATCGCACTTGTGGCACTCGTCGCGGTTTTGTCGCTGAACCTCGTGTCCGTCAAGCTTTTCGGCGAAATGGAATTCTGGTTCGCGCTGATCAAGGTTTCGGCGCTGGTCCTCTTCCTCATCATCGGCGTGTGTTTCCTGGTATTCGGCGGCCACACGGACATCGGCCCCACGGGCTTCAGTGTCATGGCGGATGCCGGCGGGATGTTTCCCATGGGTGCCGTTGCCCCTCTGCTGGCGGTAAGCGGCGTGGTGTTCGCCTATGCCGCGATCGAGCTTGTGGGTACGGCCGCGGGCGAGACGGAGAAGCCCAAAGAGGTCATGCCCAAAGCCGTCAACACGGTGGTCTTCCGCATCGGCATCTTCTACGTGGGATCGGTGCTTCTGCTCTCGCTGCTGCTGCCTTTCACCGCCTACAAGGCCGGAGAATCGCCCTTCGTCACGTTCTTCTCACACATTGGTTCGCCGGACGCGGGCGCAACGTCCGCTTCCATCATGAACTTCGTGGTGCTCACCGCCGCGCTCTCGAGCCTCAACGCGGGCCTCTACTCGACGGGACGCATCTTGCGGTCAATGGCCGTCAACGGCTCCGCGCCGGGCTTCACGGCGAAGATGAGCAGCCACGGCGTTCCGTATGGCGGGATCCTTCTTACAGCGGTCATTACGCTTCTCGGCGTCGGGCTCAACGCGGCTTTCCCGTCGGAGGCTTTCGAAATTGTGCTGGAAGTGTCCGCCCTTGGCATCATCGGCGGTTGGGCCACCATTGTGCTCTGCCAGATGAAACTGCAGAAATGGGCGAAGGAAGGAAAGCTCGAACGTCCAACCTTCAGGCTCTTCGGCGCACCCTTCACCTCGTACCTGACGCTCGCATTCCTGCTTTTCGTCTTGGTTACGATGGGTTTCTCGGACACCGGGCGCTGGGTACTTGCATCCCTGGTGGTGCTTGTTCCTGCTTTGGTGGGCGGATGGTTCGCGGCGCGCAAGGGCATCTACCGCGCTGCGCTGGAGCGCTCCGGCTACACCGGCCCGTTCCCGGTGGTGGCAGAACGTCCCGCCATCGACGCCGCCCGGTAGCGCCTTCCGAAAGAAGAAGCGCCCGACGGCGGGAGTCGCCGTCGGGCGCTTGCCTCACGTTGAGGACTCTTAGCGCGTGCTCCCCGCCAGCAGGCCGCGGCGCAGCAGGAGGCGGCGCTCGATCGGGGCGAAGACCACGAGCTCGATCAGAATGCCCACAAACAGGATCGCCAGGATCGCGGACATGACCGTGGCCATGTCGGACAAGGTGCGGCCCTGGTCCAGGAGCGAACCGAGTCCGAAGCCGATGGTGCCGCCGACCGCGATGATTTCGGCGGCCATGAGCGAACGCCAGGAGAAAGCCCAGCCCTGCTTGAGGCCACCAAGGTACCCGGGAAGGGCCGCCGGCAGGACAATCTGCAAGGCCATCTGCAGTCGCGAGGCCCCAAGGACCTTGCCGACGCTCCGGTATTGCGGCGGGATCTGGTCGACGCCGGAAATCAGCCCGTTGATGATGGACGGGATGGCACCCATCAGGACGACGAAGTAAACAGTGCCGTCCGAGAGCCCGAACCAGATGATCGCCGCGGGAACCCACGCCACCGACGGGAGCACCTGTAGCCCGGAAATGAGCGGTCCGAAGGCCCGTCGCAGCGGCTGCACCTGAGCAAGGAGCAGGCCCACCGGAGTAGCCACAGCGACGCTGATGAGGAATCCGATCACGCCGCGCTGCAGGGAGGTCCAGACGGCTTCCTGGGCTTTGCCTTCGGCCCAAAGAGCACCGAACTGGCCCAGGACATCAAGCGGTCCGGGAACTTGGTCGCGCCGCTTGAAACCGAGGGAGACGTAGAACTGCCACGCCAGGATGAGGACCAGAAGCGCTGCAATCGGGAGGATGATCCGGGTCCAGTCGATGCGCGCCTTGCGGTGGGCGTCCGACTGCAACTTGTCCAGGCCGGCTTCGAGGTCCCGGAGTTCGTCCGGGTTTCCCTTCAGGGACGGCGAGGTGATGTGGCGGGACTGCGGAGCTTGCTCGACAGTCTCTCCCTCTGTGCTTTCCCCTGCGGGCAGCGTCTCTTGTTCAATTGGCATGGCGGCGGATCTCCTCGCGCAGGCGGCGGGTAATGGTTCCAGTCAATTCCCCGGCACGGCCGGCGTCGGTCCGGTGCTCCTCCGTGACGTTCCACTCGGCCACGACCCGTCCCGGACGGGAGGACAGCAGCAGGACCCGCTGGCCGAGCCTGACGGCTTCGCGCACGTTGTGCGTCACGAACACGATGGTGCGGCCGGTTTCCTTCCAAATCCGCTCGAGCTCGTCGTGCAGAAGGTCACGGGTGATGGCGTCGAGGGCGGCGAACGGTTCGTCCATGAGCAACAGCTGCCGGTCCTGGGCCAAGGCGCGGGCCAGGGCCACGCGTTGCCGCATGCCGCCGGAGAGCTCGTGCGGGCGCTTGTCCCCCGCGCCACCCAAATGGACAAGGTCCAACAGCTCGCCCGCACGGGCGGCACGCGACGCTTTGCTGCTGCCGCCGGACTTGTCGGCGAGTTTCAGCGCGAGTTCGATATTGCCGCGGGCGGTAAGCCACGGAAACAGCGCTGAATCCTGGAACATGAAGGCGGCACCGTCGCTGGGCACCTCAAGGGCGCCCGACGTCGGCTGGTCCAGCCCCGCGAGGATGTTCAGCAGGGTTGACTTGCCGCAGCCGGACGCACCGAGCAGGGCGACGAACTCGCCTTGCTCGATGGTGGCGTTGACGTCGTCCAGCACCGGGGCGCCGTCGCCGAAGCGTTTACCCAGGTGTTCCAGTACGACTGGCATGGTCCCGTCCTTCGTTCGTTGCTTGCTTCGTTGTTGAATATCCAACTAGCTCGCAGTTGTTGTCGTTATGAGCCTTCAAAACGACAACTATTGCGAGCCAGTTGGGTCTTGGCGGTTTATTCTTGACCGAGTCCTGCGGCCGAGGTCTTCTGCCCGGTCACGCTGTTGAGGGTGCGGAGGTCGAAGATACCGTTGATGTCGGCCGGTTTGGTGATGCCGGCGTCGACGCCGTCCTGGAGTAGCTTCTTGTAGGTTCCGGCGAGCGGGTCCACGGTGAAGGTGATGTTCTTCAGGGAGCGGTCGATGACGTCGGCCGGGAGCGTGCTGCCGGCGGTCGCCTTCAGCGCTGCATTGATGGCGGTGGCTTTCTCGGCGGCCGAGGCGGTGTTGAGCCAGTTGACGGAGGCTTCGTGGCCCTGGAGGAGGGCGGTCATAGTCTGCGGGTGGTCGGCGGCGAACTTCTTGCTCACGATCAGGATGGTGGTGGGGAACGCACCCTTTTCCCACAGGTCCTTCTCGTCCACGAGCACCTTGCCGCCGGCCTGGAGCACCAGACGTGAGGCCCAGGGTTCGGGCAGCCACGCGCCGTCGAGCTTTCCGTCCTGGAAGAGCTTGAGGGTCTGGGCGTTGTCGGTCGGGTTGATGGCGACGTCGCCTCCGCCGTTCGGGTTGGTCTTCAGGCCCTGCTTGCCGAGCCAGGCGCGCAGCGCCACGTCCTGGGTGCCGCCGAGCTGCGGTGAGGCGAGGGTCTTGCCCTTGAGGTCCGCGGCGGAGTTGATGCCGGGCTTGACCACCAGCTGGGCTCCGCCGGAGGCGGCACCGGCGATGATGCTGATGGAGGCGCCCTTGCTCTGGACGAAGGAGTTGATGGCCGGGTTGGGGCCAAGGTACGCGGCGTCGATCGCGCCGGCGTTCAGGGCCTCGATGGCGGCAGGTCCGGCGTTGAAGATCTGGGTGGTGAGCTTGGTGTTGCCCAGCTTGCCGGCGATGATGCCCTTGCTGACGCCGACCAGGGCGGGGGCGTGGGTGACGTTGCCGAAGTAGCCGAGCCGGAGTTCCGCGGCTGGTGTCGTTGCCGCCGCGGCCTGGGTTTCGTTGTTCTTCGCGACAACCGATGCGACGGCGGCGCCGGCACCGATCAGCAGGACGAGTCCGACGGCGATGCCGATCTCGAGCGTGCGGCGGCGCTTGGGCTTGTTGCTCTCGCCGGCGACGATGCGGGTGGTTCCCGGGTTCGAGGCGGGCGGCGTGGGTTCTGGGGTGTTTGACATGGGGAAATCCTTGGGATGCGTTGCGGAAGGGGCTGGGCGTTTATCAGGCCCTGCGACATCGCCCCGAGAGGGCAGGCAAGGACCAATCCGATGAGGTCATGGATTCACCATAGGGACTGTCATATTTGCCGTTCAATGACCCGGAAACCCGGGGTCACGCACGTTCACGCGGCGTCACAATTGGGGCGTCTCCAGCACAAAAAACCGCAGCTTGTTTCCCAGCCCGGACCTTGAAGGCGGGGTTCGGGAAACAAGCTGCGGTTCCAGTCACAGGAACGTCAGATGACGTAACGTTCGTCCTCGTGGTCGCCCGGGTGGTCCTTCACCAGGCCGGCGGCCAGGGTGTTGCCGTCCACGGGGTCGATCACCAGGAACGCGCCCGTGCGGCGGTGGTGCAGGTAATTCTCCAGCGGCAACGGCGCGGCCAGTCGGAGCTGGGCGTTGCCGATGTCGTTCAGCTCAAGGCTGGAGGCAGCCTCTACATTGAAGGTAGCCAGATCCAGCTTGCCCGTGACATTGCGGACGAGCGCCTGGACGGTACGGGTCCCGTGCTTCACCAGCACCTTGGCGCCTTCACGCAGCGGCTTGGGTGAAAGCCAGCACAGCGCCGCGTACAGATCAGCCGAGCTCTCGCGCACCGTCCCTGCTGCGGCAATGGTGTCACCGCGGGCGATGTCGATTTCATCGGCCAGGCGGATCGCCACCGACTGCGGAGCAGTAGCCTCGGCCAGCTCGCTGCCGGCGAAGTCGATCCCCGTCACCGTGGTGATCCGGGGCTCGTGGCCCGGGCTCAGGACTGTGACCTTGTCGCCGAGCTTCACGGTTCCTTCCGTGATCTGGCCGGCGTAGGCACGGTAGTCGCGGTACGCCCCGACGTCGAGCCCTGCGGCGACAGCGTCGGGAGCCAGCGCGCCCTGCGGCCGGATGACCAGCTGCACCGGGAAGCGGAAGCTCTCCAGGTGGCTTTCAAGCTCATCGGCAGCCGGAAGGGTTTCGAGTACCTCGAGCAGGGCCGGGCCGCTGTACCAAGGCGTGCGGTCCGAGCGGTCCACGACGTTGTCGCCGTCGAGCGCTGACACCGGGATGACCGCGACGTCGGCAATGCCATCGCTGCCCAAACCGAGCTCACGGGCAACCTTCTGCACGTCCGTCTCGATCTCGCGGAAGACCGACTCGCTGAAGTCCACGAGGTCGATCTTGTTCACAGCGACGATCACGTGCGCCACCCGGAGCAACTGCAGCACCGACAGGTGGCGGCGGGTCTGCTCCAGGACTCCCTTGCGGGCGTCAATGAGTACGACGACGGCGTCCGCAGTGGACGCGCCCGTCACCGTGTTCTTGGTGTACTGCACGTGGCCGGGGCAGTCCGCGAGGATGAAGCTGCGGCGATCGGTGGCGAAGTAGCGGTAGGCGACGTCGATCGTGATGCCCTGTTCCCGCTCGGCACGAAGGCCGTCGGTCAGGAGGGCGAGGTCGATCGCTTGGCTGCCGGTGGCACCGGCTCCGCCAAAGCCACGGTCCGCTGAGGTGCGGGCGACGGCGTCGAGCTGGTCCGCAAGGATCGCCTTGGAATCGTGCAGCAGGCGGCCCACGAGGGTGGACTTGCCGTCGTCGACGGATCCAGCCGTGGCGAAGCGGAACAGAGTAGATTCGCGGAGGCCAGTCTCCAGGAGTGAAGTCTCAGTGCTCATTAGAAGTAGCCGTCCTTCTTGCGGTCTTCCATGGCTGCCTCGGAGATGCGGTCATCTGCACGGGTGGCGCCACGTTCGGTGAGTGTGGATGCGGCAACTTCGACAACCACGTCGGCAACCGTGCGGGCGTCGGAAAGGACGGCCCCGGTGCAGGACATGTCGCCCACGGTGCGGTAGCGGACGAGCTTCGTCATGACTTCCTCATGGGGTTTCGGCATGGAAACCTCACCGACCGCGCGCCACATGCCATCGCGTTCGTAAACCTCGCGCTCGTGGGCGTAGTACAGGCCGGGCAGCTCAATGCCTTCGCGTTCGATGTAACGCCACACGTCCAGCTCGGTCCAGTTGCTGATGGGGAACGCGCGAACGTGCTGGCCCACGGTGTGGCGGCCGTTGTACAGGTTCCACAGTTCGGGGCGCTGGTTGCGGGGATCCCACTGGCCGAATTCGTCGCGCAGGCTCAGGATGCGTTCCTTGGCACGGGCCTTGTCCTCGTCGCGACGTCCGCCGCCGAAGACGGCGTCGAACTTGTTGCGCTGGATGGCATCCAGCAGCGGCACGGTCTGCAGCGGGTTGCGGGTGCCATCGGCACGCTCGGCAAGCTCGCCACGGTCGATGAACTCCTGCACGGAGCCCACCACGAGCTTGAGGCCCAGGCGTTCCACTGTGCGGTCACGGAAGTCGATGACCTCGGGGAAGTTGTGACCCGTGTCCACGTGAAGCACCGGGAACGGAACCTTGCCCGGCCAGAACGCCTTGGTGGCCAGGTGCAGCATGACCACGGAATCCTTGCCACCGGAAAAAAGCAACGCAGGCTTCTCGAACTCGGCAACAACCTCGCGGATGATGTGAATGGCCTCGGACTCCAACGTGTCCAAAGACGAGAGGCGGGCCGAACGGAGAGCCGGAGCGGCAGTCGGAGTCTCAGCGGCGTCGGTTTCCAGCACAGACAACTCCAGGTCCTCGTTAGTGATTTGGGTACTCATACGTGTAGTCCGCATTCTGTCTTGTCGGTTCCTGCCCAGCGGCCGGAGCGGGGGTCCGCTCCCGGGGCCACTTTCCGGGTGCAGGGCTGGCATCCGATGGACGGGTAGCCCTGGCTCAGGAGGGGGTTGACGGGAAGGATGTTGTCTTCGGAGTACTGGACCAACTGGTCAAAGCTCCAGTCGGCCATCGGGTTGACCTTGACCAGCCCGTTGGTCTCGTCCCAGGTGATCAGCGGCGTGTTGGTCCGGGTGGGGGCTTCGTCGCGGCGGACTCCGGTAAACCAGACTTCGTAGCCTGCGAGGGTTCGGCGCAGCGGCTGGACCTTGCGGAGCGCGCAGCACTGGGCAGCGTCGCGGGCAAACAGGTCCTTGCCGAGAAGGCGGTCCTGCTGCTCCACGGTATTTTCCGGGAGCACGTCCACGATGTTCACGCGCAGGTTCGCGGCGACTTCGTCTCGCGTGGCGTGGGTTTCCGGGAAGTGGTAGCCGGTCTCCAGGAAAAGGACGTCGACGCCGGGAAACTGGTCCGCGACGAGGGCCGGCAGGACAGCGTCGGCCATGGAGCAGGCGACCGCGACGGCGGGCAGTTCGAAGTTACGGGCCACCCAGGCGATGACGTCGCGGGCGGGCGCGTTCCAGCCGAGCTCGGCGGCACCGGCTTCGGCCAGGGCCTTGAGTTCGTCGTGGGATCGCTGGAAGGGCCCACGGCCACCGGGTCCCCCTGTCGAGTCTCCGAGCTTGGGGAGTGGCTGGGGATTTGTCACTGGAGATCTCCTTCATCTGCGGAGTGTGCCCATTCGGCGAAGGTCTGGCCTTCGGCGCGGTCGGCTACGAACTTCCGGACTACCCGCTCTACGTAATCGGGCAGGTCCTCGACGTAAACCTTGAGGCCGCGCACGGTGCGTCCGAGGCCTGCTTCTTCGCGGCTGGACGAAGCCAGCCCGCCGCCCAAGTGAACTTGGAAACCCGGGGTGGGGTCGCCGTCGGGCGTTGGCAACATCATGCCCTTGAGCCCGATGTCCGCGGTCTGGATGCGGGCGCAGGAGTTGGGGCAGCCGTTGATGTGCAGCGACAGCGCATGCGGCAACTGACCGCTGTCCGCGAGGTCGGCCAGGCGGCGTTCCAGTTCGGCGACGGCGGTGGCTGCGGTGACCTTGGTCTCCACGATGGCGAGTTTGCAGAACTCGATGCCGGTGCAGGCGATGGTGCCGCGGCGGAAGACGGACGGGCGGGCGGAGAGGCCCAGGCTGTCCAGATCGGCCACGAGCGGCTCCACTTGATCCTTGGCGACATCCAGCACAACGATCTTCTGGTGCGGAGTGGTGCGGAGGCGGAAGGATCCGCGGGCTTCGAGGGTGTCAGCCAGCTTCACGAGCTGGCTGCCGGAGAGCCGTCCGGCCAAGGGCGTCGCGCCGATGAAGAACTTGCCGTCCTTCTGCTCGTGGATGCCGACGTGGTCGCCCGGCGTCGAGGGCTTGGGCGCTGCGGGGCCGTCGGAAAGCTTGAAGCCGAGGTACTCGTCCTCGAGGATCTGGCGGAACTTCTCGGGACCCCAGTCGGCAAGGAGGAACTTCAGGCGCGCCTTGGTGCGCATGCGGCGGTAACCGTAGTCGCGGAAGATGCTGGTGACGCCGAGCCACACTTCGGCGGCTTCCTCGGGCTTCACGAACGCGCCGAGCCGCTTGGCGAGCATCGGGTTGGTGGAAAGCGCGCCTCCCACCCAGAGGTCATAGCCGACGCCGAGTTCGGGGTGGACCATGCCGACCAGGCCGAAGTCGTTGATCTCGTGGACAACGTCCTGCGAGGGGTGGCCGGTGATGGCGGTCTTGTACTTGCGCGGCAGGTTGGCGAGCTCGGGGTCGCCGATGAAGCGTTCCGCGAGTTCGTGGATCAGCGGCGTGGGATCGATGATCTCGTCCTTGGCGATGCCGGCAACCGGGGAACCCAGGATGACGCGCGGAACGTCGCCGCAAGCCTCGGTGGTGGACAGGCCGACGGATTCGAGGCGGCGCCAGATTTCCGGCACGTCTTCCACGCGGATCCAGTGCAGCTGGATGTTCTGGCGGTCGGTCAGGTCGGCGCTGCCGCGGGCGAAGTCCACGGAGATCTGGCCGATGACGCGCAGCTGCTCGGTGGTGAGCGCGCCGCCGTCGATCCTCACGCGGAGCATGAAGTACTTGTCCTCGAGCTCGTGCGGCTCGAGCGTGGCGGTCTTGCCGCCGTCGATCCCGGGCTTGCGCTGGGTGTAGAGGCCCCACCAGCGGAAGCGACCGTGCAGGTCCGTGCCGTCGATCGAGTCGAAGCCGTGTTTGGAGTAGACAGACTCGATACGCTCACGGACGTTGAGCCCGTTGTCTTCCTGCTTCCAGGTTTCGTTGGCGTTGAGCGGCGCGGTGCCGTCGACTTTCCACTGGCCGTGGGGTTTCGCGGCAGGACGGGCGGTGCGGGCCGGGCGCTTGGGTGCAGCCTCGTCCGCAGACGCTCCGGCTAGAGCTGTATCAGTCATGCATCGACTGTAGGGCTGGCCAGAGAGGCGTAACAAAGGTCCGGGAAACGGAAAGTCACCTAGGGAAACATTTCGTCACGAACCGCCCTCGGGCCTTGTTCACCTTGCCGCGCTGTGCATTCGAAAATCCCGCTCAGGAGCTAGCGGCGACCACCGCGTCGTAGCGTTCCAGGGCGATCTCCGCGAGCACCGGAGAGGGCAGCAGCGGTGCAGTCACGACGTCGGCCCCGGCCTTGGACAGTTGGTCGTGGAAGTAGCCCGTGGCCAGCAGGTATGACGACACGACGACCCGTCCCCCGTCGTCGGTGACTTCCGCGCCGGTGAGTTCGGCGCGTAGGGCCGCGACGCCGTCGGGCACGTTCGGTTCGGCACTGGCGCCATAGGCGACGCGCACCTTGTTCGGCAGCAACTCGGCGAGCTGGCGCGCCTGCTCTTCCGAATCGACGGAACCGTCCGGCAGCGACGAGCCCGCGGCGGCCAGCAGGACGCCGTCGTCGTCAGCCAGGCCCGAATCGCGCAACCGCGCGGCGAGCAGCTCCGCAAGCCGCGGATCCGGCCCCAGCGGCGGCGCCGCGGACACCTCCGGACGGGACTTGATCGCCTTCGGGATGTCCACCTTGACGTGGTAGCCGGTACTGAGCAGCAAGGGAACGACGACGGCGGCCGTGCCTTCCGGGAGGCCGGCCACCACGCCGGACAACTCCGGTTCCTGGACGTCGACGTAGGCCTCAACGACGGTCAGGCCGGGCCGCAAGGCCTCGATCTCGGCCATGACCTGGCGGATAGCGGCTTGCCCTTCGACGTTCCGGGTTCCGTGGGCGCACGCGATCAAGACGGGGCTGTTCATGCGTGCAAGCGTAACGTTGGGCGAGCACGATCGCCCGTCTGTGAACGAAGAATGGAGCTGCATTTGTTCACTTTTGACCTTGCGCTGGTATGGCTGGATCTGGCCGGCGTCTTCTTTTTCGCCGTGTCCGGATCCTTGCTCGCGGCCAAGAAGCAGTTCGACATTATCGGCTCACTTCTCTTGGCTTCGCTCGTGGCCTTGGGCGGCGGTGTCATCCGCGACATCATCATCAATGCCGGCCCGCCCGCGGCGTTCACCAACCCGGTATACCTTGTGCCTCCCCTGTTGGCCGCGATCCTCGTGTACTTCCTGTTTTCGAGCATCCAGCGCTTCACGTCCCTTTTGACCCTGTTCGACGCCGGCGGGCTGGCCCTGTTCTGCATTACGGGCACGCTCAAGGCACTGGGCGCCGGGATGAATCCGGTGGCAGCAATCCTCCTGGGCGTCGCCACGGCCGTGGGCGGCGGCTTGCTCCGGGACATCACGGCGAACGAAATTCCCACCCTCTTCAATGCCCGGGATCTCTACGCCCTGCCGGCCTTCACGGGAGCCGCCCTGACGGCCTTGCTCTGGAACATCGGAACCTTCAACGCGGTGACGGCAGGGGTCGTTGCCGCCTGGGTTTTCGCCTTCCGGGTGGTGGCTTGGCGTCGCGGTTGGCGGGTGCCCCTGGCGGTCCGGGGATGGCACCGCGCCGGGGTCTCCTCGGGCGCCGATTCACGTGGCCGCGATTAGCTAGGATGGGAGCATGACTGACATGTTCCTCGAGAAGTTCCGCGCGCTTGTACCGAAGTATCTCGAGGACGAATGGCAGGAAGAAGACGGGCTGTCCGCCTCTGAGCTGGACGAAGCCCTGTCAGCCCATACGTTCACCATTCCCATGGTGCTGCGCGAGTTCTACCTCGCGCTCGGTGGCTGCGAGGACCTCATGGAGGCCTACCACTACTTCTGGGATCCCGAAGAGCTCGAAGTGGACGACGAGGGCTTCCTCATGTTCCTGGAGGACGAGGAAGAGCAGTTCACGTGGGGCTTCCGCGTAGGCGACCTCGGCGTCCCGGATCCCATCGTGTGGCGCCGCAACAACGCCCGCGGCCAGTGGAAATCAGAAGAAGGCACGTTCTCCGAGTTCGTGTTCGACATGTTCGACTGGGCTTTCAGCGACGAAGAGGACTGAGGGGTTTCTTCAGAGGAGGCCGCGCCTTCCTGCCGGACTACGACGGCGGCACCCGCCCAGGGGCGTATCGCGCCGGGGCGAAGTGGCCGACTTCCCGGTGCCGCAATACGGTCAAGATCTCGTTGACCATCTCTTCAGTACGGTGGACCACGTCCTCGTAGTAATAACGCAACGCCAAGAGCCCACCCCTCATGCTGGCGTTGTCGCGGTATCGATCCTTCTTGACCTGACGCCCCTCAAGATGAGTCCGGCCGTCGAGCTCCACCACTAGGCACTCGGGGCCATTCTCAATTTAAAGAGGTTCAGGAAGGAGCGCAGAAGTCCCGCCAAACTCCGGAAAACCCTTTGACCGGGAAAGTTGCACCCGTGACAAAGTTGTCATATGCTGTAACCGGATTCACTAAATGCCTCCGGTGGATCTGATGCGAACGGAGATTATGGTCCCGGTTCGTTGCAGCGCGTGACTCGTAGCGTTGCAAGGAACCGGGGCCATTGCATTTAAGCCCGTACCCACCCAAGTAGCTAGCAGTAGGTGTCGTTATGACGGGTCAAAACGACAACAACTGCGAGTCAGTTGGGTCCGCGGGGCCGCCAAACTAGCTGGCGCGCTCCACCACGGCGTGAGCGAAGTTCGTGAGCGACTCCTTGACCACGCCTTCCGGCAACGGCTTCAAGGCTTCAATGGCTTCCGCGGACCATTGGCGGGCAATCACCCAGGATTCGGCGGTGACAGGATGCTCGCGCAGCCCGGCGACGGCAAGGGCCAGCGCCTCATCGGAGGACAAATCGCCGTCTACCAGCTTCAAGAGTTCGACGGCGGAGTGGTCACCATTGTCGGCGGCCTTGCGGAGCAGGAGGACAGGCAGCGTTGGAACGCCTTCGCGGAGGTCCGTACCCGGGGACTTGCCGGACTTGACCTTGACGCCGGTGACGTCGATGACATCGTCGGCCAATTGGAAGGCCACGCCGACCTTCTCGCCGTATTCCACCAGTACGTCTTCGAAGGCTTCGTCGGCGCCGGCGAAGATGGCACCGAGCTGACCCGAGGCGGCAACGAGGGAACCTGTCTTGTCGGCGATGACGGAGAGATAGTGCTCCACGGCGTCCTCGCCTTCACGCGGGCCCACGGTTTCGTGCAGCTGCCCGAGGCACAAGCGTTCGAAGGTGCGGGCCTGGATTCCCAGTGCACGCGAACCGAGTTCGGACACCAGGATCGAGGCGCGGGCGAAGATCAGGTCGCCCGTAAGGATGGCCACTGAGTTGCCCCAGACTTCGTGGGCCGTGGGGGCGCCGCGGCGGTAGGGCGCGGAGTCCATCACGTCGTCGTGATAGAGGGTTGCGAGGTGGGTCAGTTCAACCACGACGGCGGCCTGGACCACTTCCGGACGGGATGCGTCGCCGAGGTGGGCGCAGAGGAGGGTCAACAACGGGCGGATGCGCTTGCCGCCGGCTTCCACCAGGTGACGCGACGTTGCGTCAGCCAGGGGGTCCGAGTTGGCAATTGCTTCGCGGAGCTGCTTTTCCACGCGGGCAAGGTTCGTGGTGATGGCAGGACCCAGCTCCACGTCCTTGGCGATAGCCGCAAAACCTGCAGGAAGCTGCAGGCCAGTGGCGATCGCGGTAGTGGTGGGAGCGGGTTCGACAGCGTCCGGCAGGCCGTGCCCGGCATGCGTCCAACTGTGTTCGGCAGAGTGAGTCACGGGTTAACCCTAACTTTTCGCGGAGGAAAGCATTGATTCGGTGCCGACGCGGGTGGAGGCGGCGGTGGATGTGGTGTTGGACGTGGCCGGAACCAGCATCTCGAGGACGCGGATGGCGCGGTCCTCGAAACCCTTGGCAGACGCATCCGTGAGGTTGGCGAGCATCCGCACCACAAAGCGCATCAGCACCGGGATGGGCATGCCTGTCCGTAGCGCGAGTTTCATGACAGCGGGCTTGCCGATGAGGGCAGCAAAGACGCGGCCCAGGGTGAAGTGTGAACCCCACTGGTCCCGCACGTAGTCCGCGTACCTCGAAAGGTGCGCGTCGGCGGCTCTGGAAGTCTCCGTGCCGGATCCCCATCCGGCTGAGCGGGAACGCGAGGACGCGTCGATGATGAACTCGGCCGCAAAGCGGGCGGACTCCATGGCGTAGGAAATGCCCTCGCCGTTGAACGGTGAAACCATGCCGCCGGCGTCGCCCAGGAGCATGAGCCCGGGCGAGTAGTGCGGGGTGCGGTTGAAGCCCATGGGCAGTGCGGCGCCGCGGATCTCCCCCACCTGGTTTTCAGGTGTGAAGCCCCACTCGGACGGCATGCCGGCGGTCCATTCGCGCAGGACCTGTTTGTAGTCGAGTTTGCCGAATTCCTTGGAGGAGTTCAGGATCCCGAGGCCAACGTTGGACGTGCCGTCGCCGACGCCGAACACCCAACCGTAACCGGGCAGCGGCTTGCCGGACTTGCCAAGAGAGCCGGCGCGGGCCCCGCGCCGAGCTTGCGAGGCGCGGGAAGCCGGTGAATCGAGCTCAAGCCAGCCTTCCATCCAGTCGTCGTCGTGACGTGGCGAGGTGAAGTAGGTGCGGACGGCGACGCCGAGCGGGCGGTCGTCGCGCTTATGCATGCCGAGCGACACGGCTGTACGGGTGGAGTTGCCGTCTGCGGCGAGCACGACGTCGGCATGGAAGTCGCGCGTTTCGCCCGTCTTGCGTCCGGACTCGTCGAGCAACGCGGCGCGGGCGCCGATCACCCGTCCGGCGTCGTCGCGCAGGGCTTCGGTGACGCTGTGGCGTTCAAGCACGACGGCGCCTGCCGACTGGGCGTGCCGGGCCAGCTCCTCGTCGAATCCGAGGCGCGTACGGATGAGTCCGTACGTGGGAAAATCGGCGACCTCTGGCCACGGCACTTCAATAGTGCGGCCGCCGGCGATGAGCCTGAGCCCTTTGTTGCGGCGCCATCCCTGGTCCTCGGCGTGCGGGAGGCCGAGCTTCTGGATTTCGCGGACGGCGCGGGGAGTCAGGCCGTCGCCGCAGACCTTCTCACGCGGGAAGGCGGTCTTTTCCAGAACCGTCACGGAAATGCCCGCCTGGGCAAGGTAATACGCGGCGGTGGACCCGGCTGGCCCTGCGCCGACTATCAGTACGTTCACAGCGTCCTTGTTAATAGGCCCGTTAGCGGGACTGATCGCCGGCTTGGCGGCGCGGCTTGATCTGGCGGCGCAGCTTGGCCACGGGGACGCTCTCCCGGTGTTCGGCACCGGGCTTCTGGGCGCGGTGTATAGCCACGATGCCGCCGCTCAGGTTGCGGTAGTTGACGTCGGCCCAGCCGGCTTCCTGCAGCCACGCGGCCAGGTGGTCCTGGTCCGGCCATGCGCGGATGGACTCGGCGAGGTACACATAGGCGTCCGGGTTGGAGGAGACCTTGGTGGCGATGGCGGGCAGTGCGCGCATGAGGTACTCGGTGTACATGGTGCGCCAGAGGGGCACCACCGGGGCCGAGAATTCGGCGATAACCAGGCGTCCACCCGGCTTGGTGACGCGGAACATCTCCGCGAGGGCCTTGTGCGGTTCGTTGACGTTTCGCAGGCCGAAGGAAATGGTGCACGCGTCAAAGGAGTCGTCCGCGAAGGGCAGCTGAGTAGCATCCCCGGCAACGAAGTTGATGTCCGGACGGCGGCGTTTGCCGACCTTCAGCATCCCGAGCGAGAAGTCGCAGGCCACAACATCCACTCCGGCATCGGCATACGGTTCGCTGGACGTGCCGGTACCGGCAGCTAGATCCAGGACCCTTTGGCCTACCCGAACATCCATCGCGTCCACGACGACGCGGCGCCAACGCCGGGTCTGCCCCATGGACAGGACATCGTTGACGACGTCGTATTTGGGGGCGACATCGTCAAACATCGTCGCAACTTCGTCCGGACGCTTTTCCAAGGATGCTCGGTTCACCCTGCAATTGTCTCAGACAAATATGGGAAGAACTTTCGGGGCGCTCCGGCCCGGACGGCTCCCGTTGCCCGCGGGAGTAATGTTGTTCCATCATGACGAGTACGCTCCGCACCTTGACAGTCCCCCTCGATGTTGATTCATCCTCCGGGGGACTGCCGTCATTTCTGGTACGGGACGATGTCCTGTGCTGGTCCCGCCGCGAGAACGGACTGGTGGGCTTTGGCGAACTCGCGCGATTCACCGCTTCCGGGCCCGATCGCTTTCTCGAGGCCGATATTTGGTGGCGCCACCTCGTCATCGAGGCCGACGTCACGGATCCCCTTGAGATCCCCGGCACCGGCCCTGTGGCCTTCGGCTCCTTTGCTTTCTCCAAGGCATCCGACTTTGAATCGCGCTTGATCCTCCCGGAAATTGTTGTCGGGATCCGGGATGGGCAGTCATGGCTCACCCAGTTGACGCTCGACGACGTCGAACTCACCGAGGCGGGCGCCCTCGCCGCCCTCGCACGCTGGCTTAGCTCCGCGGACGGTGACCTTACGGCGGCGGGCGGCTCCGGCGTCGGGCACCCAACTAACTCGCAGTTGTTGTCGTTTAGAAGCCTCATAACGACAACAAATGCGAGCCAGTTGGGGGACGGGAAGGTCACGCTGGAGAGCGGTTCGCTGAGCGAAACCGCCTGGAAGCAGGCCGTGGCCGACGGCGTGGCGGAAATCCGGACCGGAAAGCTGGAGAAGCTGGTCCTCGCCCGCGACATCGTGGCGACGCTGCCCGACGGCGTCAACGCAGCCAAGGTTCTGCGGCAGCTTGCCGGCCGTTACCGCGAATGCTGGACCTACGGCGTCGACGGCTTGGTGGGAGCGACGCCGGAAATGCTCATCCAGGTGGAGGGCCGCACTGCGCAAGCGCGGGTCCTGGCCGGGACGCTCGACCGGCGCGACGCCGAGGGTGTGGACGGTTCCCCCATGGAATACGCCGAACGTGTGCTGGCCGGTTCCGAGAAACAACGGCACGAGCACGAGATCGCCATCCAATCGCTGACCACCCAGCTCGCGCCGTTTTCCGAGGCAATGAACGCCCACAGCGAACCGTTCATCCTGGAGCTGCCCAATGTGTGGCATCTGGCATCTGACGTGAAGGCTGAGCTCGCTGATATTGAGGGACATGTCCCTACGTGCTTGGCCCTGATCAACGCGTTACACCCCACGGCCGCCGTGTGTGGCACGCCTACCTTGGTTGCCGGGGAACTGATCCGGGAGCTTGAGCACATGGATCGCGGGCCTTACGCCGGTCCGGTCGGGTGGCTCGACGCCGCGGGCAACGGCGAATGGGGCATCGCACTTCGCGGCGCGATCATCGAAAGTCCTACGACCGTGCGCCTCTATGCGGGCTGCGGGATCGTTGAAGGCTCCGTTCCCGACGCCGAGCTTGCCGAGACCTGGGCCAAATTCCGGCCGATGCTCGAGTCGCTGGGTATCAGCCGCTAAGAGTCCGAACCCAAGGATTCCGTTCGAAACCTACCCCCGTGGATGTCTGGGGTGCGAGACAATAGCCCTGTTAGGGGTCTTGATTTTTTGCTTGGTAGGTTATCCAATAGTAAAACTTAGTTTTCTGTGACGCACATCTCATGTTCGGCGCTACACTATGAACCGATTAGTTTCGCATCCACTGCAACAAAAGGTAAGAAAATGCAGAAATTCCGTTCGCTCCCGGTCAGTTCGACGCTCAAGGCTGCAACAATCATCGCAATCGGCGCCCTGGCACTGACTGCCTGCACCAACGCCTCAGAGGCGGGCCCGTCGAGCGCCGCCTCGCCTTCCGGCAGTGCCAATGCAAGCTTTGACCCCAGCACCATCACCAAGGACGACACCCTGGCGGCACTGGTCCCCGCGGCCATCAAGTCCAAGGGCACGCTGACCGTTGGCTCGGACACGACCTACGCTCCTGCGGAATTCCTCGGAACCGACGGCCAGACCCCGGTCGGTTACGACGTCGACATCGCCAAGGCGATCGGCGCCACCCTCGGCCTGAAGGTCCAGGTGCAGACCGCCGAATTCACGGGCATCCTCCCCGCCCTCGGCCCCAAGTATGATCTGGGCATCTCGTCCTTCACCATCAACCCCGAGCGTCTCGGCGCCGTCAACATGGTCAGCTACTTCAACGCCGGCACCGCCTGGGCCGTGCAGAAGGGCAACCCGAAGAAGTTCTCGCTGGATGACGTCTGCGGCAAGTCCATCGGCGTGCAGACCGGTACCGTCCAGGAAGACCCGGACCTCTCCGGCCGCAACAAGAAGTGCGCAGCTGACGGCAAGCAGCCGATCAACATCGTCACGCTCAAGAACCAGACCGACGTCACCACCCGGCTCGTCAACGGCAGCATCGATGCCATGGCAGCCGACTCCCCCATCATCGGTTACGCCCTGACCCAGACGAACGGCCAGCTTGAGAGGCTCGGCGACGTTTACGACGCCGCTCCCCAGGGCATCGCTGTTGCCAAGTCGGACACCGCCCTCGCCGATGTCATCCAGAAGACGCTGACCAAGCTCATGTCTGACGGTTCATACAAGAAGATCCTCACTGGCTGGGGCAACGCCGAAGGCGCCATCACCAAGTCCGAGGTCAACCCGGCGGTCAAGTCTTGAGTATTCCCGCCACCGATAACAAATCAGGTGCACAGATGGATCATCATCAACCAGGCCACGCAGCACCCGTGCTGAACGATGCGGTGCCTGTCAGGCATCCTGGCCGTTGGATCAGCGCCATCATCATTGTTGGCGTACTTGCACTGATGGTGCAGAGCGTCATCACGAACCACAACTTCCGTTGGGACGTTGTGGGCACCTACATCCTGGACGTGAAGGTCGTCCAGGGTGTTGGCTGGACGTTGCTCTTGACTGTAGCTTCGATGGTCATTGCGATTGTCCTGGCCATCCTGCTGGCCGTGATGCGCCAGTCCGACAACCCGGTCCTTCGCTACACCAGCTGGGTCTGGGTCTGGTTCTTCCGCGGCACCCCGGTCTACACGCAGTTGGTCTTCTGGGGCCTGATCGCCGTCCTCTACCCCAAAATCAGCGCAGGGGTGCCGTTCGGCCCCGAACTGTTCAGCGTGGACACGAGCACAGTCATTACGGCTCTTGTCGCGGCAATTCTGGGGCTTGGCCTCAACGAATCGGCCTACTTGGCCGAAATCTTCCGTGCCGGCCTGAAGTCCGTGGACAAGGGACAGACCGAAGCCGCCGAAGCCCTGGGCATGGGCAAAGGCAAGATCATGTGGCGCATCATTCTGCCCCAGGCCATGCGCATCATCGTCCCGCCCACCGGCAACGAAACGATCGGCATGCTTAAGACCACCTCCTTGGTCCTGGCGGTCCCCTTCACCCTGGACCTGACCTTCGCGACCAACGCCCTGGCCAACCGGATCTACCTTCCGGTGCCGCTGCTGATCGTGGCAGCCATCTGGTATCTCGTCATCACCAGCCTGCTCATGGTTGGCCAGCATTACATCGAGGCGTACTACGGCAAGGGCGTGGACACCAACCTCGCGCCGGCGGTCATCAACCCCGCAGCCGCCAAGGCTGCCGCAGCCGTGGCACCGAGTGCCGAAGCAGAGCCGTCCTTGAAGATGGACTTCCCGGAGGATGAGGCAAAATGACGATCACAACCCAGAAACCGCTGGTGCGGATCGAAGGCCTCCATAAGTACTTCGGTCCCCACCACGTGCTCCGCGGCATCGACCTGACGGTCAACCAGGGCGAGGTGTCCGTTGTCATCGGCCCGTCCGGTTCCGGCAAGTCAACGATGCTCCGCTGCGTGAACCTGCTGGAAACCATCAGCGCCGGCCGCATTTCCGTCGGCGACCAACTCATTGGTTACCGCGAAGTCAACGGCCGCCTCCACGACCTGAAGGTCAAGGAAATCGCCGCGCAGCGCCGGGAAATCGGCATGGTCTTCCAACGCTTCAACCTGTTCCCGCACAAGACCGCCCTATACAACGTCATGGAAGCCCCCGTGCAGGTCAAGGGCAAGAACAAGGCAGGCGCCAAGAAGGCCGCCCTCGAATTGTTGGACCGGGTGGGCCTGGCCGACCGCGCCAACCACTACCCGGCACAGCTTTCCGGCGGCCAGCAGCAGCGCGTCGCGATTGCCCGGGCCCTGGCCATGGAACCGGAGCTGATGCTCTTCGACGAGCCCACCTCCGCCCTTGACCCGGAGCTCGTGGGCGATGTGCTCAACGTGATGAAGGACCTGGCCAAGTCCGGCATGACCATGATCGTGGTCACCCACGAGATCGGCTTTGCCCGCGAAGTCGGCGACCGCCTGACCTTCATGGACGGAGGTGTGGTGGTGGAATCCGGTGACCCCCGCGAAATCATCGCCAACCCCCAGCACGCCCGCACCAAGGAATTCCTCAGCCGCGTGCTGTAGCCGAACGGGATGTCGACACGCAAAATGCCCGGCGCAGCTGGAATTCCAGCCGCGCCGGGCATTTTGCGCAGCGCCAACCGCCTACGCCCCGAGCAGCACCTGGGACACCGCCGAAGCAACTGCGGCCTTGATGCGCGCGTGCAAGGGACGCAGGCCGGAACGGTCCGTGCGTACTTCGACGATGCTGCGCCCCTTCAAGGGCGAGGCAAGCACGGCGGCGAGCTCCGCCGTCGTACGCACCAAAGTGTGCCCGACGCCGTATGCCGCGGCCAGCGCTGAAATGTCCACGCTGTGGGGGGTGCCGAAGAGGCGGTCGACGGCGGTGCCGTAGCCGCCGTCGTCCTCCACCTTGCCGTGCTCGAGGAGGCCGAATATGCCCCCGCCGGCGTCGTTGAGGACCACGATGCGCAGGTCCGGACCTGGTTCGCCGGCTCCGAGGAACAGGCCCCCGGCGTCGTGCAGGAAGGTGATGTCGCCCAGGAGGAGGGTGGTTTCGCGGCCCGCGCCGAGGGCGATTCCCGTGGCCGTGGAGATCGTGCCGTCGATGCCGGCGAGGCCGCGGTTCGCGAACACCGTGGCGAGGGGCTCGGGGCTGGGCTGTCCGGCAAGGTCGACGTCGCGGATGCCGTTGGAGGAGCCCAGGACCAGCTGCCCCCGAGTGTGTTTCCAGACGGTGGCTCCCACGGCGGGTCCGTTGGCTTCACGCTCGGCCTCGAGGACGCCGTCGAGCGCGTGTTGGGCCGCGGCACCGGCCAGGAGCCACGCGTCGAGCCACTCGGCCGAGCCCCGGCCAGCGAACGCCGCCAACTCAGTCAGCGAATCAAAGCGTTCCTCGCTGCGCCGGCCGTGCTCGTACCAGGCCACAGGAACGGGCTCGTACATGGCGGCGCGAAGGTCTCCCCGGGCCAACAGAGACGCGACGGGCCTCGACAGCGTAGGCCGTCCGAAGACCACCACCCGCTCGATCGGCAGCGCAGAGCCACGCCCGAAGTTGTCCAGCATGAGGCGGTACGGCCCCACCGCGTTGGGACCGAAGCGCGCGTTGGACGACGGCTCGGCGAGCAACGGAAGACCGTGGGCGCGGGCGAAAGCCTCGGCGACCGGACCGGCATCGTGCCCCGCCAAGACCACCGTCCGCCGTTCCGTCAGCTCGACAGGAGCGGGGGGCATGCTCAGTGGTTGGGGACCGGAGTCGTAGTGGAAAACTCCGTGGCCCTTGGCGGCGGGCAGCGCCTCGCCTGGTTCCGGAACCAGTGGCTCGCGGAACGCCAGGTTGAGCTGCACCGGCCCGGGAGGCGTGTCCTCGAGGGCGCCCGTTGCCGCGTAGATGGCGGTCTCGACGGCCCTCCGCGGGTTGCTGCCAGCGGCGATGTCGACAGCGAAACGAACGTGTTCGCCGAAGAGGTCCAGTTGGATGGTGGTCTGGTTGGCGCCGGTACCGTGCAGCTCGGCCGGGCGATCGGCCGAAAGGACCACGAGCGGCACGGCGGCGTGGTTGGCCTCCATGACCGCTGGCAAGAGATTCCCGACGGCGGTGCCTGAGGTGGTGAGGACGGCCGCCGGGGCCCCTGTCGACAGGGCCAAGCCGAGGGCAGTGAACCCGGCCGAGCGTTCGTCGATCCGGACCAAGAGCTGGACATTCCCGGCCGCTTCGGCCTCGGCCAGAGCGTACGCCATCGGTGCCGAGCGCGAACCGGGAGAGACCACCACGTGCCGCACACCGCCGTCGAGCAACGCCTTAACGGCGATCCGGGCAGCGGCGAGGGAGCTCAGGGAGCCTTGCGAAGTCACCGCACCAGTCTATTAGCGGCGCCTCCTTCCCAACGCTCGCTCACCTATCGGGCCAAAGCCCAAACGCCCGCTCACCTATGCAGGCATGGGTGAGCGAGCGTTTCCCGAAAAGGGCCTAAAGGTGAGCGAGCGTTTCCCGAAAAGGGCCTAAAGGTGAGCGAGCGTTTCCCCGGAAGGTCAGCCGTCCTTGCGGAACACCTGCACGATCGACGGACGCGGGGCGCGGACCTGGCCGGCGGCAGGGGCGGCTCCGGCGCCCACGTAGTCCGGGAAGTACGAGTGCGGAGCGTCGAAGGAGCCTTCCTCGCCCGGGTGCTGCACGGCGACGAATACTGTCCGTTCGTCGTCGTGGACTATCGGTCCGCAGGTCTCGGCGTCGCGCGGTACGGCGAGGAACTGCTCCACCTTGCCGCGTTCGCTGCCAGCCAGGGTGACCTTGAACAGGCCGTCCGCATACCCGATCGACGACGGCGCGCCGTCAGTCGCGATCCACATGTTGCCTGCCGAGTCGAAGGCCACGTTGTCCGGGCAGGAAATGGGCGAGACCTTGTCCACGGGGAAGCCGGAGAAGTATATGGAGGAGTTCTTGGCCGGATCTCCACAAACCATCAGGAGGGTCCAGTTGAAGCGTGTCGAGGTCTGGTCGCCGGTCTCAGTAATTTCGACGATATGGCCGTCCCGGTTGAGCGTGCGCGGGTTGACCTCGGTGGCGCCTTCCTTGCCGGGCTTGCCGCGGTCCGAGTTGTTCGTGCAGACCACGTAGACCTTGCCGGTCGCCAGGTTCGGCTGGACGTCTTCGCAACGGTCCATCTTCGTGGGGCCGACCTTGTCCGCGGCGAGGCGGGTGTAGACCAGCACCTCGGGGACGGACATGCCCGGAACTGCGGAGGCGCCGTCGACCACCAAGGGAAGCCACTCGCCGGAACCGTCGAACGCCCCGTCAGAGGGAAGCGCACCGTTGCCGGTGATTTCAGATGCGGGAGAGTCTCCGGTGAACTTGGCGACGTAGAGATCTCCTTCGGAGAGAAGGTTCATGTTGTTCCGGCGTGCCGCGGCCGAGTCGCCGGACATGTACTTGCCCTTGGAGACGAACTTGTAGAGGTAGTCGAAGCGCTCGTCGTCGCCCATGTAAGCCACGACATGGCCGGAGGCGGCGACAATCACATTGGCGCCTTCGTGCTTGAAGCGGCCCATCGCGGAGTGCTTTTTGGGTGTGGAGGAGGGGTCGAACGGGTCGACTTCGACGATCCAGCCAAAGCGGTTGGTCTCGTTGGCGTAACCGGCGTTGTTGGTGTTGAAACGCGGTTCGTCGAGTTCCCACTGACGGGCAGTTGGCTTGTTCGTGAGGCCGTAGCGCTTGTCGCTTGCCGAAGTTCCCGGAGCCACGAAGTAGCCGTTGAAGTTTTCCTCGCCAGAGAGGATGGTGCCCCAGGGAGTGGTGCCGCCGGAGCAGTTGCCCAGGGTGCCCTTGATCTTCCGGCCGGAGGGGTCGTCGATGGTCTTGACGAGGTCCGTGCCCGCGGCCGGGCCGGTGAGCTCGTAGGTGGTGTCGGTGAGGAAGCGGCGGTTCAGCTTGGCACCCTTGACGTAGTTCCACGGCTTGTTCTTGTTCTTGCGCTCGAGTTCAACAACCGTGAGTCCGTGTGCTGCACGCCCGATCGCGCGCGCCTCCGCAGCCGCAAAAGTGGCCGGGAACATGATGTTCTCGTTGGTGTACTCGTGGTTGGTGAACAGTACGGCACGGCGGTCCTTGGAATCCGCGATGGGCAGGATGTCCGTGTAGTCGTTGTTGTAGCCGAACTGGCGGGCCTGCGCGGCTGCGGTCTGGCCGTTCAGCTGGAAGGCCAGCGAGTCGGCAAAGAGCGGATCGCCCCAACGGATGATCGGCTGCCACGCGAAGCCTTCCGGCACGGTGAAGGCGTCAACCGTGTAGTCGACCGGCTTGATCGGGGTGAACTTGAGCTTGGCCTTGTCGAAGCCCGTCTTTGCCGCCTCGGACAGGCCTACGCCGCCGGCTTCGGGAACGGCCTTTTCAGCGGAGCCGAGCCCGCCCAGTACGACGGCGAGCGCACCGACGGCGCCGAAGCCCAGGGCGGCGCGGCGGGACACGGCTGCGGAGGCGATGTCGCGGAAGTAGGCGTTGGAGCTCGTGTTGCACACCTCGCCCGAGCAAGCGTTGTCGCACTTCAGGGCGCACGTCACGGGGCTGCGCTTACCCTTCGTATGGCCGAGCATGGGGAGCAAGCCGAACTTGCGCGCGGTTGATTCAGACATGGGAAATACCTCCGGGGATTGAGTGATTTCCCCACCCTTGCAGCGCTATCGGAATCCGAGAGGACACTATGGTTAAGTTCCGGTGAACTCCCAGCGTTTTCACAGCAATCTATGCGTGCAGGAGCGCGTGCACGCGGCGGAGCCGGTCCAGCCACCAGTCGCGACGTTCAGCGGGAGCCGCATACTGCTCCAGCAGCCCCTCATCGGCAACGGCCTCGCGGACGCGGATGGCGCCGTCGTCGGGCACTAACGGATCCTGCGTGATGTCCGACGCGAACAGCCGCACGGTCCCCAGCCCGCACGCGTACGGCAGCTCGGGCAGCGCGGCGGCGAGCGCGAGACCCGCGCGGATCCCCACCGAGGTGTCCAGCGCCGAGCTCACGACGGCGGGAAGCCCGGCTTGCGCCACAATGTCCAGCGCGCGCCGCACTCCCCCAAGCGGCGCCACCTTGACCACGATCAGGTCAGCCGCGCCAGCGCGTGCCACCTTGAGAGGATCGTCTTCCTTGCGCACGGATTCGTCGGCGGCGATGAGCACTGGCGTTCCCTGCCGGGCGAGCCGTCGGCGGACTTCGGCGAGGCCCTCGATGTGCGGCACAGGTTGCTCGGCGTATTCGAGCCCGACGGCGGACAGTCGCCCGAGTGCCTCAACCGCCTGCGGCACATCCCAGCCTGCGTTCGCGTCCACACGGATCGCGGCGTCCGGCAGGGCGTCCCTAACTGCGGTGACGCGCGCGACGTCGTCGGCCAGTTCCTGCCCGCGCTCGGCGACCTTGACCTTGACGGCGTCCACCCGGCCGAAGCGCTCCAGCACCTCGGGCACCCGGGCGGCAGGGACGGCGGGGACGGTTGCGTTGACGGGAATGGTGTCCCTCAGTTGCGGTGGAAAACCTTGCCATGCGGCTTCGACGGCGGCGGCTAGCCAGCGGGAAGCCTCAGCGTCGCCGTACTCGGGGAACGGACAAAACTCGCCCCAACCGGCCGGGCCTCGGAACAGGAGGGTCTCACGCTCGGTAATGCCCCGGAACTTGACCCGCATCGGCAGGCTCACCACTTTGGCGGTGGCAAGGAGCTCGTCGAGGGTGGGGAATGGAGGCATGGTTTCACTGTAGCGTGGGGCGGCGGCTGGACCGGGGCGCCGCTGGGCGTGGGGCCGCCGCCGCCCGGCCGGCTGAGGCGCGTGGCCGGCTGAGGCGCGTGGCCGGCTGAGGCGCCCAGCTAGGCCGGGGCGCCGGCTGGAGTCGTCGGCTGCTTTGTGGCGGGAGCGCCTGGCACTTGATCGCCGGCATGGTCAACGATCGCATTGACGTAACTGCTGAGCTCCCGGATGACCGCGTCCGTGGGCTGCGCATCCGGTATCGGGTGGACCCCCGTGACGAACAGGTTTCCGCTCATGGTGACCATGCGAAGCACATGGATCGGCGACCCTGCACCCGTGATGGTGGTGACGTAGGTGAACGACTTCGAGCCGTGAAGATCCATATTCAACCGCGTCAGGGACGAGTGCACGTTTTGATTCCCCGAGCTAATAGTCACCTCGGTGCAATATCCAAGAACTTTGTCGATGCTGTACATGCCCTGCCAAAAATAGCCGGAGTCATCGGATGACGCCATGATGACGGACATATTCGCCTGGGGCCCCAGCACCGCGGCCGCCGTCGGGATTCTGTAGTCGACCAACTCTCCTGCTTTCAGGAGGTCCCGGCATTTGGCGGGATCGGTGGTCATGTCGGCGGGCCCGACTGCCATCGAATCCTGCAAGTCCTGAATCGCTGCCTCATCGATGAGGCGCGACATCACGCCGTCCGGAGCACGGAGGTTGCCGAGCAACGCCTGCAGCTCCTGCGACGATTGGACCCGCATTTGGGCGCTACCGCTTGTGCTGGGTGTCGCGGATGGCTTGGAGCTCGGAGGGGCGGAGGACGTCCCGGCTTGGGCAAGCGGCCTGGCGGCAGTTACATCGAACACGCACGCGTTGAGACTCAACGCCACCGCCGCTGTCAGCACGATCGTAGCCACTCGGCGCAAAGGAAAAATCGGACCCACCCCCATAGATCAGAAACACCGGTACTGCCCGGCACGCCCAACGATACCGCTTGCGTGGGTGCTGGAAAGGTGCATATCTGCAGGAGCGTCCGGCTGACACACCGGCCCCCCACAGACGCCCGCTCACTTTTGGGGCGTTTTCCGCCGACGCTCGCTCACATGATGTGAGCGAGCGTCCGACAGGAAGGCCATATATGTGAGCGAGCGTCGGGCTGGGGAACGCGGGAAACAGGCACCGCACCACCTCCTCACACGCGTTAGGTAGAATGCAGCAAGAAACGGAACCACAGCCGGAGGAGCCCGCATGCAGCGCAAGGCCACAGCACTCGACGTCGCCAAACGGGCAGGCGTCTCGCGGAGTGCGGTGTCGCTGGTGCTCAACGGCCGGGGAGACGGCAACGTCGCCAAGGAAAGCCAGGACCGTATCCGGCAGGCCGCCGCGGACCTCAAATACTCCCCCAATGCCATCGCCCTGAGCCTGCGGAACCAGCGCACGCGCGTGATCGGCATCGTGTCGGACGAGGTGGTGGTGAGCCCCTTTGACGGCAACATCATCGGTGGCGCCGACGATGTCGCCCGAGCCCACGGCTTTGTCACCGTCGTCATGGACACCGAGCGCGATGCCTCCCGTGACGAGAGCGCCGTCGAGACCCTGCTGGACCGGCAGGTGGACGGGCTGATGTACGTCACGGTCGGCTTGAAGCCGCTCGACGTACCCCATGGCATGCTTCGGGTCCCCTCCGTGCTCGCCAACTGCTACGACAGCAGCCCCGCCCCGAAGCTGCACCACGTGATCCCGGACGAGGTTTCGGGCGGTCGGGAAGCCACCGAACACTTGCTGCAGCTGGGCCATCGCGATATCGCGTTCCTCGCCGGCGCCGCCACGTCTCCCGCTGTGCCCTTGCGCATCACGGGACATCGAGAAGCAATGGCCAAGGCCGCCATCCCCGTTCGCGAGGACCGCGTGTTCATGGCCGGTTGGGACATCAACGACGGTTTCCACGGCGCCATGGGACTGCTCTCCGCCAACGAGCGGCCGACGGCGATTGTGTGCGCCAACGACCGACTCGCCATCGGTGTCGCCCTGGCTGCGGCGCGGCTGGGCCTCGCCGTCCCGCGCGACCTCTCGATCATCGGTTACGACGACGAATTCCGCATCGCGGCCACCATGGTCCCCGCGCTCACCACCATAGCGCTTCCCCTACGGGAAATGGGCGCGGCCGCGATGAGCATGCTGTTGGAGCAGATTGAGGACCCGGGGCGGACCCAGCGGCCCGCTGCGGGAGGCGGCACCGGCTTGGAAACCATGGTTCCCTGCCGTTTGGTGGTCCGTGAGTCCACCGGGCCCGTTCCCGCCCGCTAGATCCGACCACTTTTGGCCGGGCCGCCGCCCAGGAATCCGCGGAAATACGGGGATCCCGGACTGCGATTCCGGCCAAAAGTGGTCAAAAGTTGAGTGCCCGACGGCGGCCTGCCGCCTATTCCGGCAGCTTCAGTTCCCAGACGTCCGCCGCCGCACCTTCGGGAAGCTCAAGGATCCATTCCTCGCCCAAGGCGGGATAGGCACGGAGTGTTGTGGCCACCGAGCCCTTCCGGTACACCTCCACCAGGGAAGCATCGACGAAGATGCGGAGTTCCTCGTCCTCGGACAACGCCCCCGCAAACACGACTTGGCGTTCCGCGCCGGAGGCCAGGACCAGCCGAACCTCGCCGGTTCCACCGACAGTCCCAGCCTTCACAACAGCCTCGGCAAACGGCGGCAAGGCAACGGACCCGGACGCCAGGCCCGCACGCACTGCAGCCCGATACGCCTCGACCTCCGGGGCAGGAGCAACCACCAATGCACCGTCCTCAACCGAGAGGAAGCGCGGGTGGGTTAATACCCCCGCCCAGCCTGCGGCGTCGATCTCGTCTTGCGAACGGCCACGTCGGCCATCACGGCCCGGGCCTTCGTTGGCCCATCCCCACAGCAGGGCCCGCGGCGTCGACCCCGGCCCGGACGCAGAATCCAGCTGAACAATCTGGGGAGCATAGAAGTCCCGGCCAAGGTCGGACCTGCCGCCGGAACGCGGAACGAACACCGGCAGCCCCGTGGACGGGTCCTCGGCGAGCGAGCCGATCAGGTGGCCCACTCCGTTGGCATGCTCATGGTCGTCACCGGAGAGCCACAGGGAGAACATCATGACCCAGGTTTCGGCCCCGTCGGTGGGCACGCCGTCCGTGAGCACGCCGTCGGAAGGCACTTGAACCAGTTGCGGGCACTCCCAGATTTCGGCCGGAGTGTGGGTGGATGCCACGGGGTTTTCGGTGGTCAGCCAAATGCCGTGGTACTTCCAGTCGGACATGTCCTCCACCGTGTACAGGAGCAGAGCAGCATGTCCATTGGCCAGCCCGGCGCCCTGCATGGCGTAGCGCTTGCCGTTGAAGTGGAAGATGAAGGGGTCGCGCACGGCCGTGACCAAGCCATCGTCCGGCATGGAAGCGGCAATGTGGCCATCCTGTTCCCAGGTCACCAGGTCCGCGGAGCCCCGGGAAATCACCACTTGCGAGTGCCCACCGTCGCCCCGCACGCCGGAGTATGCAGCGGTGGGGACACCGCCGTCGTCGGTCACCACACCGGTCCAGCAACCGAACTCATCCGGTCCGCCGTCCTGCGGGCGGAGCGCGACCGGGTGCTCATCCCAGTGGACCAGGTCCGGAGAGCTGACGTGCCCCCACTGGATCCGGTGGTGCCTTGCCGATTCCGGGTTGAACTGGAAGAACACGTGGTAGCGGCCGTTGATGTAGCTGATGCCGTTGGGGTCGTTGATCCAGCCTTGCGCCGGGCGGGGGTGGAAGCGCGGGAAAGCCGGGTCCGGGTGGGTGGCCGCCGCCGCAAGTGCCGGGGCGGAGGATATGAGGTCCGTCATCGAAGTCCTTTCAGGGAAGTAGAAGCTATTTGCCGGTACCGGCGGTGAGTCCGTCACGCAATGCGCGCTGGCCGAACATGAACACCACAAGGGCGGGAATCATGGAGAGGATCACGCCTGCCAGCACCACGGAGATGCTGCCGGTGCCGAGGTTGCCCTGCAGAGACACCAAGCCCAGCGGGAGCGTGAAGTTCTGCTCGGAGATAGTCAGGATGAGCGGGCGGAAGAACTCGTTCCAGTGATAGTTGAAGGCCAGGATGCCTACGATCGCCATGCCCGGCATCGCCAGCGGCGCGTACACGGAACGGAACGTGCGCCACGGCGAGGCGCCGTCGATCGCGGCGGCCTCGCCCAAATCAGTGGGCAGCCCCAGGAAGTACTGGCGCATCAGGAAGGTGCCGAACGCCGTCGGGATCGCCGGAAGGATCAGCGCGAGGAGCGTGTCCGACAAACCGATGCCGCGGATCAGCATGAAGACCGGGACAATCGTCACCTGCACCGGCACCATCATGGTGGCCAGCACAATCGAGAACAGGGCCCCGCGGCCGCGGAACTTGAGGTTCGCGAACGCGTATCCGGCCAGCGCCGCAGTGAACATCTGCCCGACGGCGATCAGTCCGGTCACGAGGGCGCTGTTGAGGACCAGCAACATAATGTTGAGCTGCTTGAAGACCTGGTCATAGGACGAGAAATCGGGTTTGAGCGGAAGGAACGACGGCGGCAGCTGGAACGATTCCGCCGGTGGCCGCAGCGAGGTGGACAGGGTCCACAGCACCGGACCGAGGATGAAGACGGCCGCAATCAGGAGCAGCACGATTCGCCCGGCCATGCTCCAGTTGCGCTTCTTGCGGGGCGTAGCACCGTTGGAGGTGGTGCGCCCGACGACGGCGCGCTGGGTTGAGGTTGTAGTCATGGCGGGCCTTACTGGTAGAAGACGAATCGTTTGCTGAGCCGGAACTGCGCGGCAGTGATGGCCATGATGATCAGGGTGAGGATCACGCCGATCGCCGAGGCCTGGCCGAACTCGAGGCGTTGGAAGGCGGACTCGAAGATCACCATCACGGCGGTGCGCGTGGAGTCACCGGGGCCGCCGCGGGTCAGGACGTAGGGCTGGTCGAACACTTGTAGGGCGTTGATGATCGCCATGACCGACGCCACCAGGGTGGTGGGGCTCAGGAGAGGCAGCGTCACGTGGAGGTGTTTGCGCCAACCGGTGGCGCCGTCGATCGATGCGGCCTCGTAGGTTTCGGTGGGGATGGAGGCAAGGCCGCCGATGAACAGCAGGAACGAGAACCCGAAGTTCTGCCACACATATACAAGGATGACGACGGCGGCAGACCCGGCCGGCGTCGTCAGCCACGGGACGGCGGGGATGCCGACGAAGGACAAGAGCCAGTTGACCACGCCGAATTGTTCGTTGAACAGGTAGCGCATGAAGATGGACACCGAGGCCGCGGACAGGATCAGCGGGAAGAAGAAGGCGCTGCGGAAGAAGACCCTAAGCCAGGCCGGAAGCTTCTCCTGCACCATGATCGCCAGCGCCAACGCGAGGCCGAGCTGCAACGCCACGGCGACCACCACGAACATGATCGTGTTCAGGAACGACACCCGGACCGTGGGGTCCTGGACCACTTCGGCGAAGTTGTCGAACCCGACGAAGCTCGGCGCGGAAATAATGTCCCAGCGGAAGAACGCGAGGACCACGGACGCCACAATCGGCACAATCGTGAACAGTCCCATGCCCAGGATGGTGGGCGCCAGGAACGCCCAGGGCAGCCAGCGCTGACGCTGCCTTCCGGTGGATTCCTGTTTCTGGGTGGACCCCGTGCCGCTCCGACGCGTGGTGGATGTGCCCGTTGCTGCCGTGCTCATGCCTGCCTCCTCAAGGCGATCTCAAGGTCGCGTTGCATGGAGTCGAGGGCCTGCTTGAGCTGGCGCTCGTCACCGCTGACGGCCAGGGATACGTTCTTCATCAGTGCGGTCTCGACGGCGGCCTGCTGGGGCGGTGCCGGAATGGGACCTGTGGTGGGGAATTTGTCCAGGGTGTCGTAGAAGACTTTCCAGTGCTTGGGGCCGCGTCCCGCGTACAACTGCTCGTTGACCATGGAACGGCGCGCGGGGGTCGTGTTCGGCGTCGGGAAGACCAAGCGCATGGCTTCCAGGCTGGAAGCGAACTTGACCCACTCCCAGGCCGCGTCCTTGTCCTTGGCGGTCTTCATGATGGCGTATCCGGCGGTGCCGAACTGGTGCCGCTGGGTGCGCCAGCGCGGGAAGAACTGGACGTCGAAGTCGTCTTCCTTCATTCCGGCTTCGTGGAGGCCTTCCACCCAGTAGCCGCCGGCCGGGGTCATCCCGATCCTGTTGGAGGCGAACAGCCCGACAAGTGAGTTTCCGCCGCCTTCTTCGGGACGGACGCCCAGGCCATCCTTGACGAGGCCCCTGAGGTAGTCGAAGGACTCGTACACCCGCGGGTCATCGGCATTGGGTTCAAGCCACTGGTAGCCGCCGGAGCGCAGCCCGCGCGAAGGATCCTGGGCGTAGAAGCTGTCCCAGAGCCATTCGCCGCCACCGGACTTGGTTTCCTTCAGGAAGCTGGTGTCGTTGGCATAGAGCCAGGGCACCACGCCGCCGAAGAGCCTGTTCGTCCAGTAGTACGGAGTGAAGTCCTGCGGCCTGGCTTTCCGCATGGCAGCGAGGGTGTTGCGGAAATCGACCTGGGTCCAGTTATCCGCGGGACGCTCGAGTCCGGCTTGCTGCAGGGCCGCGGTGTTGTAGTACATGTTGGCGGCGTTCCAGTCGATGGGAAGCTGGAACAGGCTCCCCTTGTACATGAACGCCTCGACGAGGCTCGGGTGGACGTCGGCGAAGTACTCCTTCATGTCCGCGGCATCGCGGCGAAGGTACTCGTCCAAGGGGTGCGCCAGTTTCTCGGCGAAGAGCTGGGCACCTTCGGTGGCCACGTAAACCACATCCGGTGGCGTTCCTGCAGCCACCATGGTGAGGATCTTGGTAAAAAAGTCCTTCCAGTCCGCGGCCTGGATGGCCTGGACCTTCACCTTGATTTCCGGGTGCACCTTCGCGAACGCATCAATGACCCGCTGGCGGGCTGCTGCGTCCGCTGCGGTTCCCAAGATGGCGATGCTGAGGCTGTTGTCCCCGCGGCCCGGGATGTCCATGCCGGTCAACCGGGGCCACGACGCCACCGTTGCTCCGACAATTCCCGCACCCAAGGCACCAAGGGCTGTCCTGCGTGAGATCTCACGCAGCGTCCCATTGCTTCCTGGCATGTCTCATTCCTTCCTAACACGTGTTAGGTAGCGTAAATCCATCACCTAACACGTGTCAAGCATCACATTCGTGTTACGCGTGGCTCACCCTCCCCCTCCGGCCCGACGCCCGCTCACATATATCCCCGACCGGCCCGACGCCCGCTCACATATATCCCCCTCCGGCCCGACGCCCGCTCACATATATCCCCCTCCGGCCCGCCATATCCGAGCGAGCGTCCACCTCAAACCCGCCATATCCGAGCGAGGGTCCACCCAAAACCCGCCATATCCGAGCGAGGGTTCACTTCCGAAGACGCGGCGCATACGCTGAAACAAACTGCCCCATTCCCCCGTCCCTAGCTTTGGAGCCCATAGATGACAGGTTGGAATGCCGAGAACCTTGCAGGTTCGGCTGGCGCAGGTGCCGTGACGCTGTTGGCAGGAACATCGTTTTGCGTCTCTGCGGCCAATGGCGATATGGACCAACTCCGCCCACACGGGATGTTCTTCCGTGACACGCGGTTCGTTTCAAACTGGGCTTTGGAGGTGAACGGTCACCCCATCGAGGCCTTGGGTTCTCCTGTCCCGGAGCCCTATCGCGCCGATTTTGTCGGCCGAGCGTCGCGCACCAATGGGTTGGCAGACAGCCATCTGCTGATTGAACGCCGGCGGAGCCTGTTCGGCGGAGTGCACGAAGAGATTACGGTCAGGAATTTTTCCAGCAAGCCCACCCACGCCACGGTTTCGCTCACGGTCAATGCGGACTTTGCCGACATCTTCGAAGTGAAGGAGGGCCGGGCACGCCATGAGAGCGTGCATTTGACGCGGGGTAGCGACGGTTCGTTGGTCCTTGAGTCCCAGCGGCAGGGGCGGCACGTCCTGGTCACCGTTGACGCTCCGAATGGCGCGGTTGACGGTGATGTCATCAGCTATGACTTCACTCTTGAACCCCAAGGCCATTGGTCCACGGGTGTGACGGCCACGCCACGCATCGAGGGGGTCGGACCCGAAGCGGACGCCCAGGTTTGGGGCAACCAGCGCCCTTACGATGTCCCGGAAGAAAGGCTGCAGGAGTGGCATGGCAAGGTTCCCACAACGGAACTTGCCAACAAGGCCTTCGAGAAAGCGTTGGCCCAGAGCAGGGCAGACCTCGGCTCCCTCAGGATCTTCGACCCCGACCATCCCGGGCGGACGGTGGTGGCTGCAGGATCGCCTTGGTTCATGGCCCTGTTCGGCCGGGACTCCCTCCTGACGTCCTTCATGACTCTTCCGCTAGACCCCTCCCTGGCGCTGGGAACCCTCAAAACCTTGGCCGACCATCAGGGCCGGACCATCAACCCGCTCAGCGAGGAGGAGCCGGGCCGGATCCTGCACGAGGTGCGTCTCGGCGCCACCACGGGCCTTGCACTTGGCGGCGGGAGTGCCTACTACGGTTCAGTGGACGCCACGCCGTTGTTCGTCACGCTCGCCGGAGAGCTCACCCGTTGGGGGTTCCATGCTGAGGTCTCGGAAGCCCTTCTGCCAGCGGTGGACCGCGCCCTGGACTGGATCCGCGACTACGGAGACGCCGACGGCGACGGCTTCGTTGAGTACTCGCGGGCCACGGACCATGGCCTCCTCAATCAGGGCTGGAAGGACTCCGGGGACGGCATCAACTTCGCCGACGGCACATTGGCGGAGCCGCCGATCGCCTTGTGCGAAGTCCAGGGGTATGTCTACACGGCCTATCTCAGCCGGGCTTTGATGGCCCAAGAGGACGGCGACCGGAAGCTGGCCGCGGTGTGGGGCGCTCGGGCAGCCGAGCTCAAGCGACTTTTCAACGAGAAATTCTGGCTCCCTGAACGCGGCTATTTCGCCGTCGCCCTCGATCGCGAGAAGCGGCCGGTAGACGCATGCGCGTCCAATATGGGCCATTGCCTTTGGAGCGGAATCGTCGACGACGACAAGGCTCCGTTGGTCGCCGAGCGGCTGATGTCGGACACCATGTTCACGGGTTGGGGCGTCCGGACACTGGCATCGGACATGTCGGCATACAACCCGGCGAGCTACCACAACGGTTCGGTGTGGCCGCATGACAATGCACTCATTGCCGGCGGATTGATGCGCTACGGCTTCGTTGAGGAGTCCCAGCGCCTCGTCAAAGGCCTCCTGGATGCCGCCGAGGCGTTCGGTGGGCGGCTACCGGAATTGTTCTGCGGCCTGGACAGGAAAACCTACGGGACGCCCGTCCCATACCCTTCGTCATGTTCGCCGCAGGCTTGGGCCGCCGCCACACCGGTCCACCTGCTCCGGGTGCTGCTCCGTTTCGATCCGTGCCTCACCCACGGAGGCCTCTGGCTGGCACCCGTCGTCCCTGAAGGCTTCGGCGACATCAAGATGCGGAACATTCCGCTCGCCGGATCCCGGATCTCCGTCGAGGTGGTCAGCGGAGAAACCCGGGTCACAGACCTGCCCGACGATATTGCGCTGCATCGCGAGGCCCGCAAACCACTTTCCGATCTCTTGGACGTCCATCCCGTCTCCACAGCACCGGATCGGGGGCGCTAAATGCGCATCGGCCTCGTGGCCCCGCCATGGATCCCCGTCCCGCCGCCCGCTTACGGCGGAACTGAGTCAATAGTCGACATTCTTGCCCGGGGCTTGGTTGCCGCGGGCCATGATGTGCTTCTGGCGGCGGCGTCCGGAAGCACATGTCCAGTGGCCAAGGTCCCCGGCCCACCGCTTGCCGACGGCTCGAGGATAGGGAACGGGACGGACGAACTCCGCCACAGCGTGTACGCCTTCGCGGCCATGGAGGACGTCGACCTCATCCACGACAACACGCTGGCCGGGCCGCTCTACCGGCATCGGCCAAGAGGAATCCCCCTCGCCGCCACCGCGCACCTTCCGTTTTCAGAAGAAAACCATGACATCTACCAGGCCATGGCCACAGATACCGCGATCATTGCCATATCGCACCATCAAGCAGACACTGCCCCTGGAATCAAGATACGGAGGGTCATCCACCACGGGATAGACACGCAGTCCGTCCCGCTCGGAGCCGGCGACGGCGGCTACGCCAGCTTCCTCGGCCGGATGCACCCCGGCAAGGGCCTGCCGGAAGCAATCGAGGCCGCCCGACTGGCCCAGGTACCGCTGCGAATTGCCGCCAAGATGTACAGCGCGGAAGAACACGAGTACTACGCCGCGGTCATCGCGCCGCTGCTGGGGCCCGACGTCGAATACCTCGGCGAGCTGAACGCTGCGGACAAGTTCGTCCTCCTGGGCGGGTCCGTGGCCCTGTTGAATCCGCTTCAGTGGGATGAACCGTTCGGCATGGCGATGATCGAGTCCCTCGCCGTTGGGACTCCGGTGGTGGCAACTTTCCGGGGATCCGCCCCGGAGATCGTTGCCGAAGGTGTCACGGGCTATCTCCGTTCCAGTCCCCCGGAGCTAGCCGAGGCGGTCATTGCCGCCGCGTCGCTGGATCGCGGAGAGTGCCGCCGCGCCGCGGAAAACTACTTCAGCGCCGAGAGGATGGTTGCCGAACACTTGGCGCTCTATGAGGAACTCCTCGCAGAGCAAAAGTGATCCTCCCAGCCAAATATGACACCCTGAAAGCAATGAGTTTTCCTAAGACGAGCCGGCTGCCGGCCACACATGGTACCGCCACCAAGCGCTGGGCAGGCGCTGGGATGGGCATCCTTTTTGTGCTCGCAACCCTGACATGCATGGCCGCATTCATTGCCACGTACTATTTTTTCGTGCGCACCACCACGGGACAGTACATCGACGAATCCGCCCTGGTGGAAGCCGCGACCATCAACGGTCCCACCGAGCGCGCAACCACCCAGTTCCTCGATTGGTTGCCGGTCATCTCGGTGGCGATCGCCGCCGTCGTCGTTCTTTTCGTTACGATAATGCGCCGCCGCTGGAAGTCCGCCGGGATCGCGGTGGCCGCTTGTGTCGCCGCAAACCTGGCCACCCAGCTCCTCAAGGACTGGTTTCCGAACAGGCCGTTCCGCGGCGTCCAGACCATCGAACTGAACTCATTGCCCTCCGGTCACACCACCTTGGCGGCCTCGGCGGCTGCCGCGGTCTTCTTGGTGGTCTCGCCGCGGTGGCGGCCTCTGGCGGGGTTCCTCGGCGGCACTTTCGCGGTGGCGGCCGGGGTTTCCACGCTGATCAACCAATGGCATCGGCCCGCCGACGTCGTCGCCGCGTTCCTCGTGGTCGGAGCGGTCATGCTGCCGGCCGGCTGGTTGGTGTTACGCACCGGCAAGCGCTGGAACGTCCAGGACGGCCGCGGTGAGCACTGGGCGTCGTCGCGTTTGTGGCTTTTGCTGTCGGCGCTGGCGGGCGTCGCCGCTGCGGCGGTTTCGGTGTACTCCCTGATCAAGATTGCGCCCGGTTTCGGCCAGGAGAGCAGCACCACCAACTACTTCTGGGCCGGGGTTTCCCTGATCGTCATCACCGGTTATCTGGCAACGGTCGCTGCCACCTGGCTTTTCAGTTTGAGTGCCCGACGGCGGCAGTCACCTTAGTGCCGCGCCGGCACCGGCCAAAGGTGGTTGGATTTGGAGGCCCGGCCTGAATGCCCGACGGCGGCGCTCACCTTGGTGCCGCGCGGCGAGGCGTACCCTGATGCTATGGGCGCCGAAGTCCTGGATCTCAGGCTCACCACGGGCATACGGGTTCCGTGCCTCGTCCATGGCGACGCCGACGCGAAGCCGCTGTTGCTATTGCACGCCTGGGGTGAGTCCCGTCGCAGCTTTGACCGCCTTGTACCTTTGCTGACGGACTTCAGGGTTTACGCGCCCGACCTCCGCGGCCAGGGCGACGCGGAGAAACCGGAGCTCGGCTATTCGCTGGCGGAACAAGCAGAGGACGCCGCCGCCATCCTGGATGCGCTCGATGTCCAAAGGGCGTTCATCCTCGGTTCCTCCAGCGGCGGCTACGTGGCCCAGCAGTTAGCCGTCGGGTATCCCGATCGTGTCGCGGCGCTTGTGCTGGTGGGTTCTCCCTTGAGCCTTCGGGCTCGGCCCGCTTTCGCCGACGAAGTCGACGCTCTCGAGGACCCCGTCGACGAGGACTGGGTACGGAGTTCCCTGGCTTGGTTCCCAATGCTGCATGCGATTCCTGCTTGGTTTATCGAGGACCGGGTACGCGACGGGATCAGGATGCCCGCGCATGCGTGGAAGCGCATCCTCGACGGTTTGCGTACGGCAACTCCGCCCACGGAGTCCGGAACCATTCTCGCGCCCACCCTGATCCTGTGGGGCGCACATGACTCCGTACTGCCTCGAAGGCACCAGGAGGCCTTGGCGGCCCGAATACCAGGCGCCGTGTTGAAGGTTTATCCCGGGGTAGGGCACCTGGTCTTGTGGGAGTGTCCGGACCAGGTGGCAGCCGACGCGACCGCGTTCCTCAGTTCCCTCGGCTAAGGTTCACGCACGGCCGCTGCCACGGCTTGAGTGCCCGACGGCGGCAGTCGCCCTAGCCACCCTCGCGGCACCCGCCCTCGGCACCAGTGCGCGCAGCCGGACGCGGGCCGGTTCCTCGACGTACTTGAACAGCAGGTGGGTGGCCAAGGCAATCCCGAGCAGGCACGCCGCCGCGAGCAGGTTCTCCACCAGCGGCCCGGCACCGTTCGGCCAGTCCCTGATGAGCCAGTAGAAGAGGTAGATGAAGAACATGTGGACCAAGTACAGGCTGTAGGAACTGCGCCCGCCGTACTGCATCCACCTCGCGGACAACGCCGTTCGGAGCCGGCCGCGGGTCAAACTAAGAAGGCCAATGAGCAGCGGGAAGGCAAGCACCGCCAGCCGTCCCGGTCCCGGTTTTCCGGCCGTGGCCAGGAAGACGACGACGGCGGTTCCGGTCAGCAGGGCGCCGGGACCGGCCAGGGAAGGGTTGAACTTCATGCGGTCCGCATTCCGTGCGGCGATGCAAGCGAAAGCGCCGGAAATGAAGCAGCAGGCAATCCGCAGCAGCCATTCGTAGGGCTGATGCTCAACCGTGCCGATTGGCAGGTCCGGGCCCCAGACGGCAGTCGGCAGGAGGACGAGCACAGAGGCCGTCAGTGCGGCCAGCGGATGCAGCCGACGCAACCGGAACAGGACCAGCGCCAGCAGCGGAAACGCCAAATAGGCCAGCCACTCGGCGCTGACCGTCCAGCCCGGACCGAACCAGCTGGCGCCGTCGGTGCCGGGTTGGAACCAGAGATGCATCATCAGCAACTGCTTGGCCAGACCCCACGGCGACAGGTCCGGAGCCTGGGTCTGGAGGGACCACTCCCGCACGGTTTCCTGCGCGGTCCCGTACACGAACCACAGGCCCACCACGCCCACCACCAGCGCGAACGCGGGCCACATCCGGGCGAACCGGGCCCAGACAAAGTCCGCTGCAGCCCGCCAGCGGAACCGTGGGCCCAACCGGTCCATGTAGGTGTACGTGATGATGAAGCCACTGAGCACAAAGAACACGTCCACGCCCAGGTCACCGTTGGCAATGACGGGACGGAACAGCTCATAGACGGGGCCGAGGAAGGTGTGCTGCATGGCTTGAAGATGGAAGAACACCACCCACAGCGCGGCAACAAAACGCAGCGCGGTCAGCGTCTTGAGATCAGGCCGGGGCTGCTTTGCTTCGCTCTTCGGCAGGCGATTCTCCGCCCCGGAACCGAGCGGCCGGACGCTGTCCGTGTCGGGATTCCCAGGGGTCGGATTCGCAGTGGGGGCACGATGCGGAGGCGAGATGACTGAGAACATCCAATTCACCATACCGGAGGCACCTGACCGGAGTCTGGGAGCTGCATGCCCAAGTAATCCCCACCGCCACCCTCGCCTCGCAAGCTCGGCCAGGGAACCCGGGCGGCGTGGCCCCACGCAGTTAACGTCGTTTTGAGGGCTCAAAACGACACCTACTGCTAGCCAGTTGGGCCCACGCCGCCAGGGGTCCCTGCCCGTGGGCCCCACCGGCGAGGGTCCCTGCCTGGAGCCCGTGGGGATTAGTAGTTCCTGCGGTGCTTGAGTTTCGGGAGTGCGACGGCGAACACCGCCGCCGCGGCCAAGCCAAGGAATCCCGTGGCCCAGACGCCCGCTGCGAGCGATATGGCGGCAGTGAGGGCCGAGAGCAACACAGGCCCTCCTGTGGCACCGGCGTCGGAAATGAACCTCCACAAGCCGAGGAATTGCCCACGCCCCTTATTCGGGGAAAAGTCGGCGCCGAGCGTCATGATGAGTCCTGAGCTGATGCCGTTGCCGAAGCCGATCAGGAGCGAGGCCAGCAGCAGCCCCACAAAATCCGCGGACGACGGCATCAGGAACAACGCCGTGCCCATGATGAGGGTGGACGGCACTGCGACCCACATGCGCCCCTTGCGGTCCATGAGTTTGCCGGCTGGGTAGAACACCAGCATGTCGATCGCACCGGACAAGCCGTAGATCAGTGACGCGTGTGTTGCGTCCAATCCCAGGTGGTCCGCCCACAAAGGGATGACCACCTGGCGTGAGGCCCGCAGCGCGCTGAGCAGCAGGATCCCGGTCCCGATGGTCAGGAACACTCCCGCGTGGGAAACCGCGACGCCACGGAGGGTGGGCTCGGGGCCCTTGCGTCCGCCGTCGACGTCGTCCGGCAACACAAGATCCGGGATGGTGAGTGACAGCACCGCGGCCGCCGCCATGCCCACCACGCCAACCCAGTACGCGCCGCTGATGCCGGCGAACTGCATGACGGCCGCGCCGACGAACGGGCCGATGAACACTCCGATCCGGGTGACGCCGCCCAGCGTCGACAGGGCACGAGCGCGGTAGATGACCGGGACGGCTTCCGTGAGGTACTTCTGGCGCGCGAGGTTGAAGACGCTCGTGGACATCCCGACGACGGTCATCGCCGCGGCGAGCAGCCAGATGCCATTGTGCGCAAGGAGCGGCGCGAATCCGGCGGCCAACAAGGCCAATGCTCCGGCGGCACCTGCGGCGACGATGGCCCATCGTTCGCCGAACTTGATGGTGATGAGCGAAGCGGGCAGGTTGAAGAACCAGGACCCCAGCCCGATCAGCGTGACTACCAACGCGGACACGGCCACTGAGGCGCCAAGGTCGCGGGCGGACAATGCCACCACCGGAAGCACCGCGCCTTCGCCGATACAGAACAGCAGGGCGGGCCCAAAGGCGGGCAAGGCAATGCTGCGAAGATTGAAGGGCTGAAGGGTGCTGGTGGTCATCCCTTTCATCCTAGGACGCCCCATTCTTTGCGACGCGCCAAATACCTGCCGCACAGGGAATTCCGGCCGCGTCAGGCATTCCGCGCAGCGCCAGGCGGGACACAACGCGCCTCATAGGGCTCCGCGCGGACGACGCCGGGGCACGCCTGCCGCTGCCAGCTTCCGTTCGAGCACTCCGGGAGCCATGAGTTCCGCCTACACCCAACGGACGACGCCGGACCCGGTGGCACGGATTCGGTCCTCACGCAGCTTCTCATCGATGACGGCTTGAGCGGCAGTCCGTCCCTTGAGGAATTCCGGCTTCAGGTACTTATCGATGCCGTCGAACTCCCCGGCCACCCGCACACCCTTCCAATAGAAGTCCGAATAGCCCACGAGGCCCGCTTCGTCGCGAAATTCACGTTGAAGAACCGGGGCTTCGAATCCTGCGACATGCATCAAGGCCCGACTGTAGGATTCCCCCGCAGATCCGGAAAGGGGATCTGCGAAATCGACCGCCGCTTGGATTCTCCGGATGGCTGCTGCCGTGTAGATTCCATCCACTCCTGCCAGCAGCGTCTCTTTCGTGATGGCGGGCAGTCCCCGTTTCCGGTCGGCCTTGAGCACGTGATCCAAGGGAGCAATGGATTCGACGAACGGGGTGAAAGCGGCCAGGTCCAGCACCGTGCGCACCCTGCCAGTCACCAGCAGTCCCTCGCAGCGATACAGCTTGAGGATAGCGGGATCCGCATAGTGGCGGGATATCCCGGCACGCGAGCGGCCGCCGTCGTTCTGGAGAGTCAGGGCCTGCACCGGATGCTGCAGGCCTATGGTAGGGATCCCCCACACAGACGCTGCCGAGTGCCTGGCGAATATGGTTCGTGCGCTGGAGGTTTCGGCCGCAGCGCTGACCCGGACACGGTATTGTTCCCACGGTTTCAGTGCGGCCCATGCGGCGCCGTCAACGTACACTCAGGAATTAGGCGCAGCGCCTACTTCAGGAAGCTCGCGTCGAACGAGTTCAAGTCAACGTTGATGCCGTTCAGGGTGTGTTCGAATTTCTGCTGGATCCCCACGCGCATGGTGCCGGCCGTGTTCCAGCCGCCGTATTGCACAGGTGCCGGCGCCAGGTAGTCCGCGGTCCAGCTGGAGTAGTTGAGGCTGCTCGTGTCTGTATCCCACAGGGGCACGTCCGAGAATGCGGTGCTGTTGCCCATCAGCCCTGGCCACATGCCGCTGCCGCTGTAGATCACGGGCCGCACGCCCAGGCTCCGCACGCCATCCACCATGGCGCGCGTAACCAAGGATCCCCCGGGCTCGATGTCCAGGGCGAAGAACTGGAGTTGTGACATGTACGGGCCGGCGGCTTTGATCCCGTTCTCCCAGCACGAAGCATCACGGGTGTAGACCGCGATCTTGAGGCCGGCGTCGAGCGCCATCTTCAATTGGGCCTGGGTCTGTTGCCATGGAGTGCACGTGCCCCAGACGGTGGAGTGCATTACGTAGAGACGGAAGCCTTCGGCGTAGGCCTGGCGGAACCAGTTGGGGTCGGTGATGGCCGCGGTGGTGTCGAGCACCTTCACGGAGCCGCCCTGGCCAGCTTCGGGGACGACGCCAGCTTCGGGGACGACGACGGCGGGCGCGGGTGCGGCGGCAGGCTGCGGAACGGCGGGTGGTGCCGGAGTCGGGGTAGCGGACGGTGCCGGCGTAGCGAGCGGGGCCACCTCAGCGGCGGGTGCGGCGTTCGCGATTGGTGCGGGACCGGCGTCGGGCGCTGTGTTGGCGGAGGGGCGAGCGCCAGTGGCACCCGTCAGTCCGAGGAGAAGCACGGCAGCGAACATCAAGGCAAGTTTTTTGGGAATCAAAGGAGGCTCCTGGGTGCCGGCCCCGGGTTCAGAAACGGGCGCAGCAGGGTGTCATGAAGGCACGGAATTCGGTGCACCATGCCCGGGCCCAGTTCCCGGTCATGGCGAGGACGCCCCGCAAAGCGAATGACGTCCAGGGGCAACTCTAGGGAAATCCCGGCGGAAGCGACAATTTGCAATCCGCGTAGTGGTCGAGTAGGAACCCGCTCTTGCCCGCGTAAACCAAGTAATGAATAGAGTGTCGGCAGCGTCACGCGAGGCAATAACTAAGTAGCCCCTACCCAACTAGCTCGCACTTAACGTCGTTATGAGCCCTGAAAACGACATCTAATGCGAGCTAGTTGGGCGGGGCGACCGAAAAGAGGAGCCGCTACACGTACCCGTCCACGATCGCGGCCGCGATCTCCTTGTACGCACGACGGGTATCGGGGCGCAAGACGTCCAGCGTGACCAGGTCGCCGTCGGCCACTCCCCTGTCGTGCGGCACGGCGATCAACTGGCGGCAGATCCCGGAGAGGTGCTCCTCGATGGCATCCTTGTCCACACGGGACGACACCTCGTCCTTGTCAGTGATGACCACGATCGCGTTGCGGGCGAGTTCCTCGTAGCCGTGGCTCGCAAGCCATTGAAGGGTGCTGCGGGCACGCTTAGCACCGCTCACGGCATAGCCGGCGGCGATAATGAGGTTGTCGGCCGATTGAAGGATGCCGCTCATCGCGTTGTGCGTGACGCCGGTTCCGCAGTCGGTCAGCGCAACGGAGTAGTAGCCCGAGATCAGCTGGCGGATCCGCAGGTATTCCTCGGCAGTGAGTGAATCCGAAACTTCCGGGTCCTGTTCGCCGGCGATCAGGTGTAGTCGGCCGGCATGGTGCATGTACCGGGCCAGCGCAGTGAGCGAATCGACGTTGTCGACGTTTTTGAGCAGGTCCGTGATGGTGCGCGGGGTGGCCTTCTGGTAGATGCCCTCACCCAGGGCGCGCTCCACGAGGTCGCCGGAATCGGGGTTGGCGTCGATGGCGCACGGCGGGTCGCCACGGAATTCCGCCAAGGTGAGGCCCACGCCGACCGTGGTGGAGGTCTTGCCGATCCCGCCCTTGAGGCTCAGGACGGCCGTGTTGTAGCTGCCTTGGAGCTGGCGGGAAATGCGCCGCGCCAGCTCGTCCTCTTCGCGCTGCTTGGCGCTGGGCCCGAGGTTCCAGGCGCCGCCGCTCAGCCTGTAGAGCATGCCGCGGAAGCCACCGATGGGACGCGGTTTCTGTTCCCTCACGAAGGAACCCGGCGAGGAGATGAAGTCGGAAATCGGAGCGTTGGCGGCTGCGGCGCGTCCGGCAGCTGGGGAACCAGCGCCCGACGCCGGTGCTGCCGCCGCCGGGATCTCACGGCGTGGTTCCTCACGGCTCGCGTCACCGCCGGTCGAGTCTTCGCTTACCGTGCGGTCCGTTACCGTACGGTCCGTTTCCGTGCGGGCGGACGCGTCGGCGGCGGCTGCCGCTTCAGCCCAGGATCTGCTTTGGAGCGGGGCTGGAGTGGATGCGGGCGCGTCGGAATCGTTCGGTGTAATGATCGGCATAGTTCCTGTCCAGGGGTCACCCTCTGCGCGACGGCGATCGCGGCGTCGACGAAGCTCGGGTTGCCCTTCGTTCGATGCAGCGGCGCTGGCTTCGTTCTCCACGGAATCCGGCATGGTCTTGTCCCCTAAGACTCGCAGCGTTGTGCGCCGCGGCTCTCGTTTAGATTGCTTCAACCAGCAATTCTAGGTGGCGACGGCCCCAAACCTGACATGTGGGCCGTGCCGGGCAGTTCGAACCGCGGTTTGCGGCCTTCGTTTGGGCCTGGTTTTGTGGCCTGCGGCGTGGGGAGACATCACGATGGCCCGGGTGAGGAATCCGGTGGCCGGAGGCTCAACTGCTTGGCGTGGAAGTCGAAATGCAGTGTGGCGTAGGTGTAGACGTCCGCGAGTGTCATATCGGCCGTGAAGAAAGGATCCCACCGAGTCGGGAAAGGCATCGATCTGGCCAGGGAAACAGTGGTTTCGCGTTCGAGGCGGTGCGCCAGGGCCGTGATTGTCTTTTCGAACTTCCGGCCCATCCGGTGCCGGTCATAGACCATGGCGGCCGCCCGCGAACCCCAATAGTTCACCCAGTCGAACGGGCCGGTGGCGGCGTCCAATAAAGCAGCGAAGCCTCGGCTCCAGGACCGGGGCAGACGGCTCATGATGCGGACCAAAGGCAAGAGGGACCGGACGATCATGTATCCGAAGACCATGTGGAAAAGCAGTTCCTCGTTGGTCCAGCGGGTCCCGTTGCTCTTGCGCTGCAGTTCCGAGGTGGTCGCGTCCTCCAGCCACCTGTTCAAATCCTGAAGGGCCTGGCTGTATCCCGCGATGCATGCTTCCCGGGCCGGATCCATCGGGTTCCTAGTTCTCGAGGAGTTCGGCGTAGAGCGTCTGGACTCGGGCCTTGATGTCGTCGCGGACGAGGCGCATGCGTTCCATGCCTTCGATGCCGCGGGTGGAAGGTTCGTCGGTTTCCCAAGTCTCGAAGCGCTGCCCGGCGGGGGCAACCAGCTTGGCTTCGGTGCCCAGGACAACCACGACGTCGGCGGCGTTGAGCACCTCGTCTGTGACGGATTTGGGGTGCTCGCCGGTGATGTCGATGCCGAGTTCATTCAAGGACTCGACGGATTCGGGGTTCAGTTCCTCGCAGGGTTTGGTGCCCGCGGAATGGACGCTGACGGTGTCTCCGGCGAGGTCGCGCATGAGTCCGGCGGCGAGCTGGGATTTTCCGCCGTTCCTGCTGCAGACGAAAAGGACACTCGGGGTTGTGGGCGTTGGGTTCATGCCTGTGATTCTTGCATCAAAGGTCACCGGACGTGGGCGCTACTCGGCGACAGGCGTGAGGGACTCGATCAGGTCCACGATGCGGCCCTTGATCTCGTCGCGGATGGGGCGGACGGCGTCCAGGCCCTGGCCGGCCGGGTCGTCCAGGACCCAATCCTCGTAGCGCTTGCCCGGGAAGTACGGGCATTCGTCGCCGCAGCCCATGGTGATGACGACGTCGGATTCCTTCACGGCCTCGGTGGTGAGGATCTTGGGGATTTCGGCGGACATGTCGATGCCGAGTTCGGCCATGGCTTCGACGGCGGCCGGGTTGACTTTGTCTGCGGGCTCCGAACCTGCGGAGCGGACCTCGATCCGGCCCTCGCCAAGAGTCGTGAGGAAGGCGGCAGCCATCTGGGAACGGCCTGCGTTGTGGACACAGACGAAGAGAACGGAGGGTTTCTTGACGGTTTCAGTGCTCATGAGAGAACCTTTCGATCGGGTGCCGGGACGGGTGCGGGCAACGCGGGAGCGCCTGGATACAGGGCGCGGATCAGGAAGAACCCGACGGTGCCGCCCAGCAACTGGGCGAGGATGAACGCCGGGGCAGAGGCAGGGGCTATCCCGGAAAACGTGTCGGTGACGGTCCGGGCCACGGTCACAGCCGGGTTCGCGAAACTGGTGGAGCTGGTGAACCAATAGGCGGCCGTGATGTACCCGCCGACGGCAAAGGCAACCTTGTCCGGTCGACCGGAGCGAACGGTGCCGAAGATGACCAGGAGCAGCCCGATGGTGGCGACGACTTCGCCGAGCCACAGCCCTCCCCCTGCGCGTTCATGCGTGGAGAGCGTCACGGCGTCGAGGCCGAACATCAGGTTGGCGAGCACGCTCCCGGCCAGGCCGCCGGCGAACTGGGCGGCGATCAGCGCCAACGCCGTGGGCGTGTCCAGGATCCCCAGGGCGCGCTCGAGCAAAGTGACCACGGGATTGAAAGATGCCGAGACCGGCTGCAGGGCCAGGATCAACGCCACGAGGGCGGCGCCTGTGGCGACGCTGTTCTGCAGGAGCTGCAGTCCGACGTCGTTCGGGGACAGGCGCGAGGCCATGACGCCGGACCCCACCACGGCCATGACCAGGAAGGCGGTGCCGGCGAACTCCGCCACGGCCCGCCGTGACAGCACGCTCACTGGGCCTGTCCCCCGATCAAAGCCGCCAGACCGGACAGGGCATCGGTGCGGGCGCGGTAGTAGACCCAGACGCCGCGCTTCTCGCGATCCAGGAGACCCGCTTCGTGCAGGACCTTCAGGTGGTGGCTGATGGTCGGCTGTGACAGCTCAAAGGCGTCGTTCAGATCGCATACGCAGGCTTCGCCGCCCTCGCGGGACGCCACTAGGGACATCAGCCGCAACCGCACCGGATCGCCCAGCGCTTTCAGTAGCGGAACGATTCCTTCGGCTTCGGATTCCGACAAGGGCTCCCTGGACAGCGGCGAACAACACGACACCGTCTGGACAGGCGTTAACTCCAAGGACATAGACACAGGTAAATATTTACACTTGTCGATGTTTAAGGCAAGGCCGGATCGTTTAAGGCAAGGCCGGATCGTCGTCCGCCATCCACGCCGTAGCCCTACAGCGATCCGGCCCGTTTCCGGCGGTCGTTCTTGCCTCGGAGGTCGCGGTTCAGGCGGCGGTCCCCGTGATACAGCAGCGACTCCCAATCGACCTGTTCCGGGGTTTTGGGAATGATGGCCGGCGGTAGCGCTTTCGGTTTTTTAGGCGCGATATACAGCCAGTTCAACACGCCCAGGTACATGTCCACTCCGGAGTTGGCCAGTCCGATGTAGGCCCGGATCGCACCGGCGGCCATGACGGCGTTGAAGGCAGCGAATGCGGCGTTGCCCCAGTTTCCCAGTTCCCAATTCCGCCAGACGGTCAACAAGGAGAACGCGACGATCAGGTACGGAGCGAGGACGAAGAGGGCCGGGGCCGCGGTGCGGTCCTTGACCTTCGGGGTGCGCACGAACGGGATCTTGTCTCCCGTGAGCGCCTGCTGGAGCGACTTCAGGACGCCGGCCAGATTGACCGGCAAGAGAACGAGGTTGAAACCATAGATCCGGAAGATGTCGCTGAACCGGTGGCCGCAGTCCCGCAGGTCGCTGCCCATGGCCAGGAAGTAGGGCAGCGCGGCAAGGAAGACCAAGGGGCTGAGGAGACGGCTGTCGTAGGGGTACGCGAGGAGGAACAGCAGCCCGAAGCTGGCCCAGGTGATGGAGGCCATGTAGTTGACCCGGAGCAGGATTTCGCGGAAGAGGACCGGCCGGGCCGGGCCTCGCCGGTTGCGGATCTGTTCCCAGAGTTTGGGCAGGATCAGCAGGCCGCCGTTGGCCCAGCGACGTCTCTGCACCACGAGCGATCCGAAGTCGGGCGGCGTGGCACTATAGCTGAGCCTCTCCGGGTAGTTGACCAAGGTCCAGCCGTGCGTGCCGAGGTCCACGCTGGACTCGGTGTCTTCGATGACGGTGCGGTCCTGGATGTAGGTTCTGACCTCGAAGCCGCCCACCGTGGAGATTTCAACGATGTCTTCCAAGGCGCGTTTGCGGATCACGGCGTTCGCTCCCACCCAGAACGTAGCGCCGTATTCGGTCATCCCCTGGTGCTGGATGTGCTGGATGTCCGTGGTCGCCCCGGCGATGCGTTCGATCCGTGTCGGGGCGCCTCGGAAGGAGGAATACGGGGTCTGGGTGACGGCTACCTGCTCATTGCCCGGGGATTCGAGGAGATGGACCAGGCGGAGGCAGTAATCGCGCAGCAGCAGCGAGTCCGCATCCAGCGTCAGGACGTAGGTGGTGTCGGGGATCGACAGCGCGTCGCCGTCGGCCACCCCCGCGGGCCCGGAAACCCCTGCGGGCCGCAAGACGGTGCCGTCCGCTGTCGGTTCGGGGTGCCAGGTCCCGCCCATGAGCGAGAGGTAGGCGTTCAGGTTCATGGCCTTGTTGGCCTCGTGGGAGAGGCTGGCGAACCGCTTTCGCTCGAACGTAGACACCCGGGCGTTGAAGATCCAGGTAAGCCGTGCGTACAGCTCAGCGATGCGTTCCGGGCCGGGCGAGGTGTGCTGCGCGTTGGCGGCCGTAAGGGCCAGGATCACCAGGCGTAGTTCCCGGGCCAGGCCCATGAGGACCAGGTCCACGAAGAACTCATCCACGTGGTCCTCGACGGACTCGGTCTCCGCCATTGCTTCGAGCCACTCCGCCGCGTATTCGTATTCGGCGATGAGCCGCTCCACTTCGGTGCCGGCGTTAGTGCCGGCCCCCAGTTCAGGTCCCTGATCACGACGACGGCGGTACCTCCCGTAGGCGCCGTTGACCCTCGCCGCTGGTTCCCTGAGGGTTTCCGCGATCTGAGCTGCGAGCGCCCGGGTGGCTTCCAGGCGCCGGAGCACGTCGGGGTCTTCGGGGAACGGCGGGTCGTCGAGAAGGAGCACAACGCTGAGGTCCGGGAATTCCTGCAGGACCGCGGACCACATGGTGCCACGGACGACTTCCGGCTCTTCCGCGTAGGAAGGAATCAGCACGGTGATGCCCTCGGAGTACTCGAAGAAGTGCCGGTCGAGTTCCCCCCGGGGAACCCGGCGGTGGGCCCGAAAGCGAGTCAGGGCGCCCTGGCGGGCGGTGAGGTACATCAGGGCCGAGAACGTCAGGAAGGACACCACCACGAGATAGGAGAGGGTTTCGGCGCCGAAGCGGAATCCAGCGCCGGGGTTGTCCACCAGCTGCTTGAGCACCGTCGTGACCACATAGCCGACCCAGGCGAGCACGGTGGTGAGGACGCCGATGCGGCCGAGGACTATTTTCCGCCGCGATGGTGCAGGGTGGACGATCGAGAGCGGTTCAGAGCGTTTCTCCGCTCCCCACTGACGCTTTCGGGCTTTTGAAGACTGCCCGTCCGCCGCTCCCTGTTCATCGGGGCGAAGCAGCACGATCTGATCCGACATGAATCCCCATTCGCTGTCCGTGTGCCCCCAGCGGGCACACGGCACAATGCGGGCGTAATGTAACGGACCGCACTCCAGTGCGCCCCTATGATAGGCGAACAACGCGGAGTTCCGACAGAACTCATGGAAATGCTACGCAAGCTGCGGCGCTTCCCGGGGAATGAGATCTTTCCCAGACATCCGTGAAGTCCTATTCAGAAGCTCTGGGGGTATTTCTGTGTCTAAGCGCTTTCCCGGCCGCCGGCTGTCCGTCCTGCGTTTGGGCATCCTTTGCGTCATCGTGGTCGCGGCGGTCACGGCGGGCTACCTCGGCCTCCGCAACGTCCAGGATGTCAGTGCCGCAGCATCCATGCCTTCGGTGTTCTCCGGCTATGTGGACGTAACAGCGACGCCGCGGTTCGCGTTCGAAGATCCAGCCGTGCCGAGCGCGAAAGCCGTGGTGCTGTCTTTCGTTGTCGCCGATCCGAAGCAAGACTGCGCCCCGTCCTGGGGTGCGGTGTACAGCCCCGACCTGGCAGCTACCGATCTCGACCTGGACCGGAGGATCGCCCGGCTCCGCCAGCTTGGAGGGGCCACAGCGGTTTCCTTCGGCGGGCTGAGCAATAACGAACTCGCCGTTTCCTGCAAAGACACGAAGGCCCTGGCTGACGCCTACCGGCAGATTGTTGATCGCTACGATCTCACCACCATCGATCTTGATATCGAAAGCAATGCGCTGACGGACACGGCCGCTGCCGACCGACGGGCGCAAGCCATTGCCGCCGTTCAGAAGGAACGCACAGCCAGCGGCAAGCCCCTCACCGTCTGGCTGACTCTTGCGGCTGACCCGAATGGCCTCACTAGCCAAGGCCAGGGCATCGTGGCGCATACTCTCGCCGGCGGGGTCGAACTGGAGGGCGTGAACATCATGACGATGGATTTCGGCGCGAGTAAGCCTGCAACCTGGAGCATGTCCCGGGCCGCAGAATCAGCTGCGGATGCCGCCCACGGTCAGCTTGACGCCCTCTACCGCAACGCCGGAACTGACTTTGGCAGCGAAACCCTCTGGCGCAAGCTTGGCCTGACGGTCATGGTCGGCCAGAACGATATCGCCGGTGAAATATTCACCCTCAATGACGCCTCCACCATGAACAGCTTCGCCAAAGACAAGGGCCTGGGCAGATTGTCGATGTGGTCCATGAACAGGGACAGGACGTGCAGCCCCAATTACCCCGACTTGGGCAAGGTCTCGGACAGCTGCAGCGGGGTGGTCCAGGGTTCCCAACTGTTCTCCGCCACCCTTGCCAATGATGTCGCGCTGCCTATCCCGACAGTAGTTCCATCGCCTACAGCCACTGCCTCAAGCAGTGCCACCGCCACCGATGACCCGGCAACGAGCCCGTATCCGGTCTGGAATACCAACGCCGCCTACACCGCGGCCGACAGGGTGGTCTGGCACGGCAGCGTCTACGAGGCAAAATGGTGGACCCGCGCCGACGTCCCGGATAACCCGGTCTTACAGGGCGGTGCCACCCCGTGGAAACTCGTGGGTCCGGTGCTTCCCGGAGACAGCCCAAGTCCCAAAGCGACCGTGCCTGCGGGGACCTTCCCGGCATGGGCTCCGGAGACCATCTACCACAAGGGCGACCGTATTCTCTTCGAGGGGTCAGCGTTCGAGGCCAAGTGGTGGACTCAAGGCGACAGCCCGGAAGCCGCAGTCCAAGGTGCCCCGGACTCCCCATGGGCAAGATTGACCCCGGCCCAAATCCAATCTGCGCCCGCTTCCTAAACTGAAGCGCGAACTGGCAGCTGATGCCCTCAAAATCGCTCCCAGAGGGCATCTACTGCCAGTTCGAGGTGGAGCTTCAGCCGCCGGACTTCCACTGGCCCGCCCGGCCATTGCGAATCCCACTAGCTCGCCCTCCGATTCGGCAACCCACATGCTGCTTTTGGGTGGGAGGCTACCAGGCGGAGCCCATCTGATTCACCGTCAATGAGACAAGGTTTGCCGTACCTCCGTTTGCGAAGGCGGCGACGCCTTGGCTGGTTGGGTCGGGGAGGATCTGGTCCGTCAGGACAGCTTGTCCGTCGTTCGCAAACACCTCGACCGACGACCAGTCCACAAGCACGTGGAGCTTCAACATGCCGTTGATGGGCGCGAGGGGTGCCTGCTGGACTCCCGGGAAGCTTGATGCGAAGCTCGAGTTGCCGGAATTAGTCCGGTCTATGTAGACCTGACCGGCGGCGTTGTCGTAGCCAATCAAAGTTTCCTGTCCGGATCCGGTTCGAACCTTGATGCCGTAGGAGCTGGCAGTGCCGGGTGAGAAAGTTGCCGTGATGTCGAGCGCTTCGCCGCTGGCAGCCAGGCCGGTGGTCCCGGCCGGAATGGGCACGTTCTGCTGGGAGACAGTCTGCCCGTTGTGAAGCTGAGTGAGCTGGTCAACGGGCTTCTGGATGAGGGTGGGTACGCCGCCAACCAGGCTCAGGGACAGTTCCTTGGGGACGGTCATCGCGCTCCGCCACGGGGAGGTAGGGATCGACTGGCCGTAATCCCAGTTGTTCATCCAACCGAGCATGATTCGCTTTCCATCGGGCGCGTCGTTGTAGGTGACGGCGGCGTAGTCGTCCTTGCCGAAATCGACCCAGTGCTGGCGCTGCAGAACCGCAGGGACAGAGGTGTCTGAGAGGCTGAACTGGTCAGCAAGGATGTGCGCCCAGCTGCCCCCGTACGTGTTGGCGTTGTTGTCGTCAATTTCGATGTGACCGGTCTTGCCCTGCAGATCGCTCAGGTCCCATGTCGTCCAGTCCAGATGTTCGCTGTCCTGGCCGGTGGCGCTGCGGACGACGTGGCCGTCGACGACGAGCCTCGCGGACGTATCCTGAGCGACCGAGACAGGGTTGTCGCCGAGCATGATCTGGTCGGCCAGGATGTGCCCCCAGCCGCCGGAGTTCTGGTCGACGATCTGGATGGTCGCTGTCCTCCCCTGGTAGGCATTCAGGTCCCAGCTGACCCATCCAAGATGCTCGCTGTCCTGGCCGGTGGCAGTGTCGACGACTTGACCGTCGACGACGAGGTTCACTGCTGTCGGGTTGGCCGATCCCCATGGATGGTTCCCGCCTCCGACCTGCAGATTCACGAATCGCTGGGAAAGGGTGAACGACGGTGAGGTGATGGTGCCGGTAGGGGCATCGCCGTTGGTGAATGTGTTGACCAGCTGGCTGCCGATGTACCCGCTGACCGGGTTCTGGTTCGCCAGGGTTCCTTGTGCGGGGCCCGTGTTGGCGAAATCTCCGGCCGCCTGCCACCCCGTGCCGTAGGTGGTGCCCTCGAAGTCGGCGAACGTCGTGCCGTCGGGTACGCCGTTCCCGACGACAGATCCCGGGACGAACGGGTGGTTTCCGCCGCCGACGAGGAAGTTCAGGTAGCCGTGGTTGATCGTGAAGTCCGGTGAGCTCAGGGTGCCGGTCGGGGCGTCGCCGCCGTTGAAACTGTTGGCGTAGCCGGCACCGGTCCAGCCGGAGACGGGCATTTGCCCCGGCAGCGTTCCTGTAACGGGGGCAGAGCCGAACGCCGTCCCGGCAGCCGTCCATCCGTCGTAGTTGCCGGCGTCGAAGCCGCCAAGTGGCGTTCCCGCCGTGGGGAGACCGTCGGGGGTGAACCACGTGCCGTCGAAGTTTCCTGTGAAGTACTGCGAGCCCGAGCCGCCGGCGACGCCACCGGGGTTGAGGTTGACGATCAAAACCCATTTCTGCTTCGTGGGGTCGGACGGGTCCGGCAAGGGGAACAGGTCAGGGCATTCCCAGGGGCCTCCGGTGGCCCCGGCGGGGCCGAAGTCGCTCAGGTGCGTCCACTGTTTGAGGTCCGGCGAACTGTAGAAAGTGACCTTTTGCTGGTCCGACAGCGCCGCCGTCATCAACCACTCGTTTCCAGGCGCATACCAAAAGACCTTCGGGTCACGGAAGTTGTTCGATCCGATGTCCAGCACGGGATTACCCGAGTACTTGGTGAACGTTTGCCCTCCGTCGGTACTGTATGCCAGCGCTTGGGACTGGTTTCCGCTCGTCTTGTTCGCCGCCGTATATATGGCGACCATGGCCGGGTTCCCCGTTGTCCCGAGTCCGGTCGTGTTGTTCGTGTCGACGACAACACTGCCGGAGAAGATCATGTCGGCGTCGTCTTGCGGAATAGCGACCGGGAGTTCGCTCCAATGGATGAGATCGGTACTGACCGCGTGGCCCCAGGACATATTCCCCCACGTGGTCCCCGACGGGTTGTACTGGTAGAACAGGTGGTACTGGCCGTTGTAGTAGACAAGTCCGTTCGGGTCGTTCATCCAGTTCCGTGCCGGACTGTAGTGAAACTGCGGCCGGTATGTTTCTGTATAGGATGTATCGGCCACGGCCGTCGAAGTACTCAGCGGAAGGAACAGTCCCGCTGCCAAAGCCGCTGCCAGGACGGCTTTCCCCCTCCGGCTTCTGAATCTAGATTTCCCTGCCACGCCTCTGCGCGCTCTCGAAATTACTTGCAAAATGGTGCTCACCTTTCTTGTCGTCTTTGACATGCAGGCCTGTGATCGCTGCTGGAGTTCGGGTGCGGAGATCAGCAACACGCGCCAGTTGAGTCACCAGCGCCGGGTATAGCTCACCGCCGGTGTCCAACTTTTCCTCGCCGCAGGCCCAAGCCACCTGGAGACCGGCCCGCTCGGGGCCGTTCCGGACACACAACGGTCTGCGAATACCCCTTCCGCCAAACGGCGGCACACCCAACGAATCCGGCCATAGCCCAAAATTCAAGGCATCGGCTGCGCGGTTACCGCGTTCGCCCTCCGCTGCCCCGCATTCAGGAGGACAGCGGAAAGAGGCTGTGTGCTCCCCCACCATTGACCTTGAGGTGGATACGTCGGTAGTCGGCACGGTGTAACCCCGGCCAGCAGAAAGTCTGAGATGGGGTGTCCTGTGCAACTCGTCTTTGGGATGCTCTCGGCCCCTACGGGGACCATCGTCGCTCCGCCCGGTCGACCCCGCGTACGTGCCGCCTATGGCGTAGCGATGAACGAGTAGTTGGTGGTGTACGGGTTGAACTGCGCGCTCTGTGCGCTGTAGATGATCCTCGTGGCCGTCGAGCTGGCGTCGAGAACGACCTTGGTTGTCACATTGCTCACGATGTTGTTGCTCGCCAGGTAGTTGCTGTCGCCACTCCTGACCAGGACGATCGTCGGGTCGGCGCCGGATGGGGTGATGTTCGCGGCAGGGACGTTGAAAGAGAACAGGTTGCCCGTAAGGGTGTTGTTGCTTCCCTCGATGTGGACCAGTCCGAACAGGTCGTCGAAGCGGGTGGAGGTGCCATCGCCGTAAACCCGACGGAAGTGGTTGGCGGAGATCAGGTTCTCCGCGCAGCTCCCGAGGAAGGCAATCATGCTCGGGAAGTTGCTCAGCAGTTTGTTGGCGCTGATGGAGGCCCGGTTGGAGTTGCTCAGGGTGATGTTGGCGGCCCAAAGAATGCTGTTGCCGGTGATGAGGGGGCCTTCTGCGTTCTCCGCGTAGATGGAGTAGCCGGCCCAGGCGCTGATCAGGAAGTTGTTGGTAATCTTCGCGACCTGGGATGCTCCGGTCAGCTCGATGCAGTTACCGCACTCCGCTATGAAGTTGTTGGTCAGGTAGGGTGCATCCGCGCCGTGGATGATGACCGCGTGCTCCAGGTACACGAAGCCCATGCCCTCGACCCGGAACGAATCATTGTCGGACTGCACCGATATGCCGATCTTCGAGTTTCCCGGCGAGTACGGCTTGGAGTCAGTGACCCCGTCCAGGCAGAAGTCCTTGAACTCTATGCTGTTCAGGCGCCCGACCACATTGGGATCTCCGGCGCGGGAGACCAGGAACGCCTCAAGGTGCCCGTCTGTGTTCATGACCCGGATGTGGCTGGCACCGGGTTGGGTCTCCACCCAGGAACCAGTTGACGATCCGTCGCGGATCGCCTCGGACAGGAAGCCGTGCCCGGAGCCTTTGATCTGCAAGAAGCTCACGTCGATGACGACGCGGGTAAGCAGGTTGTAGTGACCGGGCGGGATGTAGATGACCGCACCCGGCCGGGTAGTCTGCGTGGTCTGGTTCGTCTTGATATCCGCGATGATCTGGTTGATCACGGCACCGATGTCAACATATGGGGAGACGGTTGCACCGGTCCAAGTCGTTACATCGTAAACAGTGTTGGCCATCGCTGTCCTTTCATCGTGCGGTTGGGTGGGCCCACCGAAGCGGCGGCCCGAGTTTGCTAGAGGATGCCGACGATCGCGTGGTAATGAGAGGGTTCCGCGGTAGCAACCGTCGGCACTGAGGAAGCCGGAAGCGTCGAGGCGGCCTGTGCAGGGACTTGTCGGGCAAAGCTGAGCGACACGAGGCCGGCCAGGCCGCCGATCAGTATGCCGCGCCGCGGGATCGACGGTTTCATGCGATTCACCGTCAACTCCTCAGAGTCGGGGATCAGTGAACTACCAGGGGCGTTGGGCCGACGGGGTGCCAGCGTTTCGCCGATCAGCCGCACAGTATCTGGCGTGTTGGGTTCCTTGGTCAAGTGAGTCACCTTTGACATTTTTCGCCTTACTCGATCAGCGGCCGTGATGGGCACCGGCCTTCACTTGGGGGCAAGCAAACGTTTCGACAGACGTTACGGCCCCACCTGAAGAAATGTCAAGGAACAATCTTCACAAGCGCTTTTCAGCTAGTTCCTGAAAGGAAATTTGTCTTGACTTGCTCGAAGGAGTGTGTCATTTTTATGCGTAAACGTTTCGATGGCGTCGTGGTTAGCATCGCCCCTAGCCAGCTTCCCGGGCCTCTGCTCACGCGCCGGCGCAGGTTCCGCCCGGGACCCGGTCCTCGTGCTGCTCGTACGTCGACTTCGAACAGCTTCCGGTCCTCGCTTGGTACCGTGATTGCCATACTGTCTTTGGGCTGCCGCGTGCCGTGCTCATGTAAGCGAGGAGCGGATCAGAGCCGTGGCTCCGATGGCGATGTATGCGACCGGCGCGAGTCTTGCAGGTATTCGCCGCGCTGTCCCCGGACCCGGAGCAGCACGGGTGAGGAGGCAGGCGGTTGTGCACCACAGGAGAGTCATTGCCAGGAAGCAGCCCGCTGTCACGGCTCCCGCAGCTTCATTGATGCCGTGGAACAGGGGGATGTACAGGGCCATGTTGTCTCCTCCGTTGGCGACCGTGATGCCAATGACTGCGAGTGTCGTCCCGGCCTCTGTTCTCGGGCGCTCCCCGCGGGGCTGTCTGTCTCTGGGCCGGAGTGACTTGAGTCCGATGAAGATCGGGATCAGGGACAAATACCGGATCCAGGATGTCGGCACGTCGTTCAGGGCTTTGGCCGCGAGGAAGGCTGCGGCAGTGAGCAGTCCGATGCCGATGAACTGGCCCGCCCAGATCCGCACCGTGTTCCTGGTGCCCGTTGCCCGGTCCAGTGCGAAGAGCGCTGTCAGTACCACGAAGTCGTCGAGATTGGTTGCGGCGTAGGTTCCTGCGGCGGTGAAGAGGATACCGGGGTCCATGGCTGCCTCTCAGCGCGGGGCGAAGACTGCGCTGGCGCTGCTTGAAGGGCACCCAGCACCAGCCCGGTCGGTTGAGAAAGCCCGGGCCCGGGCAGAGGCCATGACCTCGACGACCTGGTCCTCGGGCGCGGTTCTGGTGGCCCGCCGGCCGAGGCCGCGCGGCATGGTCCGTTTGCAGCCGGGAACCTTCAGGGCGGTGCCCCCGGGCCGGTCGCCGCGCCCGGGTCTCAACATGTTCAGCGGCCCTTGATTAAACGAGCGGGTGACCTGCCTCTCGATGCCTGTGCGGGTCCGGGGCTGTGTTCTGCGATGCGACCAGGCATTGCCGGCTCGTCTGAGCGCACGATCTGCAGGTCCATGAGAGTGGGGGGCTCGGCTCCGGCCCGGGAGACCGTGACGGCGGCTGCCTGAGCCGCCAGGGTCCCCGCAGCCGCCAGTTCGGAATAGTTGAAGGGCGGCCGTCCCAGGCTGAGGAGTGCCGTGAGGAGGGCGGACATATAACTGTCTCCGGCGCCGACCGTGTCCTGAACTGTTGTTGAGACTGGCTCGATCCCGATGATGTCGCCGCCGGATATGAGGAAGGACCCTCCGGCTCCTGCCGTCACGGCGACAACAGGACCGTTGCCGGCTATCGTTCTGGCCGCCTCTTGCGCAGTGAGGCTTGGATAGAGGTAGGCGGCATCCTCGTCGCTGAGCTTGACGATATCGGACAGGGCCACGAGGCGTTCGAAGCGGGCCAACGCGCTGGCCGGATCTCCGTTGAGGGCCGGTCGAATATTGGGGTCGAAGCTAACAGTCGCGTGCTGGCCGAGTTCGCGGACGATCTCCTCTACCCGGTCTGCGCCAGGGGCGAGGAAGGCCGCCACCGAGCCGACATGAACGTGGTCAACTTCCGGGAGTACAGCGTCGACCGGGAGGCACCAGTCCAAATCGAACGTATAGCGGGCAGCACCATCGCTCTGGATGTCCGCCAGTGCCGTGGACGTCACCGGGAGGGACCAAGACTCGGGCAGGATCTCGACGCCGGAGGCGCGAAGGCGGGCCGCGATCTCCTCGCCGCGTGCGTCGCGGCCCAGAGCGGTGAGGAACGATGTTGCGACGCCAAGCCGCGCGAGTCCGAGGGCCACGTTCGCCGGAGAGCCTCCCGGGTGCTCGCTGATGCCTTCGGCGGTGTTGATGATGTCTGTCAGCGCCTCGCCCACAACCAGCACATGCTTTCCAGGCCAAGCCCCGGACGTCATCTTTTGGCGGTTCCCGGGGCTGGTTTCGGTAACCTCCTGCCTCCCGCTATCGGGCGCCCGCTGATCAGCTACGGTCGGGTTTTGCATCTGGACTCCTTATGTTGAATTTGGTTCGAAAGTTGCCGCGGGCTCATGGCGCCGCGAAGGGTCTCGCGCCGGTTTCCTGCCATGGGACGCCCACCAAAGAGAGTGACGACGGACCCGTCCTCCCATCCCCTTCGGAAAGGCTTGGACAGGCTGAAATGCGGTTCGAGGACGGCGTTGCCGCGCTGGTCAGTGTCAAGTCGGAGGTTCCCGCTTTTCCGCGAGAAGGACAGGCAAGTCTCCTCAGGGGGGTGGGGCGTCCTCAGGTCGCGTTCCAACGATTGTTCTGTATGGAGCCTCTTCGCTCAGCTCTACGGTCAGCGTCTGACGGTCGTGGCGTGAAACAAGGATTCCCAGGCCAGAATGCCCGCTGGCCCCAACGGCGGCGGGAACCTTCCATTCAATAGCGGCAGCCGCCGAAGTCTAGCCTTTGACCGCGCCGACGGTCATTCCGGCGATGACCTGCTTCTGGAAGAGCGCATAGATGACGAGCTGGGGCAACAGCACGAGAGTCGCGGCCGCCATCATGCCCCCGTAATCGACCGTGTACTGTCCTTGGAATCGCGATACGGCCAGCGAAACAGTCACCATATCCGGGTTGTTGATCAGGATGGAGGCGAAAGGAAATTCATTGAAGACATAGACCACGTTGAAGATGAGCACTGTGGCGATCACCGGCCGCATTAGCGGCAGCACGACGGTCCAGCACAGCCTCCAGAGCCCTGCGCCATCAATGATCGCGGCTTCCTCCAGCTCGGACGGAAACTCCCTCAGGAAACCGGTCAGCAGCAGTGTGTTGAACGGAATGGACACCGCAATGTAGGGCAGGACCAGCGCAGCGTACGTTCCGAATACGCCGAACGCCAGGTCGAGGCGGTAAACCGGGAAAAGCAGGATGTAAACAGGCACCGCGAGGCCGGCGAGGATGTAGAAACGCAGGCTCGACTGGACTTTCCCGTGCCGGAAGATCATCCGTGTCAATGCAAAAGCGGCCGTGAAGGAGATCGCCGTTCCTACAGAGACGGCGACGACCGCGATCAGGACGGTGTTCCCGTACATTTTCAGCAGCGGCAGCGATCCGATGACCGTCAGGTAATTGTCAAGAGTCAGATTGGTGAGTGAGAACGGGTTTCCGAGGATGTTTCCGCTTGGCTGGAAGGAGAGCAGGACGATCCAGAGGAGCGGGAGGACGACGAGGAACGTGATCAAGTAGGCGAGGGCGCCCGAGGCGATTGCCACGGCCTTGCGCCGGGTCCGTTTCGGCTTCTGATGGCCCGGGACAACCCCGGGCAGGTCGGTGCTCATGGATTCATCGATGACGTCGGTCAGAGTGGTTCTCATGCTGTCTTCCGCTCGCGCGAGAGGGCCAGGTATGCAACGGAAACGACTGCGCCCAGCACCGTGATGATGACGGCCAGGGCCATGCCCAGGCCATATTTCTGGTTGGTGAACGTGGTGAAGTACATGTAGCTGACAAGGGTTTCGGACCGGTGGACGGGACCGCCGCCGGTGAGCATGTAGACGAGTTCGAAGATCTTGAAGACGCTTGTGATCATCAGGATTGTGACGATTGCAAATGTCTCTCGCATCATCGGAATGGTGACGTAGCGCAGCTGCTGAAACCCTGTGGCGCCGTCGAGCTCGCTGGCTTCCATGACATCCTCGGGCAGCACTTGCCGGCCCGCGTAGAAGATCGTCATGGCGAAGCCGATGCTGCCCCAAATGAAGACCAGCGCAACTGCGTACGGTGTCAGGGTGTCCCCGCCGATCCATTGGACCGGGGCCACCCCCACGAAGCCCAGCAGCCGATTAAGCAGGCCGATTTTCGGGTCGAGGATGAAGACCCAGATCAGTCCGACGAGAATCGGCGCGATGATGGCCGGACCGAAGACGAGGGCACGAAGAGCCCCGCCGCCGGGAACCTTGCGGCGAAGAAGAAGCGCGAGAGCGAAGGATCCGGGGACCAGCAAGACGATGCTGACGATGAGAATGATGACGGTGTTCTGCAGCGCCCGCCAGAAGAAGGGGTCTTGCCCCAGCGAAATGTAGTTCTGCAGGCCGATGAACTCAGGGTTTCCGAATCCTTGGAACTTGGTGAAGCTGAAGCCAAGGGAGTAGATGACGGGGTAGACGAGGAACAGGGTAAAGAGGATCAGCGCTGGTGCGATCATCACGAGGATCTTCCAGCGGGAACTTATCCATGTCACGGGTTGAGACTTTCTGCAGGTGTTGGACTGTCGGCGGCTCCGGCGTCGAGAGCCAGAGCCGCCGATCAGCTACTTGGACTGGACTGCGGCCTGGACCAGATCGACGGCCTGCTGGGGTGTGAGCTGGTTCTGAATCACACCGTAAATGCTGTCGTACATTGCGTTGGCGACAGGGGTCGACACCAGGAGGTCCGGCTGGGACTCCGGGCTCGAAACGCCGGGGGCACTGGCCGCGTCCAGAGCGGCCTTCAACGCACTCTGGGACGACTGGTCCACCTTCGGGTTGTAGGTCGTGACCGGGGGCTGTCCGTTGTCGACAAGCATCTGCTGGGCCTCGTCGCCGTAGTAGAAGGCGATGAACTTCTTGACTGCGGCGAGCTTGGCGTTGTCCTTTGAGACCTTCGCGCTGACCACAAGGGGCGCTGAGGCGACGTTCATGATGATGTTCTGGCTGCCGACGCCGTCTTTGAACTGGGGGCCGGCCCAGAAACCCACGTTCCCTGCAACGGAAGACTTCTGAATCGCGCTCGAGCCCCAAACGCCCGCATCGAGCATGGCCGCCTTGCCGCTGGTGAACTGGTCCACTGCCTGCTGGTAGGTCTGGGTCGAGACGTTGGACGCGAATGCGCCGGCGTCCCGGAGCTCGGCGATGTGCTGGTAGAGGCGAAGGAAGTCCGGATCGTTGAAGCTTCCAGTGCCCTTGAGGATGCTGTCGATCTTGTCGGCGTAGCCGAAGCGGTCGAGATCCGTGAGGAAGCTCCACACGCTGAAGGCAGACTGATTGGCCCCGTTGGAGATGGTGGTGATCCCCTTTTCCTTCAGCTTCTTGGCAACAGTCAGGAGATCGTCGAACGTGACGGGAACCTGGAGCCCGTTATCCTGCAGGATCTTCTTGTTGTACCAGAGGCCGGTGAGGAGTCCCTGGTAAGGGACCCCGTAGATCGCGTCGCCGGACGTGAAGTTGGACACCGTGCTCTTGGGGAACTTGTCGCTCAGGCCAAGCTCGCTGAGCACCGGGGAGAGATTCATCAGCTTCCCGCCCTTGAGCATGTCTTCGGCGTTGGACTTGTATACCCAGAAGACATCAGGCAGCGTATCGCTCTGCGCGGCAATGGAGAGCTTCTGCAGATGCTCGGCAACCGCTTCACCCGTGACCTCCACTTTGACGTTGGGATTCGCTTTCTCGAAGGCCTGGATGATGGCCCAGGTGGCAGGGTCGGCCGTCTTGACGTCGGGGTTCTGCATCGACAGCGAGATTGTGGTCGGGCCGTCAGATGCTGACGAGCTCGACGAACAGCCCACGAGGCTGCCCATAGCGGCTGCAGTCACAAGGGCTGCTGCGGCAAGGCGTCGAGCCCGTCCGGCAGTGGTGATTGAGAAGGACACTTTCATCTCCTTTGACGAGCGAGAGGGCGCTGGTGCCCTCTCGGATTCGGGTGGTTGGGTGCCCGCCGAAGGGGGGAGTGAACGAGCTACCCAAGTCTTTTTGTCGAAACGTTTGCGCGAAACGTTTGTCTGACGTTAGAACGCGATGCTTTGATTGTCAAGCATCGGACTAGTCGCCGGCCGGTTGCCGGCGATAGTCTTCCGTGGACTCGCGCCATTCGATGCGCTGCTGCAGCCTGACGGTGCGCGGACTTGCCTCGGGGGAGCGGAGCCGCTCAACGAGCAGATGCACTGCCGCCGCCCCCATGTCGAAGGCGGGCTGCCTGACCGTGGTGACTCGCGGCTGGAACAGATCCGAATTGTCAAAGCCATCGAAGGTTGCGAAAGCGATGTCGCGGGGAGTTGATATTCCCACACGGGCCAAGGTCCGCAGGCTAAGGGCAGCCAGGGGCGTACTGCAGGCTATGACTGCGGTGATTTGGCCGGTGCGGAGTGAATCTTCGAGCTCCTTCGCCAGGGCTTCTCTGTCTGTTCCGGTGATGATGAGCTGTTCGTCGAGGCCGAGCCGCCCCTCAAGCGAGGCGTCCGTAAAGCCGCCCATGCGCTCCTGGAGCGTGGGCACGCGGATGTCTCCGGCCACGAGGGCGAAGCGTTTATGGCCGGAGGCGATCATGTGCGCCACCAGCTGGCGCATGGTTTCCCGGTTGTCTGCGCCGACCTGGTCGAAGGGGAGCTGGGAGAAGATGCGGTCCAGGAGGATCGTGGGGGGCTTCTCCTGTTCCAGGGCCTGGAGCAGGGCAGGGTCCGACTCCGCTGCCCTGGCGAGGATCAGCCCGTCCACGCGTCGGTTCAGGAGGGTCTGGACGGCTTTCTTTTCCCGGTCGGCGTTCTCGGCAGAGTTCGCCAGAACCAAGGTGAGACCGTTTTCCACGGCGGCATGCTCGACGCCGTGGACCATTTCGGCGAAGGCCGGCTCGCCGGCATCCGAAACCACGAGGCCGATGCTATCGGTCTGGGAACGCCGGAGTGCTCTTGCCAGTGCATCCTGCCGATAGCCGGTGGACGCAATTGCCGCAAGGACGCGCTTTCGCGTCTCCGGTTCCACATTGCGGGTTCCATTCAGCACGTGCGAGACCGTGGATATGGACACCTTGGCCTTGCGTGCAACTTCAACCATCGTCGCCATTGCTCACCTCATCATGTAGCGGCGCATCGTTTGCGCAAGTTTGGAACTACCTTACTCCAGCTCTGGAACCTCCATCCCGTCGGGGAAATGGTGGCCCAGTTGCGCTTGTTACTGGAATGAGCCTATCATCCAGTCACGCAAACGTTTCGATGCTTCCGACCCTTCGCAGCAGGCAGAGACAGACTCGGAAGTACAAGGAAGGACAACGGTGACCGAAAACCACACGCCAGCGGGCATCCTCGGGGACTTGACCCGGGCCCATCACGCACGAACAGCACGGGCGTCAAGCTTTGACCAGACTGGCCGGAACCGGGATAACTGGATCGTCATGCCCGGTGAGGAAAGGACGCTGGCTGATATTGAAGGCCCGGGATACATCACTCACATCTGGATGACCCAGTCATGCCGGAACCAGCCGGGGCCCGGACAGATCGATCCGAACGTCGTCGGGGTCCCGATGCTGGAGATCCATAACGCCCTGGGCGTGAGCTGGGAAGTCGTTGACCCTGACTACTACCGGAAGATTGTTCTGAAGATGTATTGGGATGACCAGGAGACGACGAGCGTGGTCGCGCCGCTCGGTGATTTCTTCGGCCTGATGAACTCCCTCTCCGGCTCGTACGACTCACTGCCGCTTTCCGTCTCCGCCAAGGAACCGGAACTCCACACCTTCGGCGGTTCCGCAGCCTTCAACAGCTACTTCCGGATGCCCTTCGGAAAACGCGCGCGGATCGTCGTCGAGAACCAGAACGACATTCCGTACCTCCAGTACTTCTACATCGACTACGAGCTCGTCAAGGAGCCGCTTCCAGAGGACACTCTCTACTTCCACGCACACTGGCGTCGCGCCCTACCCAACGGCTGGGCACCGGACCTGCAAGCCAACAGCATCGAAACCACGGTGGCGAATCTCGACGGCAAGGACAACTACGTCGCGCTCGAGACTGAAGGCCGCGGGCACTACGTCGGGTGCACACTGGCTGTCCGCCACTTCCAGGGCTCCTGGTGGGGCGAGGGAGACGACATGATCTTCATCGACGACGACACCTGGCCCCCGAGCCTTCACGGAACCGGAATGGAAGACTACTTCGGGCACGCCTGGGGCATGCAGCACAACGCCTACCAGTTCAACGGAACCATCGTCCACGAGGAGAACGTCCCCGGGTTCCACCACAGCTACCGCTTCCACATGGTCGACCCCATCCGGTTCGAAAAGCGGATCAAGGTCACCTTCGAGCACGGTCACGGCAACCACCTCTCAGACGACTGGTCATCAACCGCGTACTGGTATCAGACTCTCCCCTCGCCGATCCTCGGCATCCCCGGGGTGGAGGAACGGCTGCCACTGCGGCCGATCGACCGCGTGATCCAGGCGCCCCTTCCGGAATTGAACAAGGAACAACAGCAGGCCCGTAACGCCGCCGCGAAGCGGATGGAGGACTTCGTGGCCAAGCGCGAAGCCCTCCGTGAAGAGCGGCGTCTGCAGATCGATGAATGGGAGCAGGGAAACGTCAAGATCGCCCGCGACATCCGGGCCCGTTTCGATGGGGAGGAAAACTGATGCGGCCGGCGTTCCACTTCGTCGCCGAGAGCGGCTGGATCAATGACCCGCACGGCATCACCGTCAAAGACGGCGAATACCATCTCTTCTACCAGTACGTACCCGACAGCACCATTTGGGCCCCCAACTGCCACTGGGGACATGCCCGGGGATCGGACCTGTTCTCACTCGAACAACTGCCGGTCGCGATCGAACCCGGCGACGGTGACGAGGGCATCTGGACGGGCTCCCTCGTCACCGATGACAACGGAGATACCCGCATCTTCTACACCTCGACGGCACAGCCGAACATCGGCATCGGCCGCATTCGAGTCGCATCTCCGGTCGACAGGTCCTGGATCGAATGGGACAAGGGAGACTTTGTCGCCGATGCCCCCTCCGGTCTCGATATCATCGCGTACCGAGACCCCTTCCTCGTCAAAGAAGCGGTGGGCTGGCGTATGTTCGTGGGAGCGGGGTCATCCGATGGCACCGCCATGGCACTCAGCTACAGCTCGGCCGACCTTGATACGTGGGAGTACGAAGGCGTTGCCCTGCAACGTTCGACCAATGATCGAGAGCCGGTATGGCTGGGGGCACTGTGGGAATGCCCCCAGATCTTCGACGTCGACGGCCGGCACCTGATGGTCTCCTCGGTCTGGGATGATGACGTACTGCACTACGCAGGCTATGCAGTGGGCAGCTACGCCGACGGACGCTTCGACCCGAGTTCCTGGGGACGCCTTACTTATGGCCCCAGCTACTACGCGCCGTCATTCTTCCGTGATGCAGAAGGCCGTCCGTGCCTGACCTTCTGGATGCGTGGCATTGCCGATCCGGATTCGGGCTGGGCAAGTGCCCACAGCGTCCCTCATATTCTCACCCTTGAGGAGAACCGGCTGGTCGCGACTCCGCATCCTGACCTCGAGAAGTACAGATCCTCAGCCGTCGTTGGTGGCGATCTTCCCGGACTTTCCGGCGACATCATATGGTCGCCCTCGACGGGGGAATCGCTGCGAGTCACATCGGCCGGGAAAACGGTCTTCGTTCTCGACGCCGATTCCCGGAATCTCATCGCCAAGACGGATGCGGAATCATTCGAAGTCCCATACCTCGGGGGTGCTGTCCGGATCATCCTCGACGCCCAGGCAATCGAGATCTCGTCGACGTGGGGAATTCTCGCGTTCGCGGCTACGCCAGAGGGCCCAACGTACAGCGTGGAAGCCCTCCACGCGACCATCTACCCCTTGGACCGCCAGGGATGAGCGACGGCCACGGCGAGCGGTCATCATTTCGGGAACCACCCCCCGGCGTCCGACGCCGACAGGCACGGACCAGCCGACAAGGCGGTGTCTTCGCTTGGTCCTGACGGTCATCAAGAACAGCCTGTAGCACAGGTACAGGCCTGAAAAGAAAAAAAACAGAACTCCCGCACGGCAAGGGTCGGTTCTGGCGGTCGACTCTTCTATGTCTGTCAAGCCGCTTCCTGCACCTTTTTCGCCTGAGCTGAAGCCATCAGAATTCTGAACACGCGTCGGGCTAGGAAGCGCTTGACGCAACGCCGGATTTCTTTATCAGTTTTGCCCTCGGCGCGGCGCTTCTCGG
>NZ_JBFRGF010000027.1:0-73856 GCF_052115205.1 Arthrobacter sp. 2RAF6 | reverse complement strand
CGCCGGGACCCGGCAACCGCCGAAGCCACGGGTCCGCTTCTGGGCACCGTCGGCATCATCGCTTCCGTCACCGAACCATTCTGTTCCGATTGCCGGCGCACCAGGATCACCGCCGAAGGCAAGATCATGAGCTGCTTGTTCTCCCGCGAAGAATTCGACCTCCTCGGCTTGCTTCGGCACGGAGCCAGCGACGCGGAACTCGCCCGACGCTGGCAGGACGCCATGTGGATCAAACCCAAGGCACACGGCATGGACCACACCGGCCTCGGCGCACCCGACTTCGTCCAGCCGGACCGCAGCATGAGCGCCATCGGAGGCTGAGACTTTGCTCGTACGATACTTCGCTGCCGCGCGCGCCGCGGCGGGCGTCGAAGAGGAACAGCACAACCTTCCGGAAGGGACCGGCCTGGACGGACTGATCGCAGCCGTGCTCGCCGTCGAACGTCCGGAACCACCGGCCGGAACACCACCCCTGGCCCGGATCATTTCGCGCAGCAGCTTCCTGCGCAATGAGGTGGCAGTCCGCGACCGTTCTGCCGCTCTCGGTGCGGACGACGTCGTCGACGTCCTCCCGCCGTTTGCCGGGGGCTGAGCCGACCACGGCCGAAGGGTGGTTCCCAAGGCCCAAGGAGCCTACGCTGTGCCTATCCGCGCAACAGCAAAGGAACAGCCATGTACACCCTCCTGATCGAACACGCTGTGAACGACTTCGACGCATGGAAACGGTCGTTCGACTCGGATCCGGCAGATCGCGCCGGCTCCGGCGTTGTTTCCTACAGGGTCAACAGGTCCGTGGACGATTCTCAGCGCGTCTTGATCGAGCTTGATTTCACCGGGCGGGAGCAAGCTGAATCAATGCTGGACACCTTACGGACAAGGGTGTGGAGTGGACCTGGAAGGCCGGCGTCGCTCGACGGCATGCCCGAGGCGCGGATCGTTGAGTCGGTGGAGGCAAGGATCCTCTGAATGCCGTGCCTGGTGGACGTGGGCCTTAGACTCGCCTGCAGACAGAGATCATGAACGGGCTGAACGCCGCGGCATCTCCGAGCCTCAGTTCTGCCATGTGGGTCAGCACGCCGCCATCCACCTTGAAAGTGTGCCTCGCGGTCCCGCGAGGGCTCCGCCGCTCAAGCCTCAGTGTGCCGTCCTGCCAATGCCCCCGGGCCGGAGCTTCGGGTGGCCGGCCCATACTTTCCACGTAGTACCACATGGTGTCCCCGTGGTCCGGGTCAACGGTAAAGACACCGTGCCCCTCGAAGTGGGTGCCGTCGGGCTCAATGTGCCGGTAGCTCTGCACCAAGGCGTAACCTCCTGCCGCGCGCGAGAATGTCACCTCGGCGTCGGCGGTCCGGGCAGGTCCCCACGGCGAGGCAGCGAGCTCAGTGCTCCCCCGCCAATGCCCCAGGAACGCCTCCAGCGCAGTGTTCGCATGACTCTTCAATGGCTGGTTCATGGCGACTCCTGCGCAAGACGATGGATACGTCACCATCATGTTCCCGATCGAGCAGGCGCGTCCAGCCTTCCCACCGGACATGCCCCCTGTTCCAAGCCAGGAATGGACATATCAGGGTTATGTCCAGTGCTTGGCTCCAACGGAGGGCATGTCCCTTAGAGGCCGAACGTCTCTGTTTCGTCGAAGGGCCCGACGACGGTCACGGTGCGGGGGGCTTCGGCGAGGAACCGGGCGAGTTCCTGGACTTGCCCGGCTGTGACGGCCGTGATGCGGGCCAGCGTTTCGTCGATGTCCTGGAATTCGCCGGAAACGAGTTCGGCGCGGCCAAGGCGGGACATCCGGGATCCTGTGTCTTCAAGGGCCAGGACGATTCCTCCGCACAATTGACCCACGGCCTTGCGCAGTTCCTCCTCCGTGATTCCGTCGGAAGCGAGCTTGTCCAGTTCGGCGCCCAAAAGCTCCAGAACCTGCTTGACCTTCGACGGCGTGCAGCCGGCGTACATGCCGAAGTAGCCCGCGTCCGCATAGGCGGAGGCAAAGGAATAGGTGGAGTAGACGAGCCCCCGCTTTTCGCGGATCTCCTGGAAGAGGCGCGAGGACATGCCACCGCCAAGGACTGCGTTCAGGACGCTCATCACGAAGCGACGATCGTCGGTAGCCACGATCGAGGGGCAACCCATGATGATGTTGGCCTGCTCCACGGGACGCTTGATCACATGCAGCCCGGCAGTACCCGTGATATCCGCCCGTTCGGTGGAGCGTCGCTCGACGGGGGCAGCGGTGTCCTTCAGCTCCCACCCGGCCGTCCGCAAGGCATCGAGCACGAGGCGGCACACGACGTCGTGGTCCAGGCCGCCCGCGGCGGTGATGACGATTTCGTCCGGCCGGTAGTAGCGCTGGTAGTGTGCCCAGACGGAATCGCGGGACACTGCCTTGATGGCGGCAGGGGTGCCGCCGATCGGGCGTCCCAGCGGGTGCACACCGAGCACGGCGGCCACGAAGTTTTCATGTGCGACGTCGGTGGGGTCATCGCTGTCCATGGCGATTTCCTCAAGGATCACGTCGCGTTCCTGTTCAAGTTCGGCAGGATCCAGGACGGCGCCGGTGATCATGTCGGCAATGACGTCGATGGCCATGGGGAGGTCGGTGTCCAGCACCCGCGCGAAGTAGCATGTGCTTTCCTTTGCCGTGGCCGCATTCGATTCACCGCCGACCTCGTCGAAAGCAGACGCGATTTCCAAGGCGGTGCGCTTCTTGGTGCCTTTGAACAAGAGGTGCTCGAGGAAATGGGTGGAGCCGTGCTGGCCGTCTGCCTCGTCCCGGGAGCCGACGCCCACCCAGAATCCGATGGTTGCCGAACGCTGCCCGGGCATGGCCTCGGTCAGCACCCGGACGCCTCCCGGAAGCACTGAACGCCGGACAATGGAGCCGCCTTCGGCACCATGGATCAATTCGCCGCCGGGCACGGTCTGCGCCAATGGGAGGGGTACGACAGTCATCAAGACCTTTCAGTTCTGAGTGAAATCATGGGTGCCAAATCTGGCTGCAATCGTACCAGCGGGCGCATCGCCCCTGGGACGGGAATCCGTTGTTAAAACCGGGCAGGACCGGTGGACATGTCCACCGGTCCTGCCGCGTGTTTGCCGGTTCAGGCTACTCGGCGGAAACTTCAGCCTCTTCGGCGGGAGCTTCTTCAGAGGCGGCGCCTTCTTCCTCGGCCACAACCGGGGAGAGGGAGAGCTTGCCGCGGTCGTCGATCTTGGTGATCTCGACCTGGATCTTCTGGCCCACGGAGACGACGTCGTCGACGTTGTCCACGCGCTTGCCGCTGGCCAGCTTGCGCAGCTCGGAGATGTGCAGCAGGCCGTCCTTGCCCGGGGTCAGGGAAACGAACGCACCGAAGGTGGTGGTCTTGACGACCGTGCCCAGGTAACGCTCACCGATCTCCGGGATCTGCGGGTTGGCGATGGCGTTGATCGCGGCGCGGGCTGCTTCTGCAGACGGACCGTTGGTAGCGCCGATGTAGACGGTGCCGTCGTCCTCGATGGAGATGTCGGCGCCGGTGTCTTCCTGGATCTGGTTGATCATCTTGCCCTTGGGGCCAATGACCTCACCGATCTTGTCAACGGGGATGTTGACGGCGATCACGCGCGGTGCGAACTCGGAGAGCTCGTCCGGAGTGTCGATGGCGGCGTTGATGACGTCCAGGATGTGCAGGCGGGCTTCGCGGGCCTGCTTCAGGGCTGCAGCGAGAACCGATGCGGGGATACCGTCGAGCTTGGTGTCGAGCTGGATGGCGGTGACGAACTCGGAAGTACCGGCAACCTTGAAGTCCATGTCGCCGAAGGCGTCTTCGGCGCCGAGGATGTCGGTCAGGGCGGCGTAGCGGGTCTGACCGTCAACCTGGTCGGAAACCAGGCCCATGGCGATACCGGCAACAGCGGCCTTCAGCGGCACACCTGCGTTGAGCAGGGACAGCGTGGAGGCACAAACGGAACCCATCGACGTCGAACCGTTGGAGCTGAGGGCCTCGGACACCTGGCGGATGGCGTACGGGAATTCCTCGCGGGACGGCAGGACCGGAACCAGGGCGCGCTCAGCGAGTGCGCCGTGGCCGATTTCGCGCCGCTTCGGGGAACCGACGCGGCCGGTCTCGCCGGTGGAGTACGGCGGGAAGTTGTAGTTGTGCATGTAGCGCTTGCGCGTGACGGGAGACAGCGAGTCGATCTGCTGTTCCATCTTGAGCATGTTCAGCGTGGTGACACCCATGATCTGGGTTTCGCCGCGCTCGAAGATGGCGGAACCGTGAACGCGCGGCAGGACCTCTACCTCGGCAGTCAGCTGGCGGATGTCCGTCAGGCCACGGCCGTCGATGCGGATCTGGTCCTTGAGGATGCGCTGGCGGACAACCTGCTTGGTGAGGGAGCGGAAGGCTGCGGAGAGTTCCTTCTCACGGCCCTCGAACTCGCCGGCGAGGGCACCAAGGACCTCGTCCTTGAGTTCGTCGGAGGCGTTGTCGCGGTCCTGCTTGTCGGCGATCTGGAAGACAGCAGCAAGCTTCTCGGCAGCGGCAGCTTCAACAGCGGCGTAAGCGTCATCCTGGTAGTCCAGGAAGACCGGGAACTCAACCGTCGGCTTGGCAGCGCGGGCGGCCAGGTCGGCCTGGGCCTCGCAGAGGGCCTTGATGAACGGCTTGGCGGCCTCGAGGCCCTCGGAAACGACCTCTTCGGTGGGAGCGGTTGCGCCCTGTTCCTTGATGAGGTTCCAGGAGTTGTCGGTGGCTTCGGCTTCGACCATCATGATGGCGACGTCGTCCCCGGCGATGCGGCCGGCAACAACCATGTTGAAGACGGCGTTCTCAAGCTGGGAGTGCTTCGGGAAAGCAACCCATTCGGTGCCCTGTTCGTCTGCGATGAGGGCGACGCGGACGCCACCGATCGGGCCGGAGAACGGGAGTCCGGAGAGCTGGGTGGACATGGACGAGGCGTTGATGGCCACGACGTCGTAGAGCTCGTCCGGGTTGATCGCCAATACGGTGACGACGATCTGGACCTCGTTGCGCAGGCCCTTGACGAACGCGGGACGCAGGGGGCGGTCCATGAGGCGGCAAGCCAGGATGGCTTCGGTGGACGGGCGGCCTTCACGGCGGAAGAACGAGCCCGGGATGCGGCCGGCGGCGTACATGCGCTCTTCGACGTCGACGGTCAGCGGGAAGAAGTCGAAGCCTTCACGCGGGGACTTGCCTGCGGTGGTTGCGGACAGCAATGCGGTGTCCTCGTCGATGTAGACCATCGCGGCGCCGGCTGCCTGCTTGGCGAGGCGGCCGGTTTCGAAGCGGATAACACGCTTGCCGAAGCGGCCGTTGTCGATGATGGCTTCTGAGAACTGGATTTCGGGACCCTCCATTGAGAGTCACCTCCGTTTCTTGTTTAGCGGAAGTCCTTCCGCATCGACCCAGGCCAGCGTCTGTTCCTGGCCTGTACGACACCCGGTCATCGATCGAGACCCACGGGCTGCGCCTTCATCACAGAAGACTGTTCCCGGGGATCACTACCGAGGACCGCGAATGCGCGATGCGGTTGAACTCCTGTTAAGTGTTGGATTTAGTTATGGAGAAAAGGCGGCCCGGTCCGCGGAGGATCGGGCCGCCCGAAGTCAAACTAGCGACGCAGGCCGAGGCGCTCGATGAGCGCACGGTAGCGGGCAATGTCAGTCTTCTTGAGGTAGCCCAGCATGCGCTTGCGACGACCAACCATAGCCAGCAGACCGCGCTGGGTGTGGAAGTCGTGCTTGTGCTCCTTCATGTGCTCAGTCAGATCCTTGATCCGCTGAGTCAGGACTGCAATCTGGACCTCCGGCGAACCGGTATCGCCCTTGGACGTTGCGTATGCCTCGATGATGGACTGCTTAACAGCGGCTTCAAGTGCCACGTGAACTCCTAGAGTTGTGCCGTGCGTCCCGATTCAGCGCCTCGCTGCCGGGTTGTGTTGTGCCGATGACCGCACACAAAACAGGTCCAGCCGCCACGGACTGCAGCCGGATCCATCCCTCAGTTTACCGGCAGCCCGCCAATCTTGTCGAAAGCTGCCGTGTGACCCTCCTCAAAGAGGAGCGCCACTCACTGCCCGATCTCGGTCCGGACGGCGAAAAGCTCCGGGAAGAACGTCAGGTCGAGCGCCTTCTTCAGGAAGGAAACACCGCTTGAGCCTCCGGTTCCCGCTTTCATGCCGATGGTCCGCTGGACAGTACGGAGGTGCCGGAAGCGCCACAATTGGAAGTTGTCTTCCAAGTCCACCAGTTCCTCGCAGGCTTCGTAGGCCGCCCAGTTGTCTGCGGCATGTTCGTAGATGTGCTTGAAAAGGGGCAAGAGCCCAGGGTCAAACTCGTGGGCATGGGTCACGTCCCGGTCCAGGACTGACCGTGGAACGTCGTAGCCGTGCCGGTCCAGGTAGGCCAGGAATTCGTCGTAGATGCTCGGGGCGTTCAGGAGCTCCTCCAGCATGGACCTGGACTCCGGATCCGATTCGAACACCGGCAACATCTTGGCGTTCTTGTTGCCGAGGATGAACTCGACCGCGCGGTATTGACTCGACTGGAACCCGGAGGCATTGCCCAGGAAGCCGCGGAACTGGGAGTACTCCGTAGGGGTGAGCGTAGCGAGAACCGACCATTGCTCGGTGAGCGTCTTCTGGATGTGCTTGACGCGTGCGATGGCCTTGAGCGCGGAGCCAAGATCGTCCTGGCGCAGCCAGGCGGCCGCGCTGCGGAGCTCGTGCAGGACCAGCTTCAGCCAAAGCTCGGTGGTTTGGTGCTGGATGATGAACAAAAGCTCGTCGTGGTGTTCCGGCTGGCTGACAGGTTGCTGGGCGCTGAGCAGCAATGGCAGCTTCAGGTAGGAGCCGTAGCTCATGCGTGAGCTGAAATCCTTGACGATGCCTTCGTCGAGTGGCCGGGTGTTCTTCTCAACGCTCACGGTGAGGGGCTACTTGTCCAGCAGGAGATCGTGGGCCTGGACGACATCCAGCCGCATCTGCTCCACCAGGGCCTCGGGTCCACGGTAGGCCACCATGCCCCGCAGCCGCGCGGTAAATTCCACAACGACAGTCTGGCCGTAGAGGTTGAAGTCCTCCACCGCTTCCTCCGGGCGGTCGATCACGTGCGCTTCCACCTGGCGGCTCACACCGTCGAACGTGGGGTTGGAACCCACCGAAATCGCGGCGGGCCAGCGGGTTCCGGATTCGTCCACGAGCCAGCCGGCGTAGATTCCATCCGCGGGGACGTAGCCCGTGGCGCCGTGGTCCAGGTTCGCCGTGGGAAAGCCCAGGGCGCGTCCGCGCGCAGCGCCGTGGACCACTTCGCCGCGCATCCTGTGCGGGCGGCCGAGGACGGCAGCCGCGGTCTCGACGTCGCCCTCGGCAAGGGCCTCGCGCACCCAGGTGGAGGAACAGCGGCGGTCCGTGCCGCCGTCGTCGTGCACTGGAAAGCCTTCCGCGCCGAACTCGTTGACCACGTGGACGCCGAATCCGAGTTTCTTGCCCAATTCCTGCATGGTGCCGACGTCGCCCGAATTTCCCACACCGAAACGGAGGTCGTGGCCCACCACAACGTGTGCCGCGTGAAGCCCGTCCAGCAGGACGTTGACGACGAATTCCTCGGGTGTCATGGCCGCCAGCGTGAGGTTGTACTTCATGACGAGGACGGCGTCCACACCCGTGCCGGCCAGGGCATCGAGCTTGTCCTGCAGCCCCATGAGGAGCTCCGGTGCGGAGTCGGGCCGGTGGACCAGGGCCGGGTGGGGTTCGAACGTCACGACGACGGACCGCGCACCGTGCTGCCCCGCTGTGCGCAACAGTTGCGTCAGCACCTGCTGGTGTCCGCGATGGACGCCGTCAAAGTTGCCGATGGTAACGACGCTGGGACCGAAATCCTCGGGGACCTCGGTGGGATCGTTCCAGATGTGGACCATCAACCTCGCCTTTTACTGCTGGTATTCGCTATGCCCGGCGACCTGGTCCGGCGCCGGAATTCTCTAAGGTTACCCGCTATCCCGGGGCTGGCATGCCCGGGTGTCGGAGCCATGATTTCTAGTGCGGGAGCCGTGCCGGGCGCCGACGGTAGAGCCACAACAGGCCCAGGACCGGCAAGATCAACGGCACAAAGCCGTATCCGCGTCCGAACAAGGACCACACGGTGTCGTGCGGGAAAGCCACAGGATCGAAAAGGCTGATGGCACCAACCACCACCACTCCGACCATCTCCACGAGGACGGCCGCCAGCGATACCTTGAACCACGTGCGGCCCGGCTTCGCGAGGGAGACTGTAGCCACGATGTACACCACAGCGGCGAAAGCCGAGAGGATGTGGGCCAAGGGAGCATCCGAGAACTTGGTCAGGATCTGGTAGCCGGCACGCGCCGTGGCCGAGATCGCGAAAACCGCGTAGACCGCAATCAGCAGCCTCCCGGGCCCGGTATTGCGGGTGTCCCGGTTCTTCTTCCCGGTGGTTTCAACAGTCACTTCGTGTGCTTCTTCCAATGTCAGTACCAGATCTGGTTCATGCGGGCCGCCATGACCAATGCGGTGACGCCCACGGCGCCCATGACGAAATTGCTCCAACGGGTCCGCTCCAGGATGGACCAGTACACCGCGACGACGGGGAGGATGAGCGCTGTGATGATGTAGCCCCAGAATTCCCAGGGCTCCCCCGCGATCTTTTCGCCCATCGCCACGCGGATGATCGATCCCACCAGGTAGACCAGCAGGACGAGTTCGACGGCGGCAACGGACAGGATGGTGACGTCGTTGGGGGCCTTCTTCATGATGCCCGCCACGACGCAAATGATGGTGGACAGCAAACCCACCACCAGGACAGCGTAAAAGTATCCGTCCATGGCTAGTGTGCCTGCTTTTCGTTGTCGGGCGCGAACACCAGGACGGGCTTGGCGAAACTGCCCGCATCGGCCAACAACGCCACGAGCTCACCTGATGGCGAGAACGCAGCAGCCGGGTTCTCGGCGGTGGCGGCGTCGGCCGTCCCGGCGGCGGGTCCCGCGGCGATCCTGCGGCCAAAGGAGATCTCGGTGGTTTCGGCGTCGCTCAACTCCCGGTTGGGCATGAGCGCGCGGGCCGCGGCGGACATGTCGAGGACTTCGAGTTCCTCGGCAAGCTGTTCAAGGGTGCGGGCCTGCTCCAGGGAGTACGGTCCAACCTGGGTGCGGCGAAGCGCCGTGAGATGGCCCCCGACGCCGAGACCCTCGCCAAGGTCGCGCGCCAGCGCGCGGATGTAGGTGCCCGAGGAGCACTCGACGGTCACATCGATGTCTACTACCCTGCCGTCGTCGACCCTCCGGATGGCGTGGATCTCGAAACGGTGGATGGTCACAGGCCGGGCGGCGAGCTTGACTTCTTGCCCCGAACGGACGCGCGCGTAGGACCGTTCGCCGTTGACCTTGATGGCGCTGACGCTGCTGGGAACCTGCTGGATCTCGCCACTGAGCTGCGCGACGCCGGCACGGATGGCTTCCTCGGTGACTCCGGCGGCGCTGCGGCTTTCGGTGATGTCGCCTTCGGCATCGTCCGTGATGGTTGATTCGCCGAGCCGGATGGTGGCGGAGTACGTCTTGGAGGTGCCGACAATGTACGTCAACAGTCGAGTCGCCTTGTTGATGCCAAGCACAAGCACCCCGGTGGCCATGGGGTCCAGGGTCCCTGCATGGCCCACTTTCCGGGTACCGGCCAGTCGCCGCATCCGTCCAACCACATCGTGGCTGGTCCATCCTTGCGGCTTGTCAACGATTACCAGTCCAGAAAGCACGCCTCCCAGTATATCCGCGCCAGGGCATGCATCCTGCGGCCCGCGGCTTCCCTGAACGGTCCGGGACCGCGGCTAAGATGGCTCCCATGCCTGAGCTTGCCGCACACGTCCGCGAAGTGCCCGTGAACCAGATCCGCGAGATCACCGAGGCCGCGTGGAGCGCCCCCGGGGCGATTGTCCTCAGCATCGGCGAGCCCGGCTTCGCGCTGCCCCGGCACATCCTGGACGCCGGGATCGCGTGCCTCGACAGGGACGAGACCAACTACACCCCCAATGCCGGGATCGCGGCCCTGCGTGAGGCCTTTGCCGATCGGTTCCGTGCCCACAACAAGGTGGATCTCGGGGCGGAGCGCGTGTACGTCGTGGACGGAGCCCAGCAGGGACTGCACTTCGCGATGAGCCTGCTCCTCTCCCCCGGCGACGAGATCCTGATTCCCAATCCGGGCTACCCGACTTTCGCCATGACGAGCCATTTGCTGAACGCCGTCCCGGTGCGGTATCCGCTCTATCCCGAGCACGAGTTCCAACCCCGCATCGAGGACATCGAGGCACTGATCACGCCCCGTGCCAAGGTGTTGGTCCTGAATTCGCCGTCCAATCCCCTGGGCGCGGTGATCTGCGAGGAAACAACGCGCCAGCTCGTGGAACTGGCCGTCAAACACGATCTGTGGATCATTTCGGACGAATGCTACGAAGCCTTCACCTTCGATGTTCCGCACACGAGCCCTGCCCGCTTCGACAGCACCGTTCCCGGGGAGGCGCGCGTCTTCACGTCCCTGACCTTGTCCAAAACGTACGGGCTGACCGGGCTGCGGATCGGCGCGCTCATTTGCCCGCCGGGCCTGGAACGGAAGATGAACAACGTCATGGAAGCGATCGTTTCCTGCGTGGCTTCGCCTTCCCAGTACGCTGCCGTCGCTGCGCTGACTGGCCCGCAGGACTATGTGGACACCGCACGCGAGCATTACCGTTCCAACCGCGACGCCGCCTCGGCAGTGCTTGCGGAGAAGGGCATTCCCTTCCTGGGCGCGCAGGGAGCTTTCTATCTCTGGGCGGACGTCTCGCATGTGAGCGGCGGGGACGTGCGTACCTGGGTGCACCGGTTCCTCAGGGATTCCGGCGTGGCCGTCGCGCCGGGCACCGCGTTCGGTTCCATCGGCGAGGGGTGGATCAGGATCGCGTTGTGCGGTGATCACCAGCAGCTGCTCGACGGCGTCGGGCGTCTTCCGGAGCGCGTTTGAGGACCCGCGCTTTGGGGCCCGGCGGTTTGGCTGGCGGCGGCCGGTTTCAGTATTTGGTCCGGTTTTTGTGCCCGCGCCAGGCATCGAAAGGAGCCTCCGATGCCGGAACGTCCGTGTGTTGGACGGGCAGCAGTTCAGGCCTGTTGCCGTCGAAGTATTCGTAGAACACTGCATCGTCGAAGCCTGCGGCTGCGGCCCCGTGCCGATCCGCGGCAAAGTAGACGCGGCTTACGCGGCCCCATAGGGCCGCCGAGAGGCACAAAGGGCACGGTTCGCAGCTTGAGTAGAGCACCGAACCGCTGAGATCGAAGCTTCCCAGTTCCGACGCAGCCCGCCGGATGGCCACCACTTCGGCGTGCGCTGTGGGGTCGTTGTCGCGGGTCACCCGGTTGACGCCGTCATGGAGCCGTCCGTCCGGGGTCACCACGACGGCGCCGAAAGGGCCGCCGCCGTCGGCGACATTCTGCACCGCGAGCCGCAGGGCGTGTTCGAGGTAGTCTTCGGGACTCTGAGCTGCATCGTGCGCCGACATGCTCCGATCTTAGCGACGGCCCATCAATTTGGCCCGGCTTTTCACGGTTAAAAAGGAAGGACCGGATCCGGCAGTCCTAGGAGCTGCGGATCCGGTCCCGCCCGGGAAGCGCTGGACTACTTGCCGCCGTCCTCGTCGATGTCTTCATCGGCACGGAGGTCGATGTCTTCTTCATCAAAGTCGTCTTCGTCGATGTCCGCATCCTGCGGGGCATCGCTCTTGTACGGGTCTGCATCGCCTGCGTGCTTGGCGCCGGCGGCCAGCGCGGCCACCTCGGCGTCGCGCTGCTTGGCGGTGCGCAACAGCTCCTCAAGGTTCGAGGCGTTGACCGGAATAAGGTCGGCAACGAATTCCAAGGTAGGAGTCAGCCGCACGGTGATGTTCCGGCCCACTTCCTGGCGCAAAACACCCTTGGCCTTCTCCAACGCCCGAACAGCATCCGAATGAGCGGCTTCGTCACCGAAGACGGTGTAGTACACGGTGGCGTGCTGAAGATCATTGGTGACGCGTGCATCGGTAATGGTGATGCCTTCAACCCGAGGATCCTTGATCCGCCGGCCCAGTGCCTCAGCAACAACAACCTTAATCCGCTGCGCCAACTTGGCAGCGCGTGCCGGATCAGCCATTTCTACTCCTAAAATTTGCGTACGACGGCGCAATGGCGGCTCACAAACTTGAGTCTGCGTAAACTGCCACGCACCTGAGGTGAGTCTATGACGATGCCGGAGAGTTGTGGGGGCGCCCGGGAGTGGCATCGGGCCTACCGGAGCTGGGCGGCTCAGGATCGTAGATCCCGGGCCGCCCAGCGTAGGGGCGGGGCGCCCCCACAACTCGGAGGCTCCCCCGCTAAGACACCTTAGACCCGCGGCTTTTCGCGCATCTCGAAGGTCTCGATGATGTCACCTTCGTTGATGTCGTTGTAAGAGCCAAGACCGATACCACACTCGAAGTCCGTGCGGACCTCGGTGGCGTCGTCCTTGAAGCGCTTGAGCGTCTCAACGGTGAGGTTGTCGCCGATGACCTTGCCATCGCGGCTGACGCGTGCCTTCGTGTTACGGCGGATGATGCCCGAGCGCACGATGGAACCGGCGATGTTTCCGAACTTGGAAGAACGGAAGACTTCGCGGACCTCGGCGGTACCGAGCTGGACTTCCTCGTACTCCGGCTTGAGCATGCCCTTGAGGGCCAGCTCGATGTCATCGATTGCCGAGTAGATGACGGAGTAGAAGCGCATGTCCACGCCTTCGCGATCGGCAAGGTCGGCCACGCGCTCGGCGGGCTTGACGTTGAAGCCGATGATGATGGCGTTGTCCACCGTGGCGAGGTTGACGTCGTTCTGCGTGATGGCACCCACACCACGGTGGATGACCCGCAGCTGAACGTCTTCGTCGCCGACGTCGATCTTGAGCAGCGCGTCTTCGAGGGCTTCGACGGCACCGGAAACGTCACCCTTGAGGATGAGGTTGAGGGTGTCGATCTTGCCCGCGGCAACTGCCTGGTCGAAGTCTTCCAGGCTGATGCGCTTGCGACGCTTGGCCAGTGCCGCGTTGCGGTCGGCCGCTTCACGCTTTTCAGCGATCTGGCGGGCCGTACGCTCGTCGGAGGTCACCAGGAAGGTGTCACCTGCACGCGGTACGTTGGACAGACCCAGGACCTGGACCGGACGGGACGGAAGCGCGACGTCGAGGGCGTTGCCGTCCTCGTCGAACATGGCACGGACGCGGCCGTGGGCCGTACCGGCCACGATCGTGTCGCCAACGGCCAGGGTACCGGACTGGACCAGGACGGTGGCCACGGAACCGCGGCCCTTGTCCAGGTTCGCTTCGATGGCAATGCCTCGGGCGTCCTTGTCCGGGTTGGCGCGCAGGTCCAAAGCGGCGTCTGCGGTCAGCAGGACGGCGTCGATAAGTTCGTCGATGTTGATGTTCTGGCGGGCAGAAACCTCAACGAACATGGTGTCGCCACCGTATTCCTCGGGAACCAGACCATACTCGGTGAGCTGGCCCTTGACCTTGTCCGGGTTCGCACCTTCCTTGTCGATCTTGTTGACCGCGACGACGATCGGCACGTTGGCCGCTTGTGCGTGGTTGAGTGCTTCCACCGTCTGCGGCATGACGCCGTCGTCGGCTGCGACAACCAGGATGGCGATGTCGGTGACCTTGGCACCACGTGCACGCATGGCGGTGAACGCCTCGTGACCGGGGGTGTCAATGAAGGTGATGTCGCGCGGAGTGCCTTCGTGGATGTGGCTGATCTGGTAGGCACCGATGTGCTGCGTGATGCCGCCGTGTTCGCCGGCAACCACATTGGTCTTCCGGATGGCGTCGAGCAGTCGGGTCTTACCGTGGTCAACGTGACCCATGACGGTGACAACCGGGGGACGAGGTTCGAGGACGTCGTCGCCTTCGGCTTCCAGTTCGGCATCGAGGTCGATGTCGAAGGAGTCGAGGAGCTCGCGCTCTTCGTCTTCCGGCGAAACGACCTGGATCTTGTAGCCGAGTTCAACACCCAGCAGGCCGAAGGTGTCTTCGTCCAGCGACTGCGTAGCCGTTGCCATTTCACCGAGGTGGAACAGAACGGTCACCAGTGCGGCGGGGTTCGCCTCGATCTTGTCGGCGAAGTCCGTAATGGACGAGCCACGACGGAGCCGGACTACGGTGTTGCCGTCGCCGCGGGGTACGGATACGCCGCCCAGCGACGGAGCACTCATCTGCTCCAGTTCCTGACGCTTTGCACGCTTCGACTTGCGCTGCTTGCCGCGTCCTGCGCCACCCTTGCCGAAGGCACCTTGGGTACCGCCGCGTCCGCGGCCACCCTTGCCGAAGCCACCGCCGGCGGGAGCTCCGCCACCGGTGCCTGCACCAGGAGCGCCACCCGGACGGCCGGGGCCGCCACCACCGGGACGGCCAGCGCCACCCGGACGGCCTGCGCCACCGGGAGCGGGACGCTCGGTGCGGTTGGGCATCATACCCGGGCTGGGACGGTTTCCTGCGGGGCCACCTGCGGGACGCGGAGCGCCCGGACGGGGAGCACCGGGGCGCGGAGCACCGGGGCGCGGACCACCGGAACCGGCTGCGGGACGGGGACCGCCTGCGCCGGCCGCGGGACGCGGACCGCCGGGACGTTCGCCGTCATTGCGGCCACCGGAACGGGGCATGCCCTGCGATGTTGCGAAGGGGTTGTTGCCCGGACGGGGAGGACGCTCACCGTCGCCACGGCCGCGGGGCATGCCCTGCGAGGTCGCGAACGGGTTGTTGCCCGGACGGGGGCCGCCGGGCCGCGGTGCCTGGCTGCCCGGACGTGCCGGGGCAGGAGCTTCGGCCTTGGGTGCCGGACGGGCACCCGGCTTGGCGGAAATAGGACTTGCTGCAGCTACGGGAGCCACAGGCGCTGCCGGGGCAGGGGTCTCAACCTTGGGGGCGGGAACCGGAGCCTTGGGCGCAGCGGGGCCCGGGGCCGGGCGGGATGCTGCGGGTGCGGCAGGTGCCGCGGGGGCTGCAACGCGAGGTGCTGCCGGGGCAGCCGCCTTTGCAGCGCCGGCACCCGGGTAGGCGTCGCGAAGCTTCTTCACGACCGGTGCCTCAATTGTTGAAGAGGCGGAGCGAACGAATTCGCCCAATTCCTGCAGTTTCGTCACTGCATCTTTGGAAGTAATACCGAGCTCTTTGGCGAGCTCATGTACGCGGACCTTGGCCACATTTCTCCTGTCTCGGTCCGCACCGAGCCAGGCACGAACCGTCTAATTCTTACTGCGGGCCCCTGCCGCGAACGCGGCGGACAGGCCCTGTGCAGAGCGCAACAAAGTTGTCATCGTTGCGCACTCATCGCTGGGAACTCATCGGGTTTCCATCAGTTTTCTGACCCGCTTTCAGGTTTGGACGGTTTCCTGCTTTCACGGAGTGTCCGCAGGGGGTATGACTGCCGCGAGGTAGCTTTCGACGGCGGTGACTTCACTTGCGCCCGCGAGGGCCCTTGCGAAAGCACGCCGTTTGCTTGCCAGCGTCAGGCATGTGGTGCTGGGGTGCAGCCACGCACCCCGGCCAGCCATCCGGCGTCGTTCATCCACCAGGACGACGGGTGACCCGCCGCCTTCGGCGACAAGCCGGATCAACTCGCTCCGCTTGCCTTGTTTCCGGCATCCGATGCAGGTGCGCACAGGCTGGCGCCTGATGTGAAGCAGTTCAGTCACTGGGTGTATCAACCTGCCTCAGTGTCTTTACCTGTCTTCTGCTGTTCTGCTTTGCTCGCCGCGCACCCTTGCCTTGTTGGAGTTGTTGCCCTACAAGTCGCGAGCACGCCAAAGCGCACGGATACCGGGCATAGGCCCGGTTCCATCTATTCTAAGCCCCCGAGGGCCCGGCCACCGAATCCACAAGGTGCAAGGATCCGGGGCTGGGCACCGTTTGGTGTGTTTAGTTGCCCTTGGCCGGAGCGGCGTCCGAGACGATGTCGATCCGCCAGCCGGTCAGCTTGGCTGCGAGGCGGGCGTTCTGGCCTTCCTTGCCGATGGCGAGGGACAGCTGGTAATCGGGAACAACCACCCGGGCGGAGCGGGTGGCTTCGTCGGTGATAGTGACGGAATTCACGCGCGACGGCGACAGGGAGTTGGCGATGAAGGTCGCCGGATCTTCGCTGAAGTCGACAATGTCGATCTTTTCGTCGTTGAGCTCGGTCATGACTGCGCGGACGCGGGAGCCCATTTCACCAATGCAAGCACCCTTGGCGTTGATGCCCGGAGTGTTGGCTTTGACGGCCATCTTGGTCCGGTGACCCGCCTCGCGTGCCAGTGCCACGATCTCGACGGAACGGTCCGCGATCTCCGGGACCTCCAGTTCGAAAAGCTTCCGGACGAGGCCCGGGTGTGAACGCGACAGCGTAATGGAGGGTCCTTTGGCGCCGCGGTGGACGTCCACCACAAACGCGCGCAGGCGGTTGCCGTGGGTGTACTTCTCCCCCGGCACCTGCTCGGGCGGCGGCAGCAAGGCTTCCACGGAACCCAGGTTCACCTGGATCATGTGCGGGTTGTTGCCCTGCTGGATCAGGCCGGCAACGAGTTCGCCTTCACGGCCCTTGAATTCGCCGAGGACGTTGTCGTCCTCGACGTCGCGCAGGCGCTGCAGGATGATCTGCCGTGCGGTGCTCGCCGCAATGCGGCCGAATCCCGCAGGAGTGTCCTCGAACTCGCCGATGGCTTCGCCGTCGTCGTCGATTTCCGTAGCCCAGATGGTTACGTGCCCGCTCTTGCGGTCCAGCTCCGCCCGGGCCTTTTCGAAAGCGCCCGGCGTCTTGTGGTAAGCCACCAGGAGCGCCTGCTCGATGGTGGGAATCAGGAGGTCCAGCGGGATTTCACGCTCACGCTCCAGGAGTCTCAGCGCACTCATGTCAATATCCATTAGGCCTCCTCGGAAGGTCCGTTGTACTCGTCTTCCAGCACGGCCTCGTTGAGGTGGCTGAACTCTATCTCGACTTTTCCTTGGCGGATCCTGTCGAAAGGAATTTTCACGGGTTCGCCTTGCTTGGGCTTCATGCCCTTCTTGACCTCTTGCTCGGGAACCAGTGTGACGCCGTCGTCGTCGACGGACTGGATACGGCCCGTCAGGTTCTCTCCCTGGATCACGTTGACCTTGACCATTCGTCCGCGGGCCCGGTGCCAGTGGCGGGGCTCCGTGAGGGGCCGGCCGACGCCGGGCGAGGAGACCTCGAGGTCATAGGGGCGGCCGTCGGTGCGGGGATCGTTGTCCAGGATGTCCGAAAGAGCCCTGGAGATTTCCGCGATGACGTCCAGGCTGACGCCGCCGGTTTCCTCCTGGGGAAGGTCGATGACCACGTGGACTACCCGATGCGAACCGGCAACCTGGATGGCAACATCCTCAAGATAGAGCCGGCTCGCCAAGACTGCAGGCTCCAAAAGCGCCTTCAGCCTGCTCTCCTCGGGGTTGCGGACCTCGTGTTGTGCTGGACTCGTCGGATCCGTTCCAGCCTGGTCTGTTGAAGTCGTGGCTTCCGAATGACTCACTGGCCAGCCGCCTCCCGATAGATGATGTTGTGACTACTAGCTTAACGATATTTACGGCGGCGTGGTGCACGGGCCCCCCTCCGCAGGGGACGCAAGTTGTCCGTGAGCGTGACACCATAGTCTGTTGTGAACCACGAGACTGTTGAGAAACCACGGAGCCATGGCTGGATGAGGGCCCTCCTGCTGGCTTTCCTCGCAGTCCTCGTCCTCGGAGTCGGCGCCGCGCTTGTCCCGCGGGACGCCGGAAGGCCCCAAGCGGTGCCGTTTTCCGAGACCGCCCGTTCCGAAGCGCTCTCTTCGACCGAGACACTCCTGGGCAGCGCGTCCCTCCTGGAGAGCACGGACACTGTGATGTTGCTGACAAGCCAGGCGCAGGCTCTGCTGCAACCTTCCAGCTCTTCGGCATCGAATACCCCCACGGCTTCCCCAAGCCCCGGCGCCACCCAGGACCGCCCAACGCGGGCCGGCTTTGTCTCCGCGCTCGCCTCAAGCGCTTCCCGTCGCTTGGCGGACGCCGCGAACGCCGACGGCGGTCTGGCGCGGCTGCTTGCCGCTGTCGGGACCGCCCAGCTGCTTGAGTCATCGCGGCTGGCCGCAACGTGGGCGTTGCCGCTGCCGGCGACCCCGGCCGAGGCGAGTACCGCCCCGACGCCGCCGCCGAGCTGCCCTGCCTCGGCGGGCACGTCGACAGCACCGACACCCGGAACGGCGCCCACCAAGGCCGATTTGCCCGCAGCCCTTGCCTCCGTCGTCAGCTCCGAACAAGAGGCGATCTATGCATACCAAGTAGCCCTGACCAAGCTGGACGCGAAGGCATCGGCGACGGCAGCCACCTGGTTGGCGCGCCATCAGGAATTGCTCCGGGGAGCGGAGGCCCAAGGCCGGCTGCACTGCATCGCCACACCTCCGCGGGAAGCCGGCTATCGCCTGCCTGCCACTTTCGCCGCCAAACCCGGAGTGGCGCTGGGAAGCATGGAGGCCAGCTCGCTGACTGCCTATGCCGACCTCGTGGCGTTGTCGGAGGGCGAGACGCGCCAATGGGCCATTGACGGGCTTGTCGACGCCGCGAAACGCAGCCAAGCCTGGGGAACTCCGGTTGGCCCCTTCGCCGGACTTTCGATCGACAACACGGCGCTGCCACTGCTGCCGGCCGGCGCCCCGGCTCCATAGGAAAGCCTTTCTTTGCTGGCGGCAGCAGTTTCCAAGTGCTTGGCTTGTACCATGGCTTCCATCGAAACTGCAGCCCTGCACGAGAACGAACCACACGCCAACGACCTCGCCCACAGACTCAATTGGCTCCGGGCCGGGGTCCTTGGCGCCAATGACGGAATCGTCTCCGTTGCCGCCATCGTAGTGGGCGTCGCCGGCGCCACGACGAACACCGGCGCCATCCTCACCGCCGGAGCGGCCGGACTCGTGGGTGGCGCGGTGTCCATGGCACTCGGCGAGTACGTATCCGTCAGCAGCCAAAGCGACAGCCAAAAGGCGCTCATCGAGAAGGAACGCCGGGAGCTCGCCGAGGAACCCGAAGAAGAGCTGGCGGAATTGACTGCGATCTACGAGGCCAAGGGCCTGCGGCCTGAAACCGCGCGGAAAGTGGCCGCGGAGTTGACGGAGCACGACGCCTTGGCCGCCCACCTTTCCGCCGAATTGAACATCGACGAGGACGACATCGTCAGCCCGTGGCATGCGGCCTTCGCGTCCGCCATTGCTTTCACCCTCGGCGCGGTGCTCCCCCTGCTCGCGATTCTGCTCCCGCCCCCGGGGTTGCGGGTGCCGCTCACCTTCATTTCCGTGCTGCTCGCGCTCGCAATCACCGGAGCCATAGGAGCATGGATCGGCGGCAGCTCGAAGACCCGTGCCGCCGTGCGCGTCGTCATCGGCGGCGCCCTTGCACTTGCCGCGACGTTCTTCATCGGAAGCCTCCTGGGCTCCTCCGGAGTGGTCTGAACCGCTCCCGGACCGGCTTGGGTAGGCTGACAGTGATGACTACCTTCGTTTCCATCCCTGGCGACCTCCAGGCACGCTACTCCCGCACAACGGAAGGGCGGGCGTGGCTCTCAGGGCTGCCCGGACTGATCAATGCCAGCCTGGATCGTTGGCAGCTGTCCGTTGACCTGGAACCCGGCGCGGAACCATGGAACGGCCACGGCGGCATCGTCATTCCGGTTCTCTACAGCGGCGCGCGTTCGGTGCTCAAGATAGCGTTCCCGCACGAGGAGGCCCTCGTTGAGCGGCATGCGCTGGCCCTGTGGGGCGGTACGGGAGCCGTAAAGCTGCTCGACGCCGATGCGGCCTCCTGCGCGATGCTCCTGGAGCGGCTCGACGCCGTCAGCTGGCTGCAGAGCGCCCCGATGGACGAAGCCCGCGACGCCTGGGGATCGCTCGTGAGGGAACTCAGCATCGAGCCGGACGAGCGGCCGGAATGGAAGGAGTTCGAGCACATAGCGGCCCGTGCCGAGCGTTGGAGCGATGAGTTGCCTGCCGACTGGGAGCACCTTGGCCAGCCTTTCCCCCGCTGGCTCCTCGAAGCCGCGTTGGAGGTGTGCCAAACGCGTGGCGCTGTCGGGCGCCGGGCGGGCAGGGACGTCCTGGTGCATTGCGACCTGCATTTCATGAATATCCTCCCCCATCTCAATGGCGCCCTCGGTGGCGCCGTCCGTGGCGCCCGGGCCATCGGAAAACGCGGATATGTGGCGATCGATCCGCAACCGAAGATCGGTGAAGCGGAATTCGCCGTAGCCCCGATCCTGTGGAACCGTATCCGTGATCTCTCCACGACGGCTCCGGAAGTTGCCCTCCTGGAGCGCTGCGCGGATTTCAGCAGCGCGGCTGGCCTGGACGGCGAAGCGGCCCGGGAATGGAGCCTGGTCCGCGAGGTCGAAAACGCCCTGTGGTATGCCGGAAAACCACGGCATGAGGGCGATCTGGCACGCTCCCTGTGGGTAGCCAGCACCCTCGCAGGACGGCCCCTGGACGGGCTGCCCGCGGCGCACGATCTGCCCGAACCGGGACTCGCCGCCTCGAATTAGCTTCGGGGGCGCCGGATCGTCCCGACGCCCGGCTTAGCCGGCGGCCTCCAGCGCGTCTTTGACGGCCTGCACCGCGATATCCAGGTCTGCCGAATCCGTTGACCAGTTGGTCACCGAAACACGCAGGATGTCCCTGCCCTGCCAGCGCGAACCGGACATCCAGACCCTCCCGTCATCCATGATGAAGTCCGTCACGGCCCGGGTCCTCTCGTCTGAACCGAAGGCCAGGGACAACTGCGTGAACACCACATCGTTGAGGACTTCCACGCCTGGCAGTTCGGCAAGCCGCCTGGCCAGTTCCGCGGCACACTCCGCACGTCCGGCGACAAGCTCCCGCACGCCGTCGCCGCCCAAGGAGCGCAAGGCCGCCCACACCGGCACTCCCCGGGCACGGCGGGACAATTCGGGCACTTTCTCCATAGGGTCGCCGGGGCCGTGGTCATCCTGTATCAGGTATTCGGCGTGCATGCCGACGGCGGACCGCAGGGCAGCAACGTCGCGTACCACCACGATTCCGGCGTCGTACGGCACGTTGAGGGTCTTGTGGGCATCGGTTCCCCACGAATCGGCCAACTCGACGCCCTCGACCAGATACCGCAGTCCCGGCACGGCCGCTGCCCATAAGCCGAAAGCCCCGTCGACGTGGACCCACGCGCCGTGATCCTTCGCAGCCGAAATCGCCTCGAGGAAAGGATCGAAGGCTCCGGAATGCAGGTTCCCAGCCTGGAGACACACGATTGCCGGACCGGAACCGGCTTCCAACGCGGCCCGCAGCGCGGCTGGATCGATCCTGCCTTGATCGTCCGCCCCGACAACTTCGGGTGCCCCAAACCCCAGGAAGCGCAATGCCATATCCAGGCTCTCGTGCCGCTCGGCTCCGACGAGGACACGCAGTTTCGGCGCGCCTTGGAGTCCCCCGGCGTTGACATCCCAGCCGACGCCGGCCAGTTGGCGCCATCGGGCGGCCGCGAGGGCCGTGAAGTTGGCCATGCTGGCGCCGGTCGCGAATCCGACGTCGGAGCCAACAGGTAGGCCGAGCAGCTCAAGGAGCCATTGACCGGCGGCCTCTTCGATCCCGGCAGTAGCGGGTGTGGCGAAGCGCAGACCGGAGTTCTGGTCCCATGCGGAAACCATCCAGTCCGCGGCCATGCCTGCCGGCACCGTACCGCCGATGACCCAACCGAAAAAGCGCCCCGATTGCATGGCCATCAGCCCGGGCTCGGCGTGTTCGGCGAGGAAATCAATGACTGCGGCCGGATCCAGTCCGGTGGCCGGCAAGGGTCCGCCGAAGACCGCCGTGATGTCATCGGCCGCAGCACTTGGCCGTACCGGCCGCCCAGGCAAGGCCCTCAACCACTCGCGGGTATGTTCCCATGCACGTTCGAGTGCGTGCTCATAGTCGCCGGAATCGACCCACATGAGTGCATGCTACGCCCGCGGGATCCCTCCGGCCATCGCTGGCGACAACCGGAAGACTACTTGGCGAAGTAGTCGTTCCAGACGTCCATACCGAGTTTGATGATCAACGCGCCGACCACGATCAGGAACACAACCCTTACAAAGCCGCTGCCCTGTTTCACTGCGGTCCGCGCGCCCAGGTAGCCGCCGGCCATGTTGGACAGGCCAAGCACCGCGCCGACGCCCCACAGTAGTGATCCGTGCGGCAGGAAGAAGAACAGGGCACCGGCGTTCGTGGCCATGTTGACGATCTTCGCCTTGGCGCTGGCCTCAAGGAAGGCATAGCCCATGGCCGAGACGAGGGCTATCACCAGGAACGAGCCTGTTCCTGGACCTATCAGTCCGTCGTAGAACCCGATCACGGCACCTATGGCGCAAGCCACGACGTAGTGCCTGTGGCCGTCGTGACGCAGGGCGGTCAACTCGCCTGCATTGGGCCGCAGCGCGGTGAAGAGCGCGACGGCGATGAGCGCCACTACGATGATGGGTTTGAAAACGCTCGCGGGAAGGTTGGCGGCCAGGAGGGCTCCGCCGAAACTGCCCGCGAGGGCAATCACCGCCATGGGTATGGCCGTCTTGAGGTCAGGGCCAACGCGTCGGTAATAGGTGACGGCACTGGTCGTTGTCCCGAAGATGGAGCCCATTTTGTTGGTGGCCAGCGCCTGGACCGGGGTGATCCCCGGAACCAGGAGCAAGGCGGGGAGCTGGATCAGTCCCCCGCCGCCCACCACTGCGTCTATCCAACCGGCTGCGAATCCAGCCACCACGATCATGATGAGCGTGGTGAGCTGGACCGATTCGAAGCCGGAGATCACTTCTGTCGTACGGCGTTGACCACGTAGTCGGCAGCCTTCTCGACTGCCACGTTTTCGGCCTCACCGGTGCGACGGTCCTTGATCTCAACAACACCGTCTACCAAGCCACGGCCAACCGCCACGATGGTCGGGACGCCCACGAGCTCGGCGTCACCGAACTTCACGCCCGGGGAAACCTTGGGGCGGTCGTCGTAAATGACGTCAAGGCCGGCGGCCTCGAGTTCGGCGGAGAGCTTCTCGGCTGCCGCGAAAATTTCCTCGCCACGTCCGACGGCGACCACGTGGACGTCCGCGGGAGCCACGGAGCGCGGCCAGATCAAGCCACGGTCGTCGTTGTTGGCCTCGGCCAGGGCGGCCACGGCACGCGTCACGCCAACGCCGTACGAGCCCATGGTGACCACAACCTGCTTGCCGTTCTGGTCAAGGACCTTCAGGTCGAGGGCCTCGGCGTACTTGCGGCCGAGTTGGAATATGTGGCCCATTTCGATGCCGCGAGCAGTCTCGAGGGGACCGGAGCCGTCCGGGGCTTCGTCTCCCGCGCGGACCTCGGTGCATTCAATGACGCCGTCCCAGGCGAAGTCGCGCCCCGCCACGAGACCGAAGACGTGCTTGCCGTCTTCGTTCGCTCCGGTGACCCAGCTGGTACCCGAGACAACCCGGGGGTCAACGAGGAAGAGCAATTTGGACGTGCCTTCGAGCCCGAGAACGGCTTCGCCGAGGACCAGTCCGGGGCCGATGTAGCCCTTGACGAGTTCCGGGATCTTCTTGAGGTCTTCCTCGTTGGCCGCTTCCAGCCCGATCTCCCCGCCAATGGGCAGGAATGAACCGATGTTGGCTTCGACCCGCTTGAGGTCCACCGCGCGGTCACCGGGAACGCCGATGACCACGATCTGGCGCTCGCGGGTGGGCAGCGTGACGGCGAGGACCACATTCTTGAGGGTGTCGGCGGCAGTCCAGGCGCCGCCGTCGGAATCGCTGCGGGGGGCGAGCTGGTTGGCGGCGGCCACGAGGGTTTCGATCGTGGGCGTGTCCGGGGTGTCCAGGACGCGTGCGGGAGACGCGTTGCTGAAGTCGATCTCGGCCGGGACCACGGTGGTCACGGCTTCGACATTGGCGGCATAGCCACCTGGCGAGCGCACGAAGGTGTCCTCGCCGATCTCGGTGGGGTGTAGGAATTCCTCGCTCTTGGAGCCGCCCATGGCGCCTGCCGTGGCGGCTACGGGGATGACCTCAAGGCCGAGGCGCTCGAAGATTTTCAGGTACGCGCCGCGGTGCGCCGCGTAGCTCGCGTCCAGGCCGGCGTCGTCGACGTCGAACGAGTAGGAATCCTTCATGATGAATTCACGGCCGCGGAGGAGGCCTGCCCGGGGGCGTGCTTCGTCGCGGTACTTGTTCTGGATCTGGTACAGGCTCAGCGGCAGGTCCTTGTACGAGGAGTACAGGTCCTTGACCAGGAGGGTGAACATTTCCTCGTGCGTGGGGGCCAGAAGGTAATCGGCACCCTTGCGGTCCTGGAGGCGGAACAGTCCCTCGCCGTATTCGGTCCAGCGGTTGGTGGCCTCGTACGGTTCCCGGGGCAGCAGTGCCGGGAAATGGACTTCCTGGGCGCCGATGGCGGCCATTTCCTCGCGGATGATCTGCTCGACCTTGCGCAGGACGCTCAATCCCAAGGGCAGCCATGTGTAGATGCCCGGTGCGGCACGGCGGATATAGCCCGCACGGACCAGGAGTCTGTGGCTTGCGACTTCGGCGTCGACGGGATCTTCACGCAGGGTGCGCAGGAACAGCTGGGAGAGGCGAAGGACCACGGGTCAGAATCCGTTTCTATGGCAAGAGCTGGCAAAAACTACTGTGTACCAATCTACCGGCTTGTGGCCGAGGAACCTGCCGTGGCCCGTCCCCGGGGTTCCTCCCCGAAGCAGGCACCTCACCAAACGAAGATGAGCCACGCCATGATGCGAGGAAGCCCCTGGCCGCTGGGCGGCTGGTCATCCTGCCATGGCGTGGCTCAGCGGCCGATCGGCCGCGGGCGCTGTCCTGGAGGCTTAGTCAGACCTGTCGAATGCCTTCGAAGGATCAACGCTTACAGCCATTTGGTTTGTGTTTCCTCTCTGAAACCGTCCGCGCCCCAGCGACACGGCTGGTTCTGAATTTATGTGATGGTGGACACTTTTTTCAAGGGCTTGGACTTATCAATATTTGTTGACGCACGTGGGCCTAGCCCTAGCAACGAACAACGCGGGGTCACTTAGCGCCCATCCGGAGGTCCGACATGGGCCGTAAGTGACCCCGCGTTGCAGAACGAAGGGCCAGATCCGTCCCCGAGGCTCACAGTTGACGAGCCTGTGTATCGGACTTACCTTTTATTCATCACCTGATGAATAAATCGGAGGCCGCGATGTCCCACAGCCCAGCGGGAAGTCCCGCATCAGGTATGTCCCCTGCGCCCCCGGCGGTCACAGTGGAGGGCCTGCATGTCACGCGCGGCCACAAGAAGATCCTGCGCGGCTTGGACTTCGCTATGGAGCCTGGGCGCATCACCGGCCTGCTCGGCCCCTCGGGGAGCGGCAAGACGACCCTCATGCGCTGCATCGTGGGAGTCCAGCGACTGACAGCCGGCAGCGTGGATGTATTGGGCCGTCCTGCGGGCACCCCGTCATTGCGGCACGACGTCGGATACGTCACCCAGGCACCGAGCGTCTACACGGACCTCAGTGTCGAGGCGAACGTCAGGTATTTCGGAGCCATGCACGGCGTCACGGCCGCCGACACCGCGGAGGCGATTGCCGCCGTCGGGCTCGAATCACTGGCACGGCGGAAGACGGCAGACCTTTCCGGCGGCGAATTCAGCCGGGTCTCCCTGGCCTGCGCACTCGTCTCCCATCCGAAGCTGCTGGTCCTCGACGAACCGACGGTTGGCTTGGATCCGGTACTGCGTGCCGAGCTGTGGGAGCGGTTCGCCGCGATGGCCGAATCGGGCACCACCTTACTGGTTTCCAGCCACGTCATGGAAGAGGCCTCCCACTGTTCCTCCCTGCTCCTGCTCCGCGACGGCTTGCTGCTTGCGCAGCTCAGTCCTGCGGAACTCAGCGAGCGGGGACACAGCAACGATCTGGAACGGGCCTTCCTGCACATCATCCAGGAAACGAGCGCCACTTCGAACCGCACTGGTGCCAATGAAAGCCAGGTGGCGTCATGAATTCAGGGATGATGTTTGCCACCACCAGGCGGGTTTTGGAACAACTAAGGCACGACCACCGCAGTGTCGCGCTCATCATGGTGGTTCCCGCCCTGCTGCTCACGGGCGTCTACTATCTGTTCGAGAACGAAACCCTGCCTCCCGGATTCCCCCGCACCTTTGACCGTGTGGGACTCATGATGCTGGCCATTTTCCCGTTTGTGGTGATGTTCCTGGTCACCTCGATCACGATGTTGCGCGAAAGGACTTCGGGGACGTTGGAACGCCTCCTGACGACGCCCATCCACAAAGCGGATCTCCTGTTCGGCTACGCGTTGGCGTTCTCCATCATGGCTGCCCTGCAATCGCTTGTAGCCACGGCCGTGGCCTACTGGATCTTCAATCTGGATATCAAGGGCGGTCCGGGTTATGTCGTGATGATCGCCGTCATCAACGCAGTGCTCGGTGTCGCCCTTGGCCTTTTGTGCTCAGCCTTTGCGCGGACCGAATTCCAGGCGGTGCAGTTCATGCCGGTTGTGGTGATTCCGCAGATCCTGTTGTGCGGACTCTTCGTGGCCCGGGACCACATGAACAGCCTCTTGGAGAGCATTTCCAACGTGCTGCCGCTGACGTTTTCGGTCGATGCGCTCCAAAAGATCGCCGACAACACCGAGGCGACGCAGGCCATGTGGCAGGATGCCGGGGTCATGGCGGCGATCGTCGTGGGAGTTTTGGTCCTTGCCTCGTTCACCCTCCGACGGCGGACCTCGTGAGCGGCGCCTTGCCTCCCGTGCGGCGGGGACGCCGCAGCGGAGGGAGTGACTCCCGCGAACTGATCCTTGCCACAGCGCGCAGGCTCTTCGCCGAGCACGGTTTCGACGGCACGAGCCTGCGGCAAGTGGCCCGCGAAGCCGAAGTGGACCCCGCCATGGTCCACCACTTCTTCAAGGGCAAGGACGAACTCTTCGCCCAGAGCATCGAACTCCCGGCGGACCCCAACGAGGTTCTTGCCGGCGTCGAATCATTGGATCCGTCGCAACGCTCGGAGGCAATCGTCCGCGCCGTCGTGCGTCTGTGGGAAAGCCCGGCGCAACACGGGCTTGTCGCGTTCGTCAGGGGAACGATCGGTTCCAAGGCCAAGACCGCCCTGTTGCGCGAGATGGTGGCGAGGACCATCCTCTCCAGGATCACGGCAGGGCTTCCCGGCTCCCCTGAAGAAGCAAGGATGCGGGGCAACCTTGTTGCCACGCAGATGGTCGGGCTCATGCTGATGCGCTACGTGGTCCGGCTCGAACCCCTGGCTTCGGCCTCCCAGGACGAAGTAGTCCGGTTTGTTGCACCGAACGTCCAGCACTACCTCACGGGCGGACTCACTCCACCCAACTAACTAGCATTTGTTGTCGTTATGAGCCCCCAAAACGACAACTACTGCGAGCCAGTTGGGCTGGTCAGTACAGAACTGTGGCGAAGGTTCCGAGGCGTTGGAATCCGACCCGCTCGTACGTGGCGCGTGCCCTGGTGTTGTATTCGTTGACGTAGAGGCTCGTGATCGGCGCGAACTGCTGGGCCAGGACAACCACTCCCGCCATGTACCCGGCGCTGAGTCCCTGGCCGCGGAACTCGGGGTTCATCCAGACGCCCTGCACCTGGGTGGCCTGCGCCGTGACGGCCCCGAGTTCGGCTTTGAACTTCACGGTCCCGCCGGCGTCGATGTGCACCAGGGAATGGCCTTGCCGGATCAGTCCGGCCACCCTGCGGCTGTAGAAGTCCTCGCTCCCGAGAAAGGGCGAATAACCCACTTCCTCTTCGAACATGGCCGCACAGGCGGGCAGGATCCGGTCGAAATCCGCGATGTTTCCGAAGCCGAGCTGCGGATTGGCTTCGACGGCGGGTGGCCCCGATATGGCCAGAAGCGGCTGGTCTGCACGTACCTCGTGGGCGAAATGCCCCAGTTGCTCCAAGCGGGAATGGAGCGCCAGCACGGTCTCCGCGGGCCCGAAGATCGAGGCGTAGCGACGGCCCGCCCGGTGTGCAGCCGCAGCCACTCGGGAAGCCAGTCCGGGGTCCAGCTGCACCGGAACCAGGTTGGCACCGGCCCAGCAGGCACCTACCAGGGCGTCGCCGTCGAACACTCCAAAGACGCTCGCGCCGCCGGAAGTGGGTGCGGCGCTCCCCGACGAATCGAGGTGCGCCAGAATGAAGACGTTCGCCACCGGGTCTTCCATCGCGAGCACGCGAAGGGCCCGGGTGTCGGCAGCGCCGAGCACCCGGACGGAAATCCCATCGGCGGCAGTCTCGTTACGAGACGCTAACCACGGGGCTACCCTTGACAGCATCTTCGCCATCGGCCTCCCCCATCTCTTCGGCGATACGCATGGCCTCTTCGATCAGTGTCTCAACAATCTGGCTCTCGGGGACAGTCTTAATGACTTCGCCCTTCACGAAGATCTGCCCCTTGCCGTTTCCGGAGGCTACACCGAGATCGGCTTCTCGTGCCTCACCCGGGCCGTTCACGACGCAACCCATGACGGCGACGCGCAGCGGGATCTCCATTCCTTCAAGCCCGGCCGTGACCTGCTCGGCGAGCGTATAGACGTCCACCTGGGCGCGTCCGCATGAAGGGCAGGAGACGATTTCGAGCTTGCGGGGGCGCAGGTTGAGTGACTGCAGGATCTGGTTTCCGACCTTGATTTCCTCAACAGGCGGCGCGGAGAGGGACACGCGGATGGTGTCACCGATGCCCCGGGAAAGCAGCGCACCGAAGGCCGTTGCGGACTTGATGGTGCCCTGGAAAGCGGGTCCGGCCTCGGTCACGCCAAGGTGCAGGGGCCAGTCGCCCTTTTCGGCAAGCATCTCGTAGGCCGCCACCATGATGACGGGGTCGTTGTGCTTGACGGAGATCTTGAAATCGTGGAAGCCGTGTTCCTCGAACAAGGAAGCTTCCCACACTGCCGACTCCACAAGGGCTTCCGGCGTGGCCTTGCCGTACTTCTTCAGGATGCCGGGCTCCAGGGATCCCGCGTTGACGCCGATCCGGATGGACGTACCGTGATCGCGCGCTGCCGCCGCGATTTCCTTCACCTGGTCGTCGAACTTGCGGATGTTGCCCGGATTGACGCGCACCGCGGCGCAACCGGCCTCGATCGCGGCGAAGACGTACTTCGGCTGGAAATGGATGTCCGCGATCACAGGAATCTGGGACTTACGGGCGATGATCGGCAGTGCCTCAGCGTCGTCCGCTGAAGGGCAAGCGACACGGACGATGTCACAGCCGGACGCCGTCAGCTCAGCGATCTGCTGCAGGGTGGCGTTGATGTCCGTGGTGGGCGTGGTGGTCATCGATTGCACGCTGATCGGTGAATCGGAGCCGACGCCGACCGAACCCACCTTGATCTGGCGGGTCTTGCGGCGGGGCGCGAGAACGGGGGGCGGGGCTGACGGCATTCCCAGGCTGACCGAGGTCACGTGGACTCCTTGGGTTGAAATGGGTGGATCGTAGGGCCGGAATCAGGACCCCGGCCGGTCATGCTGCTAGGAAGCGTGGGCGGAGAGCATTCCGATAATGGGGTTCCACTCGGACGTGCGGATGCCTGCAATCCCCCGGACGGCGGCGAACGGGTCCTCCTTCAGCGTGGCGTTCAGCTCGGACTCGTCGGCGGCCTCGAGCAACAGCAGCGCACCCGCGCCGTCGGTGTAAGGGCCGCTCGCCAGCAGGGTTCCCTGCTCGGCGAGGCTGGCAAGCCAGGCACGGTGGGCAGGGCGGTTCGCGTCGCGCACCTCGGCGGACTCGGCGTCGTACACGTACTCAACAGCGAAAACAGTCATATGGATAGCCTATCCCCCCAATTCAGGGGCCGGCCCAATCCGGGGCGTCCGCCGAGAGCTCATGCGCACCCGGATCAGCCGAAGAGGTTGACCGGCTTGACGATGTCCGCGTAGATCAGGAGTGCGCTCATGGCCATGAGGACACTCGCCACAACATAGGTGAGCGGCAGGAGCTTGGCGATGTCGAAAGCGCCTGGATCCGGTTTGCGGAACAGCTTGGCGATTCGACGCCGGGCTCCCTCGTAGAGCGCGCCCGCCACGTGTCCGCCGTCGAGCGGCAAGAGCGGAACCAGGTTGAACACGGCGAGGGCGAAGTTCAGTCCGGCGAGGAGCCCCACGAGGGCGCTGAGGCGCGATTGCAGCGGAACCTGATCCATGGCAGCCACTTCACCGGCCACCCGGCCGACGCCCACCACGCTGATGGGGCCGTTGGGATCGCGCGGTTCGGAGCCGAAAGCCGCTTGCGCCACGCCGACCACCCTGGCGGGGAGGTTGAGGATGACTCCTGCGATTTGCTTGATGTTCTCGCCGGCCATCGGAAGAACGGTCGACGCCGGTTGGGGCACCATCGCGGTCTGCGCGCCGATGCCGAGGAACCCGACTTCCTCGTACAACGGCTTGCCGTCGGCACCCTTGGCCTGCTGCCCGTTGTCGCCGATCACGGGACGAGCCGACAGCACCGGGGTTACTTGCGTGGTGACGCTCTTGCCGCCACGGTCCACGGTGACTTGGACTGCCTTGCCGGCGGATGCGCGGATCCAGCCGCTCATTTCCGCCCAGCTCGTCACCGGCTTGCCGTCAAAGCTCGTGACGACGTCGTTGGGCTGGAGCTTGGCCACTGCGGCCGGGGTCAGTTGGCAGTTCGGAGAGTTCGGATCGACGGTCTCGCCGGCCTTGACCTGGCACTTGGACACCTCGGCAATGGTGGTGGTGGCCGTGGACACGCCGAAGCCCATCAGCAACACCGCGGTCAGCACGAGGCCAATGAGCAGGTTCATGGCCGGGCCACCCAGCATGATGATGACCTTTTTCCAGACCGGCAGCCTGTAGAAGACCCTGTTCTCGTCGCCGGGGCCTACTTCCTCATGCGCCGCGGACCGGGCCTCGGTGGCAAGGGTCTGGAACATGCCGGTGCTGGACGGCCTCACACTGCCGTCTTCCTTGTTGGGCGGGTACATGCCGATCATGGCGACGTAGCCGCCCAGCGGGATGGCCTTGACGCCGTATTCGGTCTCGCCTTTCCGCGTGGACCACAGGGTAGGGCCGAAACCAATCATGTATTTCGTGACGCGCACCTTGAACAGCTTGGCAGGAAGCAAGTGCCCCACCTCGTGCAGCGCAATGGAGACGGCCACGCCGATCGCGACGAAGACGACTCCGAGAATGAACAGAATGACGGGATTCATGCCTTAAGTACTGCTTCCTAAAGGGTGCTGTTGGCTAAACGATCGTGGGTGCGCGTGCGTGCCCACCTCTCAGCATCCAACACGGAGTCCACCGTCAGCTCCAAGGATCCTGAATGTTCGCTGAGGACGGACTCCACCGTGTCCACGATGTCGGTGAAGCGGATCCTTCCGGCATGGAAGGCCTCAACGGCTTCCTCGTTGGCCGCGTTGAAGACGGCCGGAAAGGTGCTCCCGTGCTTTGCGGCGTCCTTGGCCAGCTCCACGGCCGGGAAGGCTACCGAGTCAAGGGGCTCGAACGTCCAACTGGTGGCCTGGCTCCAGTCGCAGGCCTTGGCGGCGCGGGGCACGCGGTCCGGCCAACCGAGTCCGAGCGCGATGGGCAGCCGCATGTCCGGCGGAGAAGCCTGGGCAATGATGGAGCCGTCCACGAACTCCACCATGGAGTGCACCACGGATTGCGGGTGCACCACGACGTCGATCCTGTCCAGGGGGACGTCGAAGAGCAGATGCGCTTCGATGACCTCCAGGCCTTTGTTAACCAGGCTGGCCGAGTTGGTGGTGACCATGAGGCCCATGTCCCACGTGGGGTGCGCAAGGGCTTCAGCCGGGGTGACGTCGCGGAGTTGCTCTCGGCTGCGGCCCCGGAAAGGCCCGCCGGAAGCCGTCAGGATAAGTTTCTCAACTTCATTGTCGGTTCCCGCGCGAAGGCATTGGGCGATGGCCGAGTGCTCGGAATCCACGGGCACGATCTGGTCAACGGCTGCCGCGGCCTTCACCAGTGCACCGCCCACGATCAGGGATTCCTTGTTCGCCAAGGCCAGGATAGCGCCGGACTTCAATGCTGCGAGTGTAGGCGCCAGACCAATGGACCCCGTGATTCCGTTGAGCACAACGTCCGCTTCGATCGCAGCAATCTTGGTGGACGCATCCGCCCCTGTGATGATCGCCGGATCGTAGTTCCGGAGCCCGGCGGCGGAGGCGGCGGCGCCGATAAGTCTCTGGAGTTCATGGGGATCGCCGTAGGCGATGCCGACCGCCTGGGCCTTGGTGTGGACGGCCTGCTGCGCGATGAGTTCCAGGTTCCCGCCGCCCGCGCTCAGCGCCACGACCTCGAAGAGATGGGGAGCGGCGTCGACGACCTCAATCGCTTGTGTGCCGATGGAACCAGTGGACCCGAGGAGGATGATCTTGCGCGGCTGCATTGCTTAAGTATCCCGCACCCCAGGCGTAGCGTTGACTTGTGGACTGGGTCTCGTGGTTCGAGGCGCCGGACTATGAATTCGCCCGGCAGGTGCTCCAGCGCGGCACGGCCGCGCTCTATTTCATCGCGTTCCTGTCCAGCCTCAACCAGTTTCCCGCGCTCCTTGGCGAACACGGGCTCCTGCCTGTCCCGAGGTACGTGGACGGCCACCGGGTCTTGCGCAGGCCCAGCCTGTTCCGCTGGAAGTATTCGGACGCTTTGCTCCGCGCCGTGTGCGCCGCCGGCCTTGCCGTTTCCTTGTCGCTCGTGGGTGGGCTGCCGCAGCTGGGCCCGCCGTGGCTTCCCCTGGCCGCGTTCCTGGCTTTGTGGTTGCTCTACATGTCGATCGTCAACGTCGGCCAGACCTTCTACGGCTTCGGTTGGGAAATGCTGCTTTTGGAAATGGGCTTCACTGTCGGCTTCCTCGGTTCGGAACAGACTCCCCCGCCCAGGACCATCCTGGTCCTGCTCGGGTGGCTGCTGTTCAGGCTGGAATTCGGCGCGGGCATGATCAAGATCCATGGCGGAAGTGAGTGGCGTGATTTAACCGCCTTGTACTACCACCACGAGACACAGCCCATGCCCGGACCGTTGAGCCGCCAGGCGCATCTCTTGCCGAAGCCACTTCACCGCATGGAAGTGCTCGGAAACCATTTCGCCCAACTCGTGGTGCCGTTCTTCCTGTTCGCCCCGCAGCCACTGGCCACGATTGCCGCCGGAATTGTCGTCTTCACGCAGCTTTGGCTTGTGGGGAGCGGAAACTTTGCGTGGCTCAATTGGTCCGCGATCGTGCTTGCCTTCGCTGCGGTGAGTGACCCCGTCGCCCACGCGGTGCTGCCTTTCATTCCGCAACGGCCGAACCCGGCAGCGGCGGTTCCGCAGACCCCGGTGTGGTGGCTCGCCGTCGTACTCGCGGTGACGGTGCTCCTCTTGGTGCTCAGCTATTGGCCCATCCGCAACCTGCTTTCGCGGGAGCAGCTCATGAACGCCAGCTTCAACCGATGGCAGTTGGTCAACACCTACGGCGCGTTCGGCACGGTGACGCGGCACCGGGTGGAAATCGTGGTGGAAGGCACGCAGGCCGACGTTCCCGTCGATGAGGCCGATTGGCGCGAATACGGCTTCAAGGGCAAGCCCGGCGATGTCCGCCGGCTCCCCCGGCAGTGGGCGCCGTACCACCTGCGCCTCGATTGGCTGATGTGGTTCCTGCCCTTGCGCACGGTGCATGAGGAATGGTTCTACGCGTTCCTCGGCAAGCTGCTCGACGCCGACCGGCCCACCTTGCGCTTGTTGCGCCGGGACCCGTTCGACGGCGAACGGCCGCGTTGGGTGCGGGCCCGCAGCTTCCTGTACCGCTTCGCCACGAGGTCCGAGTTCCGCGAGACAGGCCAGCGCTGGATCCGGATGGAGCTCTACGAGGTCATCGCCCCGTTGTCGCTGCCGAAGTCACGACGTCGCGGTCAATAGACCCGGCCGGAGCTGCTGGAATCCTTGTGTGGCCCTCAGGAAAGCCGGGCCCTGCGCAGCGTGGATTCGGCGTGTTTCAGGATGGGGCCGTCCACCATTTTGCCCTTGTGCTGGAACACTCCGGTTCCAGCCGCGGCCGCGGCGTCAAGCAGTTCCCGGGCCCCTGCGACGGCCTCGGGCGACGGCGCGTAGGCTTCGCGGACAACGGCAACCTGGTTCGGGTGGATGCAGGCCTTGGCACCGAATCCGCTGGCCACGGCGTCTGCGGATTCCAGGGCCAGCCCGGCGAGGTCGGGAATGTCTACGTAGACCGAGTCGATGGCTTCCTTGCCTGCGGCCTTCGCGGCCAGCAGCACGGTAGAACGGGAGTGCGTTGCGACGGCGCGGTAGCCGCCGTCGTCCTTGCGGCTCGAGGCGCCGCCCATCGAGGCGATCAGGTCCTCGGCACCCCACATGAGCCCGACGACGTTGGGAGCCTGGGCGATCTCGCTCGCGTTGATAATTCCCTTGGCCGTCTCGCACAGGGCGATGACGTGGTAACCCTCAAGTGCCTTCAGCTGTTCGCCGGTTTCGGCCTTGGCCAGCATGACAGTGCGGTAAGGGGTATGCGCGAGGCAGTGCAGGTCCTTCTCGAAGTCCGGGGTGCCCACCGGGTTGACGCGCACAATCGTGCGGCTGGGGTCGAGCTCGGCGGTCTCCCCGCCGGAGCCGAGCTGGGCGAGGATGGCGCCCCGGGCCCGCTTCTTGTCTGCGGGCGCGACGGCGTCCTCAAGGTCTACGATGACGGCGTCGGAACGCTCGGCGGCCTTTTGGAACCGTTCCGGACGGTCGGCGGGGCAGAAAAGCAAAGCGGGGCCCATGGTGAAGGTCATGTATTGATTGTCCCCTGTTGCGCCTCCAGATGCGCGGTCCGGGTCCACATGAGGCAAGCCCGCGTGGCCAGCGCCACAACTGTCCCGTCCTGATTGCGGCCGGTGTGTTTCATGGTCACTACGCCCTGCCCGGGACGCGACGACGACTCCCGTTTCCCCGCGACGACAGTCTCCGTGTAAAGGGTGTCGCCGTGGTAGAGCGGGTGCGGGAAAGACACGTCCGTGAGACCCAACTGGGCAATGATGGTGCCCTGGGTCAACTGGGTGACGGACTGTCCCACCATGGTGGACAAGGTGAACATCGAGTTCATGAGCCTTTGCCCGAAGGGCTGAGTGGCGCTCCAGGCCGCGTCCAGGTGGAGGGCTTGTGTGTTCATGGTCAGCGTCGTGAACAGCACGTTGTCCGCTTCGGTGACGGTCCGCCCGGGCCTGTGGGCGTAGACAACGTCTTCCTCGAGTTCCTCGAAGTACAGCCCCCGCTGCTCAACGATGCGTGGTTCAGGGACACGGGGTCCAGCGCCCGCGGTCATACAGTCAGCTCCTGGTCCTCTTCGAAAAGCTCGACGCCGGTCGCGGCGGCCACGTCCTCGGCGGAGACATTCGGTGCCAACTCGCGCAGGACGAGCCTCGAGACTCCGCCTTCGGAGACGACATCGATCACGGCGAGGTCGGTGATGATCCGATCCACGCAGCCTTTCCCCGTGACAGGCAACGAGCATTCCTTGACGATCTTGGGCTTGCCGTTGCGGTCCACGTGCTCCATCATCACGATCACCCGTTTGGCGCCGAAGACCAGATCCATGGCGCCGCCCATGCCCTTGACCATCTTGCCCGGGATCATCCAATTGGCCAGGTCCCCATTGGCCGCGACCTCCATCGCGCCAAGCACTGCTACGTCCACATGTCCGCCGCGGATCATGCCGAACGACGTAGCCGAGTCAAAGAACGCGGCGCCCGCGTTGACGGTGACCGTTTCCTTGCCGGCGTTGATCAGATCGGGGTCCACTTGATCGTCAGCGGGATAGGGGCCGACGCCCAGGATCCCGTTCTCGGAATGCAGGATCACCTCGACCCCCTCGGGGATGTAGTTCGGAATCAGGGTGGGCATCCCGATCCCGAGGTTGACGTATTGCCCGTTGGTGAGTTCGCGGGCTACGCGGGCGGCCAGTTCGTTCCGCGTCCAGCCTTTTCCCTCGTGGTGTTCGGCGCCGGCGCGGCGGTACTCGTGCCTGACCGCCTCGGGACGCGGCGGCACATCCTGGGTGATGTTCGATTCCATGGCTACGCTCCTGCCTGCGGGGTAGCCCCCGCGGACGCCGGGGTCAATGCGACCGTCCGCTTTTCGATGCGCTTCTCGGTATCCGGTGCAAGCACGACCCGCTGGACGAAGATGCCCGGAGTGTGGATATGTTGCGGATCGAGCTCGCCGGGTTCCACAAGCTCTTCGACCTCGGCGATCGTGATCCGGGCCGCCATGGCACACAGTGGGTTGAAGTTCATGGCCGTCGCATGGAAGACGAGGTTCCCGTGACGGTCGCCCTTCCAGGCGTGGACCAGTCCGAAATCGGGTGTCAGGGATTCCTCCAGTACATAGTCCGCCCCGTTGAAGGTCCGCACTTCCTTGGGTGAGGACGCGATCGCCACGTTGCCGTCGCCGTCGTACTTTTGGGGAAGGCCGCCTTCCGAGACCTGTGTCCCGACGCCGGCCGCCGTGAAGAACGCGGGAATGCCGGCGCCGCCGGCGCGCAGTTTCTCGGCCAGGGTGCCTTGCGGGGTGAGGACCACCTCGAGCTCGCCGGCAAGGTACTGCCGCGCGAACTCCTTGTTCTCACCAACATAGGAACTGATGGTCCGGCGGATACGCCCGTCCCTCAGCAGGATGCCCAGGCCCCAGTCGTCCACGCCGCAGTTGTTGCTGACTGTTTCAAGGTCCTTGGTGCCTTGATCGTGGAGCGCATCGATCAGCGCCACCGGGATACCGCACAAGCCGAACCCGCCGACGGCGAGAGAGGCGCCGTCGTGGATGTCCTTCACCGCTTCCGCGGCGCCGGCAACAACTTTGTCAATCATCGTTCACCTTCCCTGACGGTTAAAGGCCCAGCTCGCGGGCGATGAGCATCAACTGGACCTCCGTGGTGCCTTCCCCGACTTCCAGGATCTTGGAGTCGCGGTAGTGGCGTGCCACCGTGAATTCGTTGATGAAGCCATAGCCACCGAACACCTGGGTGGCGTCCCGTGCGTTGTCCATGGCTGCCTCGCCTGCGACCATCTTAGCGATGGCCGCTTCGGTCTTGAACGGCTTGCCTGCCAGCATCCGCGCGGCCGCGTCGTAGTAGGCCAGGCGCGCTGTGTGGGCCCGTGCCTGCATGCGGGCGATCTTGAACTGGATGGCCTGGTACTTGCCGATGTTCTGTCCGAAGGCCACGCGTTCCTTGGCGTATTTCACGGACAAGTCGACGCAGCCCTGCGCCGCACCGGTGGCGAGCGCGGCGATGGCGATACGGCCTTCGTCCAGGATCGACAGGAAGTTGGCGTAACCCCTCCCCCGGACGCCGAGCAGGTTCTCTTCGGGTACCCGGACGTTGTTCAGCGTCAGCGGGTGGGTGTCGGAAGCGTTCCAGCCCACCTTGTTGTAGGCCTTTTCCGCGGTGAAACCGGGCGTGTCGGTGGGAACCAGGATGGTGGAGATTTCCTTCTTGATGCTCCCGTCCTTGCGTTCGTGCTGCCCGGTAACGGCGGTAACGGTGACGAGCCGGGTGATGTCGGTCCCGGAGTTGGTGATGAATTCCTTGTTGCCGTTGATGACCCAGTGGCCGTCTTCGAGGTGCGCGTTCGTTTTAGTGCCTCCGGCGTCCGAGCCGGCTTCCGGCTCGGTCAGTCCGAAGCCTGCGAGCGCTTCGGCCGAGGTCAGTTGGGGCAGCCAATGTTCCTTTTGCGCCTGGGTGCCGAAGCGGTACACCGGCATGGCGCCTAGCGAGACGCCCGCTTCGAGGGTGATGGCCACCGACTGGTCCACCCTGCCCAGCTGTTCCAGCGCGAGGGCGAGCGCGAAGTAGTCCCCGCCCATGCCGCCGAACTCTTCAGGGAAAGGCAAGCCGAACAGGCCCATCTCACCCATCTGCTTGACTACCTCGTACGGGAAGCTGTGTTCCTCGTCGTGCTTGGTGGACACAGGGGCCACTACCTCGTCGGCGAATTCCCGGACGGAGTCGCTCAGGTCCTGGTATTCCTCGGTGAGTTCAAAACTTGCCATGGCTAGACTTCCTCGTCTTTCTGGTTTTCTGCTGTGACTTCGGGGGCGGGTTCTTGGGTGGGTTCCGCCGCCACGTGGATGGTGGCGAGGACTTGGTCGGCCTTGACGAGGTCCCCGGTCTTGCTGCTGAGGTGCACGGTGCCGGACACCGAGGCCACCAATTGGTGTTCCATCTTCATTGCTTCCACTGCGAGGAGGACGTCGCCCGCTTCCACGTGATCGCCGTTGTGCACCGAAACGGAGACGACGGTTCCCGGCATGGGAGACCGGACTTCAGGGTCCGCGGCGCCTTCTTCGCGCTGGATGCCCGCGAGGATGCGTTGGAGCCGGTCCTCGCGGTCCAGGATCTCGAGCCGGCAGGACCAGCCGTCGCTGCCCAGCCAAAGTTCGCCTGCCTCACGCCCCGGAGACGGTGAGCCGTGCGCGAAATGGTGCTCAACGCCGTCGAGCACCAGCACCGCATGCCCGGCAGACCCCGGCCGCATGGCGGCAGAGTGCTCGAAGCCGTTGTCCACACGCCCCGCGAAGCCCGGCCCATTAACGGTCAACCCCACAGTGGCCAGGCCGCCGTCGGGGCGTCCGATGGTGGTCTTCCACGGAGCGGGGGCGCCGACGCGCCAGCCATCGGCAGTGTTCCAGGGTGCTGCCGCCCCGGTCGGAACCGGTTCCGGGCGGTTAAGCAGGGCTGCGGCGATCAGCTCGACGTCGGTCACTTGACGGAATTCCATCCCATCGAGCTTGCGCTCGATCAAGCCGGTGTCGAGGCGGCCGGCGCGGACGTCGTCGTCGGTGATCAGGAGCCGCAAATACTCAACGTTGGTGTGCACGCCCAGCAGCGTGTAGTCCCCCAGTGCGTGGTCAAGGGTGTCCAGCGCCGCTTTGCGGTCCGGGCCCCAGGCGATGACCTTTGCGAGCATGGGATCGTAGTCGCCGGTGACGGACAGTCCGGGAAGCATGGCGGAGTCGACGCGGACGCGTGGATCGCTGCTTGCGCGTTCCCGGAGCGCCACGATTTCGCCGATGGATGGCATGAAACCGCGTTCGGGTACCTCCGCGTAGACGCGCGCCTCCACCGCGTGGCCGTCAAGCACGACGTCGGACTGCGCCACCGTGAGGACCTCACCTGCGGCGATGCGCACTTGCCATTCGACAAGATCGACGCCCGTCACCATTTCCGTAACAGGGTGCTCCACCTGGAGGCGGGTGTTCATCTCCATGAAGAAGAAGTGCTCCGGGTCCTGGTCCGAGACCAGGAACTCGACCGTGCCCGCACCGCTGTACTTGACGCTCCGGGCAGCCTGGCAGGCGGCCTCACCGATCCGGGCCCTGACCTCGGCGCCGTTCACGAGGGACTCCAGCAAGGGGGACGGTGCTTCCTCGATGACTTTCTGGTGGCGGCGCTGGAGCGAGCATTCGCGCTCGCCGAGGTGGATGACGTTGCCGTGGCTGTCGGCGAGGACCTGGACCTCGATGTGCCGGGGCGCCTGGATGAGCCGCTCGAGGAACAGGGTGTCGTCACCGAAGGCACTCGCCGCCACGCGGCGGGCCGTCAGCAAGGTGGCCGCCATATCCTCGAGCCGCTCCACGATGTGCATGCCTTTGCCGCCTCCCCCGGCCGAAGGCTTGATGAGCAGGGGGAAGCCGACGCCGGGCGCCGCCTCGATCAGTGCCTCGTCGCTCAAGCCCGGTTCGGCGATGCCCGGAACACAGGGGACGCCGTAGGACATGACGTGGTTCTTGGAACGGATCTTGTCGCCCATGATCTCGATGGCGTCAATGCCGGGCCCGATGAACGCGATACCGGCCGCGTCGAGGGCCTTGGCGAATTCCACGTTCTCGGCGAGGAATCCGTAACCCGGATGGACGGCCTGGGCGCCGCTTTGCAGGCAAGCCTCGATGATCGCGTCTATCCGGAGGTAGCTGTCCGCCGCCGCGGCTGTGCCGATCCGGACGGCAGCGTCGGCTTCGCGCACGTGGCGGGCACCGGCGTCGGCGTCTGAATAGACCGCCACCGAACGGATGCCCATGGCCTTGAGGGTGCGGATCACGCGGCAGGCGATCTCGCCGCGGTTGGCGACGAGGACGGTGTCGAAGGAGTTGATTGTCATGGGGTCACATCCGGAAGAGGCCGAAGGAGGTATCCGGCAAGGGGTGGCGGGAGACAGTGTCCAAGGCCATGCCCAGGACGCGCCGGGTGTCTGCGGGGTCGATGATGCCGTCGTCCCAGAGCCGTGCGGTGGAGTAGTAGGGGCTGCCTTGGTCCTCGTACTGCTGCTTGATGGGGGCCTTGAAGGCTTCCTCGTCCTCGGCCGACCATTCTTCGCCGCGGGCCTCGTATTGCTCCCGTTTGACGGTGGCCAGCACGCTGGAGGCCTGGTTCCCGCCCATGACGGAAATCCGGCTTGCCGGCCACATCCAGAGGAAGCGCGGGGAGTAGGCCCGTCCGCACATGGAGTAGTTTCCGGCACCGAAGGAACCGCCGATCACCACCGTCAGTTTCGGCACGCGGGCAGTAGCGACGGCGGTGACCATTTTGGCGCCGTTCTTGGCGATGCCGCCGTGCTCGTAGTCCTTGCCCACCATGAAGCCGGAGAGGTTCTGCAGGAAGACCAAGGGGATGCCGCGCTGGTCGCACAGCTCGATGAAGTGCGCGCCCTTGAGCGCGGACTCGCTGAACAACACACCGTTGTTGGCGACGATGCCCACGGGGTGGCCATGCAGCTTCGCGAACCCCGTGACCAAGGTGGTGCCGTAGTTCTTCTTGAACTCGTGGAACCTCGAGCCGTCCACGAGCCGGGCGATGACTTCGCGGACGTCGTATTGCGCGTTGACGTCCGTGGGAACGGCACCATAGATTTCGGCCGGGTCCACCACGGGCTCGACGACGGCGTCCACGTCCCACGTGGGGGCTGCCGGTTTGGGCAGGGTGGCGACGATATCGCGGACGATCTGCAAGGCGTGCTCGTCGTTTTCGGCCAAGTGGTCCGTCACACCGGAAATCCGCGAGTGGACATCGCCGCCGCCGAGCTCTTCGGCCGTAACGATCTCCCCGATGGCCGCCTTCACGAGCGGCGGGCCGCCCAGGAAAATGGTGCCTTGGTTGCGGACAATCACGGTTTCGTCGCTCATGGCCGGAACGTAGGCACCCCCGGCCGTACAGGACCCCATGACCGAAGCGATCTGCGGGATCTTTGCCGCTGACATCTTCGCCTGGTTGAAGAAGATCCGGCCAAAGTGCTCCTTGTCCGGGAACACCTCGTCCTGCCTGGGCAGGAACGCTCCCCCGGAATCCACGAGGTAGACGCAGGGCAGCCTGTTCTCCAAGGCGATTTCCTGGGCCCGGAGGTGCTTCTTGACCGTCATCGGGTAATACGTCCCGCCCTTGACCGTGGCGTCGTTGGAAACCACCATCACCTGTCGTCCATGGATCAAACCGATTCCCGCGATCACGCCGGCGCCCGGCGAATCATCGTTGTACATCCCGTTGGCCGCCAACGGGGCGATCTCCAGGAACGGGCTGCCCTCGTCCAGCAAGTAGTTGATGCGCTCGCGCGGCAACAACTTTCCCCGGGAGATATGCCGCTCACGCGACTTCTCCGGGCCACCGAGGGCGGCCACGGCAAGGCGCTTCTTCAGCTCGTGCACCAGTGACAGCTGCGCTTCCGCGTTGGCCGCGAACTGATCGCTGCTGGTATCCAGCTGGCTGGCGAGTGTCTCCATCGACTGTGTCCCATCCCGGCCAATGGCCATCTCAGTTAGTACCGCATAACTGGAATTTAGGTTAGTCTCTATTAACTGTGTTGTCCATCACCTCGACGCTGGGCCCGTCCCGGCATCGACGCTGAATTGGACGCGTGCAAAAGGAGGAATTGTGGTCACCTTCCAGCGGAGCTCCCAACAGGACGGCCCAACCCCGCGGAGCCCCAAGCAAGACAGCCCGACCCCAAGAAGCCAAGCCAAGGAAACACGGCGCAAGGCCCTCCTGACCGCCGCAGCCGGGTTGTTCGCCGCGGACGGTTTCAACCGCGTGTCCCTTGAGGACCTGGGGGCCGCGGCAGGAGTCAGCGGCCCTGCGGTGTACCGGCATTTCCCGGGAAAACAAGCCGTGCTGGCCGAACTGCTGTTGAGTGTGAGCCGGAATCTGCTCGACGGCGGCCGCACCGTGGCGGCCGAAGCCCCCGACGCCGAAGCTGCATTGCGCGGATTGGTGGAGTTCCACGTGGACTTCGCCCTCAGCAACCCCGATGTCATCCGGGTCCAGGACCGCGACTTCAGCAACCTCAGCGACTCCGACCAGGCCGAAGTCCGCACCTTGCAGCGCAACTACGTGGAACTGTGGGTGGGAGTGCTCGGCGAACTGCATCCTGACACGGATCCTGCCGAACTACGGGTCCGCGCCCACGCAGCCTTCGGCCTCATCAACTCGACACCCCACTCCGTCCGGCACCACGGACGACGCATGGCGGTCAAAAGCGCCCGGCCAATCCTCGAACGCATGGCACTGGCGGCCTTGACGGTGCGCTAGCTAGGCCCAACTGACTCGCAGCAGATGTCGTTATGAGCCTTCAAAACGACAACAACTGCGAGTTAGTTGGGCCTGAGAGCTCTACTAGATCATCGTCATGACGGTTGCAGGGTCGGACAGGATCGCACCCAGGTCGGCAAGGAATTTAGAGCCCTGCTCGCCGTCCACCAGCCGGTGGTCGAACGACAGGCTCAGTGACATCACCTGGCGCACCGCGAGTTCGTCGTTGTGCACCCAAGGAGCTTTGCGCACCGATCCCAGTGCGACGATGGCAGCCTCGCCCGGATTCAAGATGGGAGTCCCGGCGTCGATCCCGAACACTCCGATGTTCGTGATGGAAATGGTCCCGCCCGTCAGATCTGCCGGGGAGGTCTTGCCTGAACGTGCCGTGTCCGTGAGAGCGGACAAAGCCGTGGACAGTTCCAGCAGCGTCATCCTGTCGGCGTCTTTGATGTTAGGAACGGTCAGTCCCCGCGGCGTGGCTGCCGCGATACCCAGGTTCACGTAATTGAACTGCACGATCTCCTGTGCGGCCTCGTCCCAGCGGGAGTTCAGGGTCGGGTTCCTGCGCAGGGCAATCAATACCGCCTTGGCCGCGATGGTCAACGGCGTAAGCTTGTACCCGGCAAATTCGCGGCTTGCCTTGAGCCGCGTCAGCAGTTCCATGGTGGGCGTGACGTCAACGGTCAGGAACTCCGTCACATGCGGCGCAGTGAAGGCACTTTGCACCATGGCAGCGGCCGTGAACTTGCGGACTCCCTTGATAGGGGTTCGGGTCTCGCGTTCAGCGGAAACCCCGACGGCGGACGCGGCGGCCGGGGCGAGCTCGGGAACGGCAAGCTGCGGCTGAGCCCCGGCTGCGAAGTCCTGGACATCCGAACGGGTGATCAAGCCTGCCGGACCGGTTCCCTTGACGAGTTCAAGGTCAATTCCGAGATCCCTCGCCAACTTACGGACCGGAGGGGTGGAACGGGGACGCTCTTGTTCCACCACGGGCTCGTTTGGAACGGCGAGCGGTGCGGGCTGTTCAACGACGGGAACGGGTTCGACAGCGGGCTGTTCGACGAAGGGAACGGGCTCCCGGACAGGCTCGCGTTCGGCGGCGCTCTCGTCAAAGGTCCGCTGGCGTCGGGCCGGGCGTCCGGATTTTTCGACGACGGCACCGTAACCTACGAGGTTCGGCTCACGCTTCGCCGCGGTCTCTGCAGTGCTTTCCGTGGAGGCGGCCTCACCGGAACCGGCAGCACCGGAAGGTGAGGCTCCGGCGTCGTCGACTTCAAAGGAGACGATCGGCTTGCCGACCTCGACAACCGAACCGGCCTGTTCGTGCAAGGCTGCGACGATTCCCGCGAAGGGCGACGGTAGCTCAACCACGGCCTTGGCCGTCTCGACCTCGGCAATGACCTGGTTCAAGGTCACGGTGTCCCCCACAGCAACCTTCCAGCTGAGAATTTCCGACTCAGTGAGTCCCTCACCGAGGTCGGGCAACCTGAATTCCTTGATCATGGTGGCGCTCATCCTTCCAGCCCGCTCAGGGAGTTGCCGCGGCCGAGCGCCCGGTCCACGCCGTCAAGAATCCTGTCCAGATCCGGCAGGTGGTGCATCTCGAGCTTTGAATACGGGTAGGGGATGTCGAATCCCGTGATCCGGACCGGCGCCGCTTCGAGGTAGTTGAAGCAGCGCTCGGTGATGCTGGCGGCGATTTCGGCGCCGAGCCCGCCGGACTGCGCAGCCTCGTGGGTGATGACGAGCCTGCCGGTCTTGCGGACGGACGCCTCCACTGCCTGGAAGTCGATCGGAGCCAGCGATCGCAGGTCGATAACCTCCACGGAGACTCCTTCGTCGGCAGCGGCCATGGCCGCGTCGTTCGCGGTTTTCACGAGCGGGCCGTACGTCACCAGGGTGACGTCGCTGCCTGGTGTGACCACCCTGGCCTTCTCCATGGAGAGCGCCGCGGACAGATCTGCGGTCTCATCCACTTCGCCCTTGTCGTGGTAGCGGCGCTTGGGCTCGAAGTACAGCACCGGATCGTCCGAGGCGATCGCCTGCTGGATCATGGTGTACGCATCCTGCGGGTTGGAGACACTGATAACGCGGAGGCCCGAGGTGTGGGTGAAGTAGGCTTCCGGGGACTCGGAGTGGTGCTCGGGTGAACCGATTCCGCCGCCGAAGGGAACCCGGATGGTGATGGGCATCTTAACGCGGCCCTGTGTCCGGTAGTGCATCTTGGCTACCTGGCTGACGATCTGGTCGAATGCCGGGTAGATGAAGCCATCGAATTGGATTTCGCAGACCGGACGGTAGCCGCGGTAGGCCAATCCGACGGCGGTGCCGATAATCGCGGATTCGGCCAGAGGGGTGTCAACCACCCGGTGTTTGCCGAAGTCCTTCTGGAGGCCGTCGGTGACCCGGAAGACGCCACCGAGCGCTCCGATGTCCTCACCCATGAGGACAACTTTGGGATCGTTTTCGAGGGACTTGCGCAGCCCTGCGTTGATGGCGCGGGCGAAGGTCAGTTTGCTCATCAGAGTGCACCTTCCTGGGTTGATCCGCTGAAGCTTTCCAGATAGCGGGAGTAGTGGTCCTTCTGGCGTTCGATCCAGGAGTTGGGGGTGCTGTACACGTGTTTGAAGAGGTCAAGCGGCGCGGGATCGGGCATGTTGATGACTCCTGCCCGCAGGTTCCTTGCCACCTCGTCTGCTTTGGCCTGGGTCTTGGCTTCGACCTCTTCCGTCAGGAGGCCCTTGGTACGCAGCAGCGCCTTGAGCCGGGTAATCGGGTCCTTGGCCGCCCAGTCCTCAAGCTCGTTGGCGTCGCGGTAACGGGTGGGATCATCCGCCGTCGTGTGCGGGCCCATGCGGTAGGTCACCGCTTCGATGAAGGTAGGTCCGCCGCCCTTGCGGGCCCGGTCCAGCGCAATACGCGTAACGGCCAAAACTGCCAGGACGTCGTTCCCGTCGACCCGCATGCTGGGGATTCCGAAGCCCGAAGCACGGTCGGCGATCTGGATGTGGGACTGAGTCCGGACCGGTTCGGAGATGGCCCAGTGGTTGTTCTGGCAGATGAAGACCACGGGCACTTGGAAGCTTGCCGCGAAGACCATTGCCTCGTTGACATCGCCTTCGCTCGTGGCGCCATCGCCGAAGTAGGCAACCGCGACGGAGTCTGCCCCGTCGTGCTGGATACCCATCGCGTAGCCGGTTGCGTGCAGCGATTGCGAACCGATGATGATCTGCTGGGTGGCAATGTTGTGGCGGTAGGGGTCCCATCCGGCCGAGGCGTTGCCGCGCCAGGCACGGACCAAGTCTGTTGGCTCTACTCCGCGACAGTAGGCAACGCCGTTGTCACGGTAGCTGGGGAAGACAAAGTCGTCGTCCCGAAGGGCCCGGCCCGAGCCGATCTGCGATGCTTCCTGGCCGAGCAGGGGCGGCCACAAGGCCAACTCGCCCTGACGCTGCAAGGCGGTAGCCTCGGCGTCGATGCGGCGGATGACCATCATGTCCTCGTACAGCGAGCACAGTTGCTCGTCCGTGACATCGCTGACCCAGAGATCGAACTCCGGGTGGCTGATGCGTTCCCCTTCCGGGGAAATCAGTTGGACCAGATCCCCGCCGGTCCGACGCGGGCTTGCTGCACTGATTCCGGGATTCGAAGCCTTGTAGGCGTCCTGGCCGGGTTCGTCCGTCAACACAGTTGATCGCACCTTTCAGCTCGTCCTCGCAGGCCTTTGGAGGGACTTGTGATCCAGCCGCGGGCCAGCATCCGGGCGTCGTCGCCTGGATTAATTGTGACCCTACTCACAATGCTCATTGGGTACAACCACCATTGAAAATTCTGCGCATTCTGCCCTATCCGGGCGGTCTGCACCGTGCTAACGTTGCGCATTATGCAAGCTTTAGATGGCACCGACACACGCCTGCTTTCAGCCATGGCGAAGGACCCCCGCGGCACGGTAGTTGCCCTGGCGCAGAAGCTGGGACTATCGCGGAATACGGTTCAGGCGCGGATGGCCCAACTGGAAAAGAAGCATGCGTTTCTCTCATTCGAACGGCGGATCAACCCTGCCGCCCTCGGCTACCCCCTCATGGCGTTCATCTCGGTGCATGTGCAGCAGCAAAAGCTTGGGCAGCTTGCCTTGGACCTCGCCGAAATCCCGGAAATCCTGGAGGGATACGGCCTGACCGGTTCGGCTGACCTGCTGCTGCGGGTGGTGGCGCTCGACGCCGAGGATTTGTTCCGGATCAACGGCAAGATCCTTGCGTGTGACGGAGTGGAACGAACGGACACCGCCATGTCGATGGGCGAACTGATTCCCTTCCGGGTGCAGCCGTTGTTGAACCGCAGTACCAAGACGGCGCTCCGAACCGGCTGAGCCCACTCTGGCCATCCGTCTCCGGCCGCAAGGTTGACGCCGAAAAAAGTCGAAAAAAATCGTCCCATCCCACCCATCCATAGCCCGTGGTGGTCCGAATATCTGGTTGAGAGCCCCGTCCGGGGTTTCAACCACAGGCCGGATACAAAACCGGCCATACCGGAAGGTTTGGACCATGCGCACTTCGCCCAACCGCCTGATCGCCACCATCTTTGGAGCCGTCTACCTGCTCGTGGGTGTCGTTGGATTCTTCGTCACCTCGGGAATTGGATTCTTCGCGACCGAGGGTGCCAATCTGATCATCTTTGCGGTAAACCCCCTGCACAACATCATTCACCTCGCCATCGGCGCCGCGCTGCTCTACTCGGGCATGAACAGCACTGTGCTGTCCAAGACCGTCAACACCACAGTCGGCGCCGTCTACTTGCTTGTTGGCATCCTTGGACTGTTCCTCGTGGGCTCCGCACTGAACATCATTGCCCTTAACGGCGCAGACAACGTCCTGCACCTGGCCAGCGCTGTGGTGCTTCTCGGCATCGGTCTCTCGCAGGACAAGGTTCCGGTCACCACCGCCAGGGCCCACGTCTAGAAAACTTCGAAGCCCGGAAGGAGCCGTCCGTGCCAGCTCAAGCAGCGACGTCCGTGGGACCCACCGCCGGGGCATCCCTCACCTTGTTTTCGTGTTTCGCGGGAATGGGGGCCGGCCTCGTGGAGCTTTCCATCGCCTCGAGCTATATTTCGGGGCGGGGACCTCTTGTCTGGGCGGGCGGCATCTTCGCGGTCTGGGGCCTGGCGTTGCTCGCCGGTTCGATTGCCAGCCTCCAACGGGGGCGGCTCCGGTTCCGTAAGCCAACGACCATAGGCCTCCTCGCGGCCGTGCTGGTCCACGTCGCCGTGGTGATGGCCGGCATGGCCCAAAGAGTGCTCGACGGCGGGCATCTGGCGGCCCTGTTCCTGGTCCTGATGGCCCTGGGATCCTCTTCCTGGCTCGCCCGAAGGTTCCGCGACCACGTCGGCGGAGAAGCGTCGGCTCCCCCACGGGCCGGTGCGCTTTTGGGGGCTGCCTTCGCCGCCGCCGTCGTCGTCGCAGCAATTACGACGCCGGGGCTCGCCGCCTCGGTGGCCGGAGCGCACGCGGTACCGCATGGAGAGCACTCCCTGCCGGGCGGCCATAACCACTAAGCACTCCCTGCCAAGCGGCAACAGCGATCCCTCCTGCAGATCTTTCTGCAGGAGGGATCCGCTATTTGGCCTTGTTTGTGAGCGAGCGTCACGCCGAACGGCCTGATATGTGAGCGAGCGTCGGACCGGTACTCCTAGTGGTTCACCGCTTTCTCGGCTCCTACGCCGGTCAGGGAACGGACTTCCATCTCGGCCTGCTTCGCCGTGTCTTCGCGCCGCTTGTCCACCACGGTTCCGAGCCAGCCAAGCAGGAAGGCGAGCGGAATGGACACGATTCCCGGGTTGCTCAACGGGAAGACGGCGAAGTTGGCACCCGGGATCATTGACGTCTTGGCACCGGAAACAACGGGCGACAAGGCAATGAGGATGATGGCCGCCGACAGTCCGCCGTACATGCTCCAGGTAGCACCCTGGGTAGTGAACTTCTTCCAGAACAGGGAGTAGAGGATGGTCGGCAAATTCGCTGACGCCGCCACTGCGAAGGCGAGCGCCACGAGGAAGGCTACGTTCTGGCCGTTGGCGAAAATACCGCCAAGAATCGCAAGGACCCCGATAACCACCACAGTGCGCCGGGCCACCTTGACCTCGGTCCCGGCGTCGGCCTTGCCCTTGGAAATGACGTTCGCATAGATATCATGTGCGAACGACGCCGCTGCCGTGATGGTCAAGCCGGCCACCACGGCAAGGATGGTGGCGAATGCGACGGCCGAGATGAAGCCCAGCAGCAACGGCCCGCCCAGGTGGAAGGCGAGGAGCGGTGCAGCGGAGTTCACGCCGCCAGGGGCCGACTTGATGGTGTCGGCTCCGACGAGGGCTGCCGCGCCGTAGCCGAGGACCAGGGTAAACAGGTAGAACAACCCGATCAGCCAGATGGACCAGACCACCGATTTGCGGGCTTCCTTCGCCGTGGGCACCGTGTAGAAGCGCATCAGCACGTGTGGCAGGGCGGCCGTGCCGAGGACGAGTGCCAAGCCAAGGGACAGGAAGTCCAGCTTGGAGGTCTCGGTCTTGCCGTACTGCAGGCCGGGGTTGAGCACATTGGGGTTCTTGGCAGAGTCTGCGGCAGCACCCAACAGGTTCGACAGGTTGAAACCGTAGATCGACAGCACCCAGAGCGTCATGACTGCCGCACCGCAGATAAGCAACACGGCTTTGATGATCTGCACCCATGTGGTGCCCTTCATTCCGCCGATCAGCACGTACATGATCATGAGGGCGCCGACGACGACGATCACCAGGGCTTGTCCGCCCCAGTCGCTGATGCCCAGGAGCAAAGAGATGAGGCTTCCTGCGCCGGCCATCTGCGCCAGCAGGTAGAAGAAGCAGACGGCCAAAGTGGAGAGGGCGGCGGCGATCCGCACCGGGCGCTGGCGCAGCCGGAAGGAAAGCACATCCGCCATGGTGAACTTGCCCGTGTTGCGCAGCAGTTCGGCGACAAGCAGCAACGCCACAAGCCACGCGACGAGGAACCCGATGGAGTATAGGAAGCCGTCGTAGCCGTTGACCGCGATTGCCCCGGTGATCCCGAGGAAGGAAGCTGCGGAGAGGTAGTCTCCGGCGATGGCAGTGCCGTTCTGCGAACCGGTGAACGAGCGCCCGGCGGCATAGTAGTCGGCAGCCGTTTTGTTGTTCCGGCTGGCCCGGAAAACGATCACCATGGTGACCAGGACGAACAGGGCGAAGATGCCCATGTTCAACAGCGTGGTGTCCTTAAGAGCGGCAACGTTGACCATCGGGACCATGGCGCTCATTTTGCCGCCCCTCTCACGGTGCTGCCTTTATCGAACTCATGGCCCTCGATCTCATTCCGGATTTCCGCGGCGATCGGGTCCAGTTTCCGGTTGGAGTAGTGAACGTACCAGGCCGTAATTCCGAAAGTTGAGACGAACTGCAGCAGGCCCAGGACCAGGCCGACGTTGATGTTGCCCCACAGCTTGGTGGACATGAAGCCCACCGCGTAGTCGGCCAGCAGGACGTAGGCGAAGTACCAAAGCAGGAATGCGATGGCCATTGGAAAGACAAAACTACGGTGGCGCTTGCGGAGCTCCTGAAACTGCCCCGTTTGCTGGACTTCCTGGAAATCCACGGACGCCGCTGCGTCCGGTGTCTGGGCCTCGTTACCCATGGCTTCCTCCTGTTGTGGGTGTCTACATCGACCACACGCTCCGAGTCGATGTGACTGGAATCACTATCCGCCGGGCAACCGCGCCACTTCCAGATTCGCCGGCATAGGCGTCGCCCAGCGGACACGTTGCTGCGCCGAACGGCGGGTTCGCTAGTCTTGCTCCATGCCGGATTCCCCGCTCGTCACCGCCGCCGCCATTGCGGTCATCGTGCTCGCCGTGGCGGTCGTCGTGGGGGTCGGCCTCAAGGTGATCCGTTCCTTCCGCGAGCTGGGAACCGACGCCGAGAGGGCCACTTACCAGACCCTGCACGCGGCGTCGCGCGCGGGACAGCACCTGCGCACCGGCCTCCACGCGGCGGGAGCGGCCAAGGCGAGCAAGCAATTGCGTTCCCTGCTTGGCTGTGACGCCCTGGCGATCACGGACACCGAGTCCGTCCTGGCGTGGGACGGCGCGGCAGAAGAACTCAAAGCCGTCCTGATGGAGCTCGCCTCGGGAGTTCTCTCCGACGGACGGACCGTGGTTGTCCCGGCTTCGCACGCACTGAACGCCGTCGTCGCGCCGATCAGGGCAGGAAACCGCGTGGCGGGAGCCGTCGCGGCCTTCGCCCCGCAAACCGGCGCCGGGTTGATCCGGGCGACAAGCGAGCTGGCCGACTGGGTTGCCGTGCAAGTGGAATTGGCCGAACTCGACGCTTCCCGCACCTTGCTCATGGAGGCCGAAGTCCGGGCCCTGCGCGCACAAATCAGTCCCCATTTCATCTACAACTCCCTCAACGCCATTGCCTCGTTCATCAACACTGATCCGGCCAGGGCGAGGGAGTTGGTGGTCGAGTTCGCGGATTTCACCCGATATTCCTTCCGCCGCCACGGCGATTTCACCACCCTGGCGGAGGAACTCCGGAGCATCGACCGCTACTTGCTGTTGGAGAAGGCACGCTTCGGGGACCGGGTTCAAGTGAGCCTCAGGATCGCGCCCGAAGTCCTAAGCACGGTGATTCCTTTCCTGAGCCTGCAACCGCTCGTGGAAAACGCCGTGCGCCATGGGCTTGAAGCGAAGGAAGGACCGGGGCACATCACGATCTGTGCCAACGACTCCGGGGCCTTCGCGGAGGTCACCATCGAGGACGACGGCGTGGGCATCGATCCGGAACACCTGCGCTCGGTCCTGGCCGGGCACGCCGACGGCGACCATGTCGGACTGCGAAACGTCGATGCCCGCCTGCGCCAGGTCTACGGGGACGAACACGGCTTGGTCATCGAGACCGCGCCGGGCGAGGGCACCTTGATCACGATCCGCGTACCGAAGTCCCAGCCGAGCCATGATGCCTGAGGCTAATCTATAACCATGATCAACGTACTCGTCGCCGACGACGAGCTCCCCGCCGTTGAAGAGCTCGCCTTCCTTCTGGGTCGGGACGAGCGCATCGGTGCCATCCACCGCGCAGCCTCAGGTGCGGAAGCCCTCAGCGCCCTCGAAACTGAATCCGTGGACGCGGTCTTCCTGGACATCCATATGCCCGCGCTTTCCGGCTTGGACATCGCCCGTGCCATCTCGCGCAGCGCCCGGCCTCCCGCCGTCGTCTTCGTCACCGCCGACGAGGACTGTGCGCTCGAGGCGTTCGAACTGGCCGCCGTCGACTATCTGCTCAAGCCAGTGCGTGCCGAGCGCCTGGCCCGGTCCATCAGCCGCATCAGCGAGCTCATCAAGGACGGCAGCAAGGTCCCGGAGATGATCACGGTTGACCAGGGCGGAACCACACGGATGATCCGGCGGGACGATGTCAGCTACGTCCAAGCCCAGGGAGACTACGCCCGATTACACACCGCGGAGGCGAGCTACTTGATACGGGTACCCCTGAGCGACCTCGAACAGCAGTGGGCGGAAGCCGGATTCATCCGCATCCACCGTTCCTATCTAATGTCCCTCAACCACGTGGGACATATGAAACTCGCCGCGGCACGGCCAAGCGTCACGGTGGCCGGAGCCGAACTGCCGATCAGCCGCAGGCACCTTCCGGCCGTGCGGGACAAGCTCGAGGCCACCCGGATCCGGCCACAAGGATGACCCGGGTCAGGGTCACGGCCCCGCAGTCGTCTGCCCGGATAGCCCCCACGCGTCCATACCAGTCGCGCGAAGCTGCCGAGGACTCGGACGTCGGGCAGGTCTTCGTCCGGTCACTCATCCGTTCGCAGCTGCGCCTTGCTGTGGTTGTGGCTTCCGGATTCCTACTGGTGCTTGCCGCCTACGGCTCCATGGTGGCGCTGGTGCCTCAGCTCGCGCAAATGCGGATTCTCGGTATCCCGGTAAATTGGATCATCCTCGGAGCGGCGCTCTATCCGGTGATCGGCCTGAGCGCTTGGCTGTACAACCGCTCCGCGGCAAGGAACGAAGCCCGCTATCGCGATCTTGTGGAGGAGAAGTGAATCCCGCCGTCGGGCTCGCCGCTTTTCTGGGTGTGGCGCTCGCGACGGCGGCGATCGGCTTCTACGGCCTGCGCATTTCGCGCACGACGGGCGACTTTTACGTGGCATCCCGCACTGTCCGCCCATGGTGGAATGCCTCGGCGATCGGGGGCGAATACTTGTCGGCAGCGAGTTTCCTGGGCGTCGCGGGGCTGATCCTGTTGACCGGAACGGACGCTCTGTGGTTCCCCGTGGGCTACACGGCCGGCTATCTGATGCTCTTGCTGTTCGTGGCTGCCCCCTTGCGCCGATCGGGTGCCTACACGATCCCGGATTTCACGGAGGCCAGGCTCGAGTCGAAAACCGTCCGCCGGGTTACGAGCCTTGTCGTTGTTGCCGTCGGGTGGCTCTACATCGTGCCGCAGCTTCAGGGCGCCGGGCTCACCATCCGGATCAGCACGGGATTGCCTTCCTGGGTGGGCTCCGTCGCCGTCGTCGCGGTGGTCTGCCTGACGGTGGCGGCTGGTGGCATGCGCTCCATCACCTTCGTCCAGGCTTTCCAATACTGGCTCAAATTGACGGCTTTGGCCGTGCCTGTGGTGTTCCTGCTACTGAACCAGACGGGCGGCGGCCCACCGGTCCTGGCGGAGGCATCCAGCAATCCCACTGGCCTCCCCGCAGCCGGGCTTTACCAGACTGTCTCGCTCCTGGTGGCGCTGCTTTTCGGAACACTGGGACTCCCCCACGTCCTTGTCCGCTTCTACACCAACCCGGACGGCCAATCAGCCCGCCGGACCACCCTTATCGTGCTCGGCCTGTTGTCGGTCTTCTATTTGTTCCCGACGGCGTCCGGCCTGCTTGGGCGGGTCTTCGCACCTGAGCTTGCACGCAACGGACGGCCGGACGCCCTGGTCCTGCTGCTGCCTGGAAAGCTACTGGGTGGAGTGCCCGGCGATCTGCTGTCGGCATTGGTGGTTGCCGGTGCGTTTGCGGCATTCCTCTCGACGACGTCGGGATTGGTGGTATCGCTGGCCGGCGTCATCAGCCAGGACCTTCTTGGCGGGAGCGTGCGCGGATTCCGGGTGGCCGCATTCCTGGCCGCAGCCGTCCCCCTCGCTTTTGCGTTCACCACGGATTCCATGGCCTTGGCCGGCAGTGTAGGGCTGGTGTTCGCTTTCACCGCGTCCACCATTTGTCCGGTCCTGGTCCTGGGCATTTGGTGGCGGGGCCTGAGCGACGCAGGCGCGATTGCCGGCATGCTGACGGGAGCCGTCCTCTGCGGGGGTGCGCTGGTATCGAGCACGATCATCGGTTCGGCCGCACCCGGATGGATTGCCCAGCCCGCGGCGTGGACGGTGCCGGCCGCGTTTGCCGTGATGGTGCTGGTCTCGCGGGCCACGAAACACCGGGTCCCCGGGACCGTGACCCGGCTGATGACAAGGCTTCATGTCCCGGAGCGGCCGGTGGCCACGGAGCGCCAGCTCCGCTGAGGGTGCGCGGAGCTGAGGGCGCGCGGAGCTGAGGGGGCGCGGGCGTCCGCCTGGGTTTAGCTAGTCGATCGCCGCCATGAGTTCGACAACCCGGTCGAGGAAGGCATCAACCTGCGACTCTTCGTAGCCGTCGCGCCCTCGGGCCTCGGAGAAAGCGGCTCGGCGGACGTTGTCGACGCTCAGCGGTTTGTCGTTCTCCAGGTAACCGATCAGGGAGACGCACAAGGCATCGACCTCGGCGATGTTGTAGCTACGCGCGCGCTTCTTGTCCGGCCGGCGGAAACGTTCGCCATCAGGCCGGTGCAAACGGCCGCGCAACACCCCGGAGAGTTTACCGATCTTCAGCAACCAGGCTTCCTCGCCTTCGGCCGCTATCAGCTCGTCGCGTTCACGCCGGGCGAAGGCATCTTCGAGGCGGTCCAATGCGGCGTCCACAGCGGTGGCGTCGTAGCCGCCCTTGACAGGATCAAACGAAACCGCGCGGACATCGCTACTGCCGATTTTCTCCGATGCCTCGGCCCGGTTTTCAAAGGACAATCGGGCGCGCTGGAAAAACTGGTCCACTTGCCTTGCGTTGTAGCCATACTTGCTGTGCGCCACGCGCTCAAATGCTGCGGGGATCTGGCGACGAATGTCCACTGCCACTGCTTTCCTTCTGGGTGGTTGTCAGGCGCCGCTCAACAGCGCGAAAAGAATATATGCTGCCGGAGCCGCGAAGACGATCGAGTCGAGGCGGTCCATGACCCCGCCGTGACCGGGCAGGATGCTGCTCATGTCTTTGACGCCAAGTTCCCGTTTGACCATGGATTCCGCGAGGTCACCGGCGGTAGCGGCGGCCACCATGCCTACCGCAAGCACCACGCCGACCCACCACGGCCTGCCCAGGACGAAGATGCTGGCGAGGATCCCGATGACCATGGCACCTGCCACCGAGCCAGCGAACCCTTCCCAGGTCTTTTTGGGGCTGATCTTGGGAGCCATCGGATGCTTGCCGAACAGCGCCCCGACGAGGTACCCGAAAGTATCGTTGGACACCACCAGCAGCAACATCACGGCAATCTGCCAGGCACCCGCCGGAACCTGCCCAGCGGGCCATGGACCCGCCGTCGTCGCTCCCCCGCCTGTATGGAGAGGCAGGATGGCAAAGCTGATCAGGAATGGCACCCAGGCAAGCGTGAAGATTCCGGAGAAGACGCTGCGCGGAGCTCCGGCCGCGCTTTCAAGGGAACGCCAGAGCAGTACGGCCGTGCTGCTCAGCACCATCGCGAAGAGCAGGCTTTCTGTGCCACCGAAGTAAGCCGCCAGCGGCATCGCCACGGTACCGGTCAGCACGGGGATGATGGGCATCCTGGTGCCCTGGGCTTCGAGCGCACGGAAGATTTCCCACACGCCGAGGACCGCGAACCCAGTGGTCAGGAGAACGAACCCCAGGGGCAGGAACAGCAGCCCGCCGAGAACGGCAAAGAGCATGGCGAGCCCGACGCCGATGGCGGCCGGAAGATTCCGGCCGGCCTTGGGCGTTGGGTTGCCTCGTTGGCGTCTGGCGCGTGTGGGAATTCCCTGCGCGGGTGCCGGCTCAGCCTCGCTCATCAGACCTCGAGCAGCTCGGCTTCCTTGCGCTTGAGGAGCTCGTCGATACCGTCGACGTGTGCCTTGGTGATAGCGTCGAGTTCCTTTTCGCCACGGGCACCCTCGTCTTCGCCGGCTTCGCCGTCCTTGACGAGCTTGTCCAGGGCGTCCTTGGCCTTGCGCCGGATGCTTCGGATGGAAACCTTTGCGTCCTCACCCTTGCCCTTGACGATCTTGACGTATTCCTTGCGGCGTTCCTGGGTGAGCTCCGGGATAGTGATCCGGATGACGTTGCCGTCGTTGGACGGATTGGCGCCGACCTCGGAGTCGCTCAAGGCCCTTTCGATGTCGCGCATTGAGGTCTTGTCAAAGGGCGTGATCAGGATGGTCCTGGCGTCCGGAATAGCGAAGGAAGCCAGCTGCTGCAGCGGTGTGGGGGTGCCGTAGTATTCCACGATCACCTTGTTGTAGAGTCCGGGGTTCGCACGACCGGTACGGATCGACGCGAAATCCTCCTTGGCTACCTCGACCGCCTTGTCCATCTTTTCCCCGGCTTCGAGCAAGGTTTCTTCGATCACGGTTTCTCCTCAGAAATAGTCGCGCCCCGGTCCGCGGGCCGCAATGCACAATAAATTTCCGCCCCTGCGGGCGGAAGAGTCCTAGAAATATCCTAGCCCTTGCTAGGGGGTGACCAGGGTGCCCAGCTTTTCGCCGAGAATGGCCCGGGTGACGTTCCCTTCGCCTTCCATGCCAAAGACAACCATGGACAAATTGTTGTCCTTGCACATGGTCATGGCGGTCTGGTCCATGACGCGGATGTCACGGCGCAGGGCCTCGTCGTAGCTGAGCTTTTCGAGCTTCTCAGCAGTGGGATCCTTCTTGGGATCCGCGGTGTACACGCCGTCCACACCGCTCTTCGCCATGAGCACGACGTCGGCATGCACTTCGAGTGCTCGTTGTGCAGCCACGGTGTCTGTGGAGAAGTACGGAAGGCCTGCGCCAGCACCGAAGATGACGACGCGGCCCTTCTCCATGTGGCGGATGGCACGGCGCGGAATGTAGGCCTCGGCTACCTGTCCCATGGTGATGGCGCTCTGAACGCGGGTCTCGACGCCCGCCTGTTCCAGGAAATCCTGCAAGGCCAGGCAGTTCATGACAGTGCCGAGCATTCCCATGTAGTCGGCGCGTGAGCGGTCCATGCCGCTCTGGGACAGTTCGGCGCCGCGGAAGAAGTTACCGCCGCCGACGACGATTGCCACCTCGACCTCGGAAACAGCGGCGGCGATTTGCTTGGCGATGGCGCGGACGGTTTCCGGGTCCACTCCAAGCTTTCCGCCGCCGATGACCTCGCCGGACAGCTTCAGCAGTACACGACGACGGGTCTTCTCCGGATGGATTGCAGTGTTCTCGGTTTCCATGGTGCCTTCCCGTTTGTGGACTCTGGCTAGATTATCTTGCTGGGGGCCGGGCAGAAAGCTGCCGGCTGTAGATGCACTCGGTGCGGGCCTGCCGTTGCATGCAAAAGGGGCGGCCACCGAAGTGACCACCCCTTTTGTATGTCTAACTAGTTTCCGACGCGGAAACGGGCAACGGCAGTTGCCTTGACGCCGGCCTCTTCGAGGACCTGTGCAACGGTCTTCTTGGAGTCCTTGGCGAATGCCTGGTCCAAGAGAACTTCGCCCTTGTAGAAGCCCGTCACGCGGCCTTCGACGATCTTGGTGAGAGCGGCTTCCGGCTTGCCTTCGGCCTTGGCGGTCTCTTCGGCGATGCGGCGCTCGGACTCGACCAGTTCGGCCGGGACGTCTTCGCGGCTCAGGTAGTTCGGGGCCATGGCTGCAACGTGGACAGCGACGTCGTGGGCTGCGGTAGCAGCGGCGTCGCCCTCGCCCTCAACGGCGAACAGGACGCCGACCTGGGCCGGGAGGTCCTTGGAGGTCTTGTGCAGGTAAGCGTCAACCGTGCCGCCTTCAATGCGGGCAATACGGCGGACAACAACCTTTTCGCCGAGAACGGCGCCTTCTTCGACGACAACCTCGGAAAGGGGCTTGCCGTCGACGTCGATGGCCAGCAGGGTCTCGAGGTCGGCAGCGCCGGACTCGACGGCGACAGCCAGGACCTTGTCGGCCAGCTGGATGAACTTGTCAGCCTTGGCGACGAAGTCGGTCTCGCAGTTGACCTCGATCATTACGCCAACGCCGCCGGTGACCTTGGCTGCAACCAGGCCTTCGGCGGTGGAGCGGCCTTCACGCTTGGTAGCGCCCTTGAGGCCTTTGATGCGGATGATCTCGATGGCCTTCTCGGCGTCGCCGTTGGCCTCGTCAAGAGCCTTCTTGACGTCCATCATGCCGGCGCCGGTGCGCTCGCGCAGGGCCTTGATGTCAGCAGCAGTGTAGTTCGCCATGTGAACCCCTCTGTCTAGAAATTTATGTGTTTACGGACTGACAGGACGGCAGCCCACCTGGTGGGCCGCCATCCTGTCAGTAGCTCCCCGCACCGAAATTGGTGCGGGAAAGGTCCGGATTTACTTGTCCGCTTCGGCTTCGCCAGCAGCAGCTTCGGTGGCCTCGGCGGCCGGGGCTTCGGCAGCTTCCGCAGCCGGAGCTTCGACAGCCTCGGCGGCCGGAGCTTCAGCAGCTTCGGCCTTGCTGCCTTCGAGGAGCTCACGCTCCCACTCAGCGAGCGGCTCTTCCGGGGCCTCTGCAGCACCGGTTGCGCGCTGGTTACGGGCGATGAGGCCCTCAGCAACGGCGTCGGCAACCACGCGGGTCAGCAGGTTTACGGAGCGGATGGCGTCGTCGTTACCCGGGATCGGGAAGTCAACTTCGTCGGGGTCGCAGTTGGTGTCCAGGATGGCAACAACCGGGATGTTCAGCTTCTTGGCTTCGTCAACAGCCAGGTGTTCCTTCTTCGTGTCAACAACCCACAGAACGGAAGGAGCCTTGGTCAGGTTGCGGATACCACCGAGGTTGGTTTCCAGCTTGGTGAGTTCACGCTTGAGGAGCAGGAGCTCCTTCTTGGTGTAACCCGAGCCTGCGACGTCCTCGAAGTTGATCTCTTCGAGTTCCTTCATGCGCTGGATGCGCTTGGCAACGGTCTGGAAGTTGGTGAGCATACCGCCCAACCAACGCTGGTTGACGTACGGCTGGCCAACACGGGTAGCCTGCTCAGCAATTGCTTCCTGGGCCTGCTTCTTGGTGCCGACGAACAGGACGGTGCCGCCGTGGGCGACAGTAGCCTTGACGAACTCGAAAGCGCGGTCGATGTAGGACAGCGACTGCTGAAGGTCAATGATGTAGATGCCGTTGCGCTCCGTGAAGATAAATCGCTTCATCTTCGGGTTCCAACGACGGGTCTGGTGTCCAAAGTGGACGCCGCTGTCAAGCAGCTGGCGCATAGTTACGACGGGCATGCCGACGCTCCTTCCGGCAGGTCATTCATGAGAGAGCCACACGGGCCGCTCTTACCCTGCCAATAGTTGACGGTTAATTAGCCGGACCCGAACGGGCCTTGGCTCCTGGCATCCATTGCACTTCTCATCCGGCCAATGACTCGCCGGACCGCAAGAGGCACAATCCTCCGCAGCACTGAATCCGCGAGGATTCGCAATTGGAGGGTTGGATACGCGTAGTCAGCCTGGGACCCCCGCGCAACTGAATGAGAAGCGCTTCTAAACAAGCTTGAGGGCACAGCAAACTGCTCCACCAAGTGTACTACAGCGCCTTCAGCCTTATGACCGCAAAAGCCCCGGGTTCAGCCTCAATCGTTCGGCAGATTTCCCGCACCGTTTTCCACATAGCCGAACTGGCGGCTTTCGGACCCTGCGGCGCCAGCGAAGGCTTGCTCCATGAGAACTGCACATCTTCCGGCCTGCATTCTTTTGCTCGTTGTCCTGGTCACGGCGCCTTCCGTTGGATCGCCGCCGCCGGGCGGCAGCACCCCGCCCGGCACCCGCCCGGGCTGGGTGTGGCCGCTCTCCCCCAAGCCTGCCGTCGTTCGCGGCTTCGACCCTCCGGACAAGCCGTGGTTGAGCGGGCACCGCGGCGTGGATTTACAAGCAGCGGACGACGGCGTCACGGTCGCCGCCCCCGCCGACGGCACTGTGAGCTTCGTGGGTGTCGTGGTGGATCGTCCGGTGATCACCATCGACCACGGGAGCGGGCTACGGAGCAGCTTTGAGCCCGTGGACAGCGAACTCGCGGAGGGGGTTACCGTGAACAAGGGCCAAGCCATCGGCGTAGTGGGAATGGGCCACTGTGCGGGATCACCGTGCCTCCACTGGGGAGTTCGGCATGGGGAGGACTACGTCAACCCGCTAGCCTTCGTCACGGATCTCCGTCCGTCCGTGTTGCTGCCCCTAGACGATTTGCTGGCGCTAGACGATGGCGGAAATCCCCGTGATGGCCCGCCCCGTGACAAGGGTGTTGATTTCGTGGGTGCCTTCGTACGAGTAGATGGCCTCGGCGTCGGCGAATATCTTGGCCATCTCGTAGTCCGTGACAATGCCGTTGCCGCCCAGGATGCCCCGGCCGAGGGCAACGCTTTCACGCATGCGGGCCGTGGTGAAGGCTTTCGCCAGCGCGGATTGCTCGTCCTTGGCCACACCGGCATCCTCAAGCTGGGCGAGACGGACCATCATGCCCATGGAGCTGACCGTGTTGCCCAGGATCTGCACGAGTTGTTGCTGCACCAATTGGAACGATGCCAGGGGCCTCCCGAACTGCATCCGCTCAACCGCGTAGCGGCGGGCAACGTCGAACGCGGCAAGCTGCTGGCCCACGGCCTGCCATGCGACCGAAAGCCGCGTGACTTTGAGGACTTTGTTGGTGTCCCTGAAGCTGTTGGCATTGGCCAGCTTGAAGAAGTCCGGGACCACCACGTTCTCGAGGGTGATATCGGCATTCTGGACGGTCCGTAGCGAAATCTTGTTCTCGATCTTGCTGGCTTTGAATCCGGGGAGGCTCGTGTCTACCAGGAAGCCCTTGACCTGATTGTCGGCGAGGTCGCGGGCGAAGACCACAACCCAGTCCGAGAAGGTAGCGTTGCCGATCCAGCGCTTGGCCCCGTTGAGGATCCAGTTGCCGCCGTCGCGCCGCGCAGTGGTCCGGGTGCCGCCTGCAACGTCCGAGCCGCCTAAGGGCTCGGTCAGTCCGAAGGCGCCGATTTTCCGGAGGGAGTAAACGTCCGGCAGCCAGGTGTCCTGTTGCTCTTGAGATGCCAACGCCTCGATGGAGCCGGTGAACAAGCCGTCGTGAACGCCCATGAACGTGGCGATTGAGGCATCGGCGCGGGTTGCCTCGGCGTGGACAAGGCCAGCGAAAAGGTTGGAATAGCCTTGCCGCCTTACCGGGCTGACCAGGTCAATCTCGGCCAGTTTGGGGATCAGGTCCATGGGGAACTCGCCACGGTTCCAGCAATCGACGGCAATCGGCTTGACCTCACGGGAAAGGAAAGCCCGAATCTCAGCCAGCCGGTCTTGTTCCTTGCCCGTGAGCAATTGCTCAAAGCCATAGAAGTCGCCGTCGGCGTACGGGAGGTTCTCGAGGTCGATTGCTGCCTTGGACATGGCACTCCTTCGCATAAGTTACTGGTGAGTAACTTACAGGAACGGCAGTCCTCCACACAAGCAGAAACAGTCGCCGTTGACCTCCGGGTCTCCCGGTGTTTGTCCTTTGCACGGCTCGCTTCCAGCAGCTCATACAACAATCTGAAGGTGCGCTCCCGGTCAGGAGCTTTGGAAGGGTGCCTCATGCTCTATACCTGCCTGTCCCCCGAGCAAGTGTGTAGCACCCAAGGAATTGATGCCGGGAATCAACCCTCGCGGTCGTCCCGCCCGAGTGATTCAGCCTGCTGGGCCCAGCTGAACTCGAAGCCATGCGTCGATGTGTTCGAGAGCGGCTCGCGCCATCGGCGTCGCGTGTCCGGTGAATCCGTGGGGGGAGTCTGGAAAAACACGCAGATCGACCTCGACACCGGCGTCCGACAGCCGCCTGGCCATGGCGAGGTTGTCTTCCAGAAGGATGTCCTCGCTCCCGATCACAATCATGATCGGCGGTAGGCCCGCGAGCTCGGCGAAGAGTGGTGAGAGGTCGGGGTGGGTGCGATCCGGAGCGGTCCCCGCATAGGCGTCAAGAAAATACTCGTCGGCGATCCGGCGTCCGGCCGGCGTTTTCGCGGCGAGGTCATAGGTGCCGAACTGCAACACGCCGCCGTTGAATGCCGTGACCCCGCGGTCGCGCAACCGCACAAGCGTCGACACCGCCAGCGTCGCACCGGCAGAGAAGCCACCGATAGCGAGTTTCGCTGTGCCAAAACGGCTTTCGGCGTGCTCTACCAGCCACAGTGCTGCTGTTTCGCAGTCGTCGGGTGCGGAAGGCCACGGGTGCTCGGGAGCGAGCCGGTAATCCACACTGACCACTGCAACACCCAACGCTTCCGCCAGCCGCCTGTTGCGAACATCGCTTCCGGCGGCCGAGCCCATGTAGAAGCCGCCGCCGTGGATTTCCAGGAACACGCCCGCCACCGGCGTGCCGACCGGCATATGGATCCTCACTGGAACGCTTCGGCCAAGTGCGCTTGCCAGCTCTGCGATTGGCCGTGGATCACACTCGGCAGGTGCTGCAGCGCCCGCTCGGAATGCGAGCAGCTCTTCCCGGCTGCCCGGACCGCGGCCGGTTGGCCGCCGGACGTAGAAGGCACGGGATTCATCGACGAGTGACCACAGTTCAGGATCGATCAGCGATGGCAATTGGAAGCTCACGGGATAACTCTAGGATGCGCATGCGGCTCGTGAGTCCAGTGACGACTGCCCGCAGCCCGCCGTGGCGCGTTCGGCCCGGTAGGAGCAGTATGGAGGGATGAACGCTCCCAGCGCCGATAGTCCGGCGCAGGGTGGCTCCGTTGGTTCCGGGGCTCGCCTGCACCCGTGGAGCCGTTATGTGGCACTGGGTGATTCGTTCACCGAAGGGGTAGGAGATCCGGAGCCTCGCAGCCCGGGAGGCCTGCGAGGCTGGGCGGACCGGGTCGCCGAAGAACTGAGTGCCGGACACGACGATTTCGCCTACGCGAATCTGGCAGTCCGCGGACGGTTGCTCCATCAGATCCTGGATGAGCAGGTCGGCACTGCACTGGCCCTGCAGCCGGATCTGATCACTCTCAATGCCGGAGGCAATGACCTGATCTTCCGCAGAAGCGATCCCGACAAACTCGCGATCCGGATGGACGCCGGCGTGCAACTCCTCGCCGCTGCCGGCGCAACGGTTGTACTGTTCGCCGGACCGGACTGGGGCGCCACGCCCGTGCTGGGACACACCCGCGCCAAGGTGGCCATCTTCAACGAGAACCTGCGCACCATCGCCGCGCGCCACGACGCGATAATCGCCGACCTCTGGGCCTTGCGTCAACTCACCCACCCTCGAATGTGGGATCCGGACCGGCTGCACTTCTCTCCCCTGGGGCAGCACACCATCGCCATCATGGTGCTCGATACCCTCAACGTCCCCCACACCATGGAACCGATGACACCGAAAGACCTACCCGGACGCACTTGGCGCGGGGCAAGGACCGATGACATCATCTGGGCGCGCGAGCACTTGTTCCCATGGGTCCTGCAACGGCTCAAACAAAGAGTCTCCGACGACGGGCGGCGCGCTAAGCGGCCTGATCCGGGCCCGGTCTTTGGCGCCTGGATGCCGCCAGGGACCTTCCTGGGAAACGATCAACCAAGCTAATTGCAATCTCTCAGATTGCAGCCCGTCTGATGCCTCTCCACAGGATTTCCCAAGGATTTCTCCGGGGACGCTACTCCTGGCCATCCTCCCTGTGAGCATAGTCCGGGGACGACGACTCGGTCCGCTTCCAGTGGGAGGGGCCACCGACACGGGAGAAGTTGAGGAAGATGTCCGACGCCGGACCAGCACGGCGAACGGGCGACACCGGAAGGAGCCCCGCGGATTCCAGCATCAAGCCTCATGATTCGGGCTGCTCCCGGCAGGCCGCCAATCGCTGCAAGGATGTGCGTGCTTTGCACTCGCGCGTGCCTTCAGCCCTGGTCCTACGGGACCTGCGGTCACCCTTGTGACTGGTGTGGCGTTTGACGCGGTCCGGGCCTGACGAGCGAGTGCACGTTTTCTCATGATCTCCGCACGCTATTGCGAGCTGCCAGTAAGTTACCGCAAAGTAACTAGGGATGCCGCGGACATAGGGGTTCGCGGCCAGGAGAAAGGCAAGGCCATGCGCCGATTCCGACTCACCGCTGTGCTCGCTGCTGCGGCGCTCACGATTGGACTCTTCGCCGCACCCGCGGCTCAAGCCGACTCGATCTCGCCAGACCCGCCCGGAGCCAATGATTGGACGTGCAAGCCATCGAGCGTGCATCCGTACCCAGTGGTCCTCGTCCCGGGAACCTTCGAGACGATGTACAAGAACTGGGCGCTGCTTTCACCCGTGCTCAAGGATCAGGGGTACTGCGTCTTCGCGCTCAACTACGGGGTAGTCAACAATGTCCCCGCCAGTGGGGCAATTCGGGACTCCGCGGCTGAGCTTTCGACGTTCGTGAAATCAGTTCTTGGCGCGACGGGTGCAAAGAAGGTCGATCTCGTCGGGCACAGCCAAGGCGGGATGATGCCGCGCTACTACATCGGCTTCCTCGGAGGCGCCAAGTACGTGCACCACCTCGTCGGCATTGCGCCGTCGAGCCACGGCACGCAAGGCCTCATCGCGCCGTCGCCCGCGGGGATGATTCTCGACACCACCGCAACGAGCACCCTGTGCCAGGCCTGCGCGGACCAGCATGCGGGGTCGGCGTTCATGGCCGAGCTCAACTCGATCGGCGACACCGTACCCGGCCCGTCCTACACTGTCATCTCGACCCGTTACGACGAGGTCGTTACCCCTTATACGAGCCAGGCTCTTGTTGGGTCCGTGAAGCAGGTGTCCAACCTTGTGCTCCAGGACTACTGCCCTCTCGACACGTTCGAACACGATCAATCTCCCAACGATCCAAACGTGTGGTCCCTTGTCTCCAACGCGCTCCTCCAGAGCGGCCCAGCAGATCCCGCGTATCGCCCGGAGTGCGTGTAGTAAAACGCACGAGAGCCCCTGACCTGCGTTTCCGCAGCTCAGGGGCTCTTTTCGGGTAGGGCTACTCGGACTTGAACCGAGGACCTTAGGATTATGAGTCCCGCGCTCTAACCAGCTGAGCTATAGCCCCGAGTCGGCCAGGCGACCGCTTTGTCAGCGTCCTCCCGGCCAAAACACTCTAGCAAAACAATTCGGCTCCCGATGCCAAGCGGCAGACTACGCCGGGTCCGCGTGGCTAGATGACCTTGTCCTCATAGCCCGCCCCACGGTAGAGGTCCTCGAACGTCTGCAGTGTGCCTTGGATGCTGTGCGGCTCCACCATGGCGCGGCTCGCCTTGCCCATGGCTTCGAGTTCGCCGGCCGGCAGACGGAAGAGCTCGGTGATCCGGGCTGCCAACTCATTGCTGTCCCCCGGCGTGAACAGATGCCCGTTCTCGCCTTCGCGCACCAGGTGCGGCAGGGCCATCGCATTGGCGAGAAGAACCGGCGTCGACGCCGACATCGCCTCGAGCGTCACGAGGGACTGCAGTTCGGCGGTTCCGGGCATGCAGAACAGGTCAGCGCGAATGTACGCCTTCCTTAGGTCCTCATCGCTCGCGAGGCCCAGGAACCTGACCCGCTCGCCCAGGCCCAGGCGCTTGGCTTGGGCCGCCAACGCGGCACGGACCTCGCCGCCGCCGACGATTTCAAGATGCACATTGAGTTCGGCGGGTGTTTTGGAAACGGCGTCGATCAGGACGTCCACATGCTTTTCTTCGGCAAGGCGGCCGACAAAGAGAACGGTGGGGTTGGCGTGCGGCTCGATCTCTTCGCTCGGCCCCAGTTCGTAAGCGGCCGCGTCAATACCGTTGGATAGAGGCAGGACCTTGCGGAGGAAAGCGTGCTGGTGCATGGCCTTCGCGGCAAGCGGCGTGGGAGTGGTGACGACGTCGGCCTGGCCCATGACCTTACCCATGTCTTTCCACGAGACCCGCCCGATGATGTCCTTGAACCACTGCGGGAACGGCAAGAACGGGTTCAGGTTTTCGGGCATGAAGTGGTTGGTGGCTATGATCCGAATGCCGCGCTTCTTGGCCTCATAGAGAACGTGTTCGCCGATCATGTAGTGGCTTTGGATGTGAACGACGTCGGGCTGCACCTTATCGAAGAGCAGTCGAATGTCGTTCTTGATTTCCCAGGGGTAGCAAATGCGAAAGTACTCGTGCGTAAAGACCCCGTGGGACTTCAAGCGGTGCACGGTGCCTTCATCCCCGAACTCGGTGAAGCTCTTGCCGTTGTCCGCCCGGCAGGCCAGCACATGGACATTGTGCCCCCGCGCCTTCATGCCTTTGGCAAGCCGGTACCCGAACTGAGCAGCACCGTTGACCTGCGGGCGGTAGGTCTCCGCCGCGATCAGGATGGTGAGGGGTTTGTTGGTTTCGGGAACGGTCACGTGGAGAACTCCTGATGGTCACGGTGCGAACATCGCAAAACGTTTGGCCCTGCGGTGTCTTCGCCGGTCGCCTGCCGCGGGTGTGCGGGGCACGGTTGTCGAACTCTGCCCTAGGCCTTCCGGCTTGCAGCCGCCTTCGCGTCACGCTTTCGCTTGGTGACCTCGGGATGGTGCCGGCTCAGGGCAATAACCCCAACGATAGCAAGGGAAGCGGCCACAGCCATGGCGATTGCCAGCACGGCGTGGACATCGGGACGAAGCTCACCCAAAATTGCGATCCCGATGGCAATTCCGACAATGGGGTCGATCACAGTCAACCCGGCGATCACCAGATCCGGCGGCCCGCCCGAATAGGCGCTCTGCACGAACCAGGAACCGAGCCCGCCGGCAGCGGCAATGGCGACCACGGTGTACCACTGCACGTTGAGCAGAAAGTGCCCGTTAGGGTCGAGCAGGTGCCGGCCGATGATGCGCGTCAGGACCGCGACGAACCCGAACAACACCCCGGCGCCCAGGATGTAGACAAAAGCGCTCATGCGGTGCCGGAACATGGCGGCCAACGTTCCAAAAAGCCCGACGGCGAGTGCCAGCAGGAGGACGATGGTTATCTCGTCCTCGCCGCTGACGTGGTGGTTCTCCTGGGTGGCGTTGACGGCCAGCAGGACGAACATCGCCGAGCCGGTCACGCAAGCAGAGATCGCCACCACCGTGCCCCGGTTGATACTGAGTCCCTGGTCCTTGGCGTTGACCACCGTGGTAATGACCAAGGCGATGGCTCCGATGGGCTGCACCACAGTCAAGGGTGCTGACACCAAGGCAATGGCGTTCATGCCCATGCCCAAGGCAAGCAACAGCAGGCCGAACATCCACCGCGGATTTCGGAGCAGCCTCAGGAAGCCATGCGAACTCAGGGCGAGCCCACCGGTATCCGCTTTGACGGCGCTGCCCTGGCGCTGGGCGCCAATGGCAAGGCAGAAGGCGCCAAGCACCGCAAGAAGGACTGCGAACCAGACCATCAGCTGCGACCGCCGTCGTTGGCTTTGAGTTCTTTGCCCTTCCGCAGGATTGCCCAGAAATAGTTGTAGGCCGCTACCCAGTGCCCTAGCAGGCCAAAGCCCAGGCAGACCCACGCGATCACGAAGTAGACACTGGTGTAGGGAATCGCGAGCTTGGAGAGGACCAGGAGAGGCGTGCCCAGGAGCAGGAACGCCGTCCGGATCTTGCCGATCCGGCTCACGGGGAGGTCGGGGTGGCTATGGAAATAGAACCATGAGGCTGTGGCAAGGACGGCGTCGGGCACCACCAGGGCGGCCAGGTACCACCAATCCACCACCCCGGCGATGACGAGCGTGACAGCGACGGTGATGAGTGCCAGGCGGTCCGCGACGGGATCGAGGATCCGGCCCAGTTTGGAGGTTTGGTTGAAACGCCGCGCGACGTAGCCATCCACCCAGTCAGTGCCGCCCATGATGGCAAGAACCAGCACGGCGAAACCGTATTCCCTTTGCCACAGCACCAGCCACACGAACAGTGGGACGCCCATGAAGCGCAACACCGTCAGGAAATTGGGGACAGTGAAGATGAGATCGTGGTCGATCTGTGGCTGGCCCGGGCGCGCGCCTGCACCGATGAACTTCACCTGTCCCCCTTTCTGTAGTCCGCAGCTGCCGCTGCTGCTTGGCGCCCCTATTACTTCTTGAACAGCTTCCGCAGTCCTACTGCGGCCACCGTGGCGGAAGCGGCGAAGAGAAACAGCTCTTTCCAGCGCGCGGCGAGCCGCTCCGACATCCCGGCCGGAACCTTTTCACTGAAATCTGCGAGTTTATCGGCAGCGAACCGGCGTCCGTCGTCGAGCTTTTGCCCGGCAACGTCGCGCAGGACCTTGCCTTGGGTTTTGACGTCGAGCTCGACGCCGAGCTGATCGCGAACGTCGGCGAGGTGCTCGCGGCGCTGCTCCAGACGGCGGAGCAGCTCAGCTTCGCTTGGGGCGGGGGGTTGCTCGGCTTTCTTTGCTTCTGCCTTGGCGGCTTTTTCGGCCTTGGCTTTCTCAGCCGCGGCGGCTTTCGCTGCCTCCGCTGCCTTGTAGGCTTCCGACGAGGGATCGAGGATGCTGGCGTCGAAGGAAGTGCCCTCCTTGACGATGCCGAGATCGTGCTTGATGCCGCGGATGGTCTTCTCAGGCACAAGCGGCATGGCCCCCTTGAACGCGCGGAAGGCGATGAGGGCACCGATAAGAATGATCAAAAGGAACGCCGCCGCAACCACAAGCGCAGCCAGCCAGGGGGGCATGACCGTGGCGAGGCCCAAGATGGCCGCCACAACCAGGGCGATGACGAGCAATGAGAAAAAGATCAGCGCAACGCCAACGAAAGCGCCGGCAATGCCCAACTGTTTGCCTTTGCCCTTAAGTTCAAGCTTGGCCAGGCTGATTTCGTCGTTGAGCTGCCGCGGCGCGAGCCGGGCTGCAAGTTTCAGGGTGTTCGGCAACGCCGAAATGCCCGGGCGTTGGCCAACCCGGCCGCCGTGACGTCCACTCATAGGTTCCGCCTCACTGCTTCCATCTTGCTCCTACCCGGCTCCGGCACGGAGACGAACACAACCGCCCACGCGCACCTGTCCACAAAACTACCATTCAGCTTCAGCCTCAACTTCCGGGACGGTCCAGCGGCGCGCCCCAGCCATCGCTGATAAATATGATCTGTCGCACATAGGATTGATAACCGTGAACACTCCCCCTGTACCGGGCGATTCCCTCAGCCGACGCGAAAAACTCCTCTATATCCTGCTCCTCGGCGCATTGACCGCCTTGGGTCCATTTACCGTGGATCTCTATCTGCCCGCGTTTCCCGCGCTGGAGCATCATTTCAACGTGTCAGCGGCTGCGATCCAACTCACACTGACCGGCACAACGGTGGGCTTCGCCATTGGCCAATTGGTGGTGGGTCCGTTCAGCGACAAGTTCGGGCGCCGCATGCCCTTGATCCTGGCGACGGCCCTGCACATCGGTTCCTCCCTCGGCGCAGCACTGTCCACGGACATCAGCACACTCGCCTTGTTCCGCGTCCTCATGGGCGTCGGTGCAGCCGGCGGTGGCGTGGTGGCCATGGCCATGGTCCGGGACCTCTTCGCCGGTTACGCCATGGTGCGGATGTTCTCCCGCATGTCTCTGGTGAATGGCCTGGCGCCCATCCTGGCTCCGATCATCGGTTCACAACTGCTGTTGGTGATGCCATGGCCCGGGATCTTCTACTTCCTGGCAAGCTACGGAATCCTCGTGATCATTGCTGCTGTGTTCCTCATCCGGGAAACGTATCCCGCCGAGCTCCGCAGGCAGACGACGTCGACGGCGGGCCAACGCTACAGGGCCGTGTTCGCCGACCGGGTTTTTGTCGGGATGTTGCTGGTCGGCGGGTTCAACTTCGGCGGACTGTTTGCTTACCTTTCCGCGTCCACTTTCCTGTTCCAACAGGTCTACAACTTCTCCCCGCAGGAATACGGCCTGCTGTTCGGTGTCAACTCCCTGGGCATCGTCGCCGGCGTCCAAATCAGCTCCAGGGTCATCAGGCGAGTAGCACCCCAATGGATCATGGCGTTCGCCACGGCCTGGATGCTACTGATGGCTCTTTTGATTGTGGTGTTCGATCTGCTCGGCTTCGGCCTATGGGGCGTCATGGTCCCGCTGTGGTTCTACATCCTTGCCACCGGGTTCATGTTCCCTTGCGTCCAGGTGATTGCCCTGGCCAACCATGGCGCGCAGGCCGGAACGGCGGCTTCCTTGCTGGGTGCCTCGAACTTCCTGATGGCCGGCATCATCCCGCCCGTGGTTGGCTGGCTGGGCGTCAGCTCTGCCGTTCCCATGGGGGCCGTCCAGGCCGCGTGTCTCGCAGGCGCCGTGTCGGCCCTCTGGCTCGTCGTGCGGCCCCGGTCCGTCCCGTCCATCCACTGATGCGCCCGTCCACTGATGCGCGAGCCCGGACGTCCGCATGGAGAAGTAGGCTCAAGCCATGACGCGCAAACCGCACCGCAACGGCAGGGGCCTCTTCCTCGGGGCGATGCTTGGCGCCGTCGTCGGCTTCTTGCTGGGCCGCGGGGTCGGAAACCCTGTGTTCGGAGCCCTGCTGGGCGCCGTCGTCGGTTCCGCAATCCTCTACCGGATCAATCCCGGGCCATGGAAACGGGACTAAGCACGCCTTCCGTTGCTTCGAGGCCTGTTGCCGGTCATGGCCCGGCGATAAAGTTGAGATGTGCCCCGTTGGCAGGAACTACAGCCTATTCCAGCCCCATGGCAGCGCAGGGATGATGGCATCCTGCCGCTGTGGTGGGATCGTCTGTGCACCGTGACAAGCCCGCAATCCGCGGCCCTTTATGCGGCCGGGCTGTTCACGGAGGACCGCCGCCGCCCGATTGCGCAATGGTTCAATCCGACAAATGGCGCGGCCCTGCTCGTGGCTCCGGAGACCTCTCCCGAATGGCCCGTCCAACGCTTCGGAATCTTCTACGCACCCCCTGGCGGCGGATTCACCCGCGTCCACTCCGCCGCCCACGAATGGCACCCGCGGGAGCCGAGGACGCCGCCCACCGAAGACGACGCCTTCCAGTCCGCCGTGGCCGAGGCAGCGAGGTTCCTGCAAGTGGAAATGGACTTCGTTTGACGAATTGGCGATGAGATTCTGCCATTCGAATAATTGCGCAGATCAGACAAACCGAGGCAAAAAAGCAGGCCCCGCACCTGTAAAACAGGTGCGGGGCCTTTGCGCTCCTCCGACTGGACTTGAACCAGTAACCCTTCGATTAACAGTCGAATGCTCTGCCAATTGAGCTACGGAGGAATGAAGCGGTTATGACTTTAGCAAAGGTTTTGCCGCAAGTGAAATCGAGCCTCGGGCACTGCGGATACGATGGTCCGGCGCACTGTGACGCATCCCTGGAGCAAAGGAACAGAAGGAAGCATGTCGAACAACTGGTCAGCAGAGGCCAACGTGACGGAGGTTGCCGAGGACGTCTTTTTCGTCCAAGGCCCTGCAGTCAACTGGACCATCCTCAAGCGGGGCAAGGAATTCACCCTCATTGACACGGGCTATCCCGGGAATTGGCCATTGCTCCAATCGAGCCTGAATTTCCTTGGACTGGCTATGGAAAATGCTGCCGGAGTTCTCCTGACGCATGGTCACTCGGATCACATCGGCAATGCCGCGAGAATATCCGCAATGGGCATTCCGGTATTTGCGTCCCAGACTGAGTTGCCAAACATCCGCCGGGAGGTCCTCGAACAGGTCACCGTCAAGGATTTTGGTTTGCGGATCCTCCGCCCCAGGGTCGGCGCGTGGGCCGTACACGCCATCCGATCCGGGGGCCTGTCCGACGTCGCGGTCCCGGGCGTCGCTGCGATGACCCAGGACATTCTGGACGCGCTCCCGGGATCTCCCCGGATCGTTGCCACGGGCGGGCACACCAGTGGCCATGCGTCCTTCTTCGTCCCTTCAGCCAAGGCAGTGGTGACCGGGGACGCGCTCGTCACTGGCCACGCCGTCAGTCCGGTCCGCGGGCCGCAGTTGTTGCCCCCTGTTTTCCATCACCGCCCGGCGGAGACCTTGGCCAGCGTGGAGGTCCTCAGGCAGCTGGGAGCTGAGATCATCCTGCCGGGTCATGGGCCGGTGGTGGGCGTGCTCGACGGAACAATCGAGCTCGTCTCTGACGGAAGGTACGCCCCTTTCGCGTGAGTCGGCAGCCTTCCGGCCGAGTACGTGTAGCGGAGCCTGAGTGGAGAGAGCGGGAGACAGGTTCCAAAACGGGTACCACCCACTCTTAACCCGTGCCGTGCATAGCCAATAGGCTTCGGATCTGGGGATTCCGGTCCGGTCTGTTCAGAAAAAGGGGAAGCCGATGCGGCTCCTGACCATACTGTTCCGGCGGCCGACATTAATCCGCCAGCAGGGGCGTCCTTCCGCTGGGCGTGCCTCCGCCTGGCGGGGGAAAACACCTGGGGTCCGCAACGCGTGGTTCCGCCGGGCCACGGCCGCGTCCGTGCTGTTCTTGATTGGGTACTCCGCTGTCTATTTGGGGCCCCCTGCGCGGGCGGCAGTGCCGAAGACAATCATCAGCCTGACCTTCGACGACGGCAATGCCGATCAGCTCCCGGCCGAACAGTTATTGAAGTCACTCGGATTGCACGGCACCTTCTTCATTACGACCAGCTGGATCGATAATCCGTCATGGCTCACCCGAGCCAACCTGAACAGCATCGCTGCGGACGGCAACGAGATCGGTGGCCACACCATCACCCACCCGGACCTCACCACGTTGTCCACCTCGGCCGCAACTAACGAGGTTTGCGGCGGGCGGACCACGCTTGCCAGCTGGGGGTTCAACGCCACCGATTTCGCCTATCCCTTCGCCGCCGAGAACTCTTCCGTCGAGCAAATCGTGAAGAATTGCGGTTTTGCCAGTGCGCGCAATTTGGGGGACATCCGTTCACCCGCGAGCTGCTCGGGATGCCCCTTCGCTGAAACCCTCCCCCCGGCCAATCCATACAACACAGCGGCGCCGGATGAAGTCGACAGCAGTGGACGCTGCAGAACCTCGAGGACCTGGTTACCAACGCGGAACCGGGAGGGGGCTGGGTCCAACTGACCTTCCACCACATCGCCGTCGGAACAGATCCCACGTTGACCATCGATCCCAATCTCTTCAAGACCTTCGTCACATGGCTGGCTGCGAGAACGGCCAACGGAACCACGTCCGTTCAAACGGTCGCCCAGACCCTGGGCAATGTGCCCAACCAGCCCCCGGTAGCCGCCTTCACATCCTCGACGACGGGTCTCACTGCCACCTTTGACGGTTCGACCTCGACCGATCCGAACGGGACCGTGGCCTCTTACGGCTGGGACTTCGGCGACGGCTCCCCGGCAGGCACGGGCGTGAAGCCTTCGCACACCTACGCCGCAGCAGGAACCTACCAAGTGAAGCTGACGGTGACCGATAAGTCCGGCCTCACAGGGACCGTCACGCACGCGGTAACCGTAGCCGCCGCGGCGACGGCCCCGGCGGCACCCACCGGGGTGACCGCGACGGCGGGCAACGCCTCGGTGGTGGTGTCGTGGACGGCGCCGGCCAACGGCGGCTCCGCGATCACCTCCTATGCCGTGACGCCTTCGTCCGGTGGCACGGCTTTGGCTCCGGTGACGGTCTCCGGGAGTCCGCCCTCGACGACGGCGACCGTCACCGGATTGACTAACGGCACGGCTTACACGTTCACCGTGACGGCGAGCAACGCCGTCGGGACGTCTGCACCGTCTGCGGCGTCGGCTCCGGTCACGCCGGCGGCCCCGGCTCCCGGCGTCACCAACGGCGGCTTCGAATCCGGGCTGGCGTCCTGGACCACCGGCGGCGTCAGGGCACCCGTGCCCTCCACCGCCGCCCACACCGGCACCGGTTCCGCGCTCCTGGGCCTGGCATCGGGGGCCGAACCGCTCGGGGACAGCAACCTGGCCCAGACCATCACCATGCCGGCTGCCGGGACGTCCACGCTGTCCTTCTGGTACCAGCCCCACACCGCGGACGACACCTGCACCGGCACCAC
>NZ_JBFRGF010000026.1:0-75029 GCF_052115205.1 Arthrobacter sp. 2RAF6 | reverse complement strand
CTGTCCGCCGAAGACCGGTCCGCCGTGGACGAGGAACTCGCCGCCGACACCGGAACCTTCGACGGCGCCGGAGACAAGGCCATCATCGCCGCGGCCCGGACCGCGGCCTACCGGCGGGACCCCCGCTCCGTCACCCAGCGCGCCAGCCACGCCGCCACCGAACGCCACGTCAGCCTCCGCCCGGCACCCGACACGATGGCCTACCTCACCGCCCTGCTACCCGTCGCCCAAGGCGTGGCCGTGCACGCGGCCCTGTCCCGGCACGCCGACACCCTCCGCGCCTCCGGGGAGACCCGGTCCCGGGGGCAGATCATGGCCGACACCCTCATCGAACGCACCACCGGCACCCCCGCAGGGATCAGCGGGGTGGAAGTCCAGCTCGTCATGACCGACCGCACCCTGTTCCAAGGCGACAGCGAACCCGCCCGCCTCCCCGGGTACGGCATCGTCCCCGCAGCTTGGGCCAGGACACTGCTCGCCCGGAACCACGGCACAGCCGAAGCCGGCCAACCCGGGCAGGCCCAAGCCGGCCAAGTTGGCCAGGATCAAGACCAGGGCTTGAAGCTCTGGCTCCGGCGCCTCTACACCGCCCCCGGAACCGGGGACCTCGTCGCCGCCGACTCAAGGGCGCGGCTTTTCCCGCCCGCGCTGCGGCGCTTCATCCAGGCCCGCGACGACACCTGCCGCACCCCCTACTGCGACGCACCGATCAGGCACATCGACCACATCATCCCCTGGCACCACGGCGGCACGACCAGCCTGGCCAACGGGACGGGGCTATGCGAAGCCTGCAACCACACCAAAGAACTCCCCGGCTGGACAGCACAAACCCGGACAGCAACAACACGCCCCGGGACACGGCACGTCGTCGAACTCCGCACCCCCACCGGACACACCTACCGATCAACAGCCCCACCCCTGCCAGGAACGCATTTGAATGGAGACCCGCCCGACACCGGAGCGCATTCCCGGCGCCACCGACGCAAGCTCCGACACCATGCCAAGGCGCTGAAATACGCCCAACCCGCCAAACTGCAGGCCGCCTAAGGATGCTATGCCGAGCCCGGCGCCGCATCTTTCGGAGCCGCATCTCTCGCAGCAAGCGGCAGCGTGATCTTCATGACCGTTCCCCGCGGGCCGCTGCGCTCAACTTCCACAGTGCCGCGGGCCCCGGTGATGATTTCGCGGACCAACGCCAAGCCGATTCCGAAGCTGCGCTGGCCCGGCGCACCTTCCGGAGTGTGGGTCCTCACGAAGCGGTCAAAGATCCGGGTCTGGTCAACTCCCTTGATCCCGGCCCCGGAATCCGAGACGGTGACCACCGCGCGGTTACCGAGCACCGCCGTCGTGATCCCCACTTGGCCGCCAGCGGGGGTGTGCTCTAGCGCATTGTCGGCCAGGGCAAGGAGGGCACGGCGGAAGCCATTGCTGTCAATGAGCGCGAAGGGGCGGTCTTTTTCCGTCAGGGTGACGCGGACGCCTTTCTCCCCCGCGAGCTGTTGCAAGCTCTCGACGACTGCCCCCGCCACCTTGGCGAGATCGCTTGGCTCCGCGTCGGCACCCGGAGGCGAGCCGGTGGCTGCCACAAGCAATTCGTTGACGATGACGGTGAGGGTAGCAGTGTCATTGCGGATGCGGGCGAGTGCTTCCCCGGTTTTTGAGGCCGCGGGGGCATCGCGCTGGGCCAGCTGGACGCGTGCATCCAGGATGGCCAGGGGTGTGCGCAATTCGTGGCTGGCGTCCTGCACGAAGCGTCGCTGCAATGCCAGCGCTTCTCCCAGGGGCCTGATGGCACTCCGCGCGCTGAGCCAGCCGATGGCCCCGGCGAGAAGGATCCCCGCAATGCCGGCAACGATCATGGCCTTCAGGAGGTCCTTTGTATCCAGATACGCGTAGACGGAGTCGGTTTCGCCGGGTCCCGGCAGCGTTGGATGCTGTGCCTGGTTGAAGAGATAAATAGCGGCGGCCGCCAGCAGGCAAAGAACCAAAACCGCGCATGCCGCGCTGATCCGCACTGCGATCTTCAGGGACGCTTTGCGGAGCGTCGCCTGGTCCGGGTTTTCAGTCATGGTGATTGTTCTCAGTCATGGGGGTCGCCGATCTGGTATCCGAGGCCGTGGACCGTCCGGATCACCGTTTTGGAGATCTTGCGGCGCAGGTGGTGGACGTAGGTGTCGATCACGCCCGGCTGGTCCGTGGGGTGGAACAGGGTGTTGACGAGGTCTTCACGGGTAAAGACACGTTCGGGTTCGCCGGCCAAGGTTTCGAGGAGCCCGGCTTCCTTCGCCGTCAGCGTGACCACGGAACCGTACATGGAGCGCATGGAACGGGCACCGGCGTCGAGCTCCCAGTCACCGATTCCCAGAGTCTGAGGCGGCAGGGCGTATGTCCTGGTCAGGGCTCGCAAGCGGGCGGCCAGTTCCATGGCGTCGAACGGTTTGCTCATGTAGTCGTTAGCTCCCGCATCAAGGCCCCGGATCTTCTCGTCGGTGGCACCGAGCGCCGTCAGGATGAGGATGGGGGTGGCGATCCCCTTGGCACGAAGGGCCTTGATCAAGGCAATACCGTCCATGACCGGCAGCCCCCGGTCAATGACCATCGCATCCCAACTCCGGGTCAAGCCGAGGTGGAGGCCGACGCTCCCATCGACAGCCAGGTGAACGGCGAAGTCCGGCTCCAGGAGTTCGCTGATGAGCGGCCCCAGGGCGGCGTCGTCTTCGACCAGGAGGAGGGACGGCCTCTCAGCTGTTGTCATGCTGTCTATTCTTCCCCGGCGTGCCCGTTCCCGGCGCCTGGCGTGGCGCCTACCTTAACCTTGCGCCGCTTTTTGAGGAACTCGAATCCCCAGGGCACGACGGAGATCAAAACCATGATGACGGCAATGGCGTCAATGTTTTTGGCGATGAACTCATAGTGTCCCAGCCAGGAACCCAGCAGTGTCACGGAGGTACCCCAAATGACGGCGCCTGCGATGTTCCACAGGGTGAAGGATTTGTAGTTGTAGCGGGCGATGCCTGCGCTCAGCGGTGCAAATGTCCGCACAATGGGGACAAAGCGGGCCAAGACGATCGCGGGGCCGCCGCGGCGCTTGAAGAATTCTTCGGCCGTGTTCAGGTGCGCGGTCTTCAGGACCCGGGCGTCGTCCTTGAACCAGCGACGTCCGAACTTGCGCCCGAGCATGTAGCCGATCTGGTCTCCTGCGATGGCGGCGGCCGATACGACGGCAATCAACACCGGCAGTTCAACCTGCAGTTGCTGGTGAAGCAGGCCCGTGGTGAACAGCAAAGAGTCACCGGGCAGGAAAGGGAAAAGGAGACCGGATTCGATGAAGACGATCAACGCCACTACGCCCAGCGCCGCGGGACCCAGGCCCTGAAGGAGGGTGGCGGGATCAAGGAATGCGGGCATGGCAGAAAGTATGTGCATGGGGTCCTCCTCAGGATCCGTGTGCTTGGGTTGCGGCTGCTTCCGAAGCGGCTTCTTCCGATCCAGCGCCAAACGGTAGCCGCGCGAAAACCCGCGGTGAGTACCGGTTCCAGAGCCCGGCCAAAACGATCACTGCGGCGCTAGTTGCCAGGAATGACGCCACAACGTCGCTGGGGTAATGGACTCCGATGTAGATGCGCGACCACGCCACTACCACGGCCATGACAGCACCGGCCCACGCAGTGATGACGCCCCACCGGCTTCCCCGGATCACGAAGTACAGGGCGAATGCGAGCGCTACGGCGAAGGCGGTATGGCCGCTGGGAAAGCTGTTGGAACCCGTTTCCGGAGCCAGGGGGTCGAAAAGTAGCGCAGGGTTGGGCCGGTGGCGGGCAACGATGAGTTTGAATACCTCGCTGGCAGCCCAGCCCGAACATCCGAAGAGCACAAACATGACCGCCCGCACGAAGGACTTACGAACCAGGAAAACGAACAAGCCGATCACCAGGACAATGCACACTCCCGCGACGGGGGCGAAGAGGAAGTTCAGTGCCATGGCCACGGTGGTCAATACGCCCACGTGATGGCGGCTGAGTTCCTGGTCGACACCGAATTCGCTGGTGGTCAGGCCTGTTACCGACTTCACGCTGAAGCCAATGGCAAGGACCGCCGCGGCGAGGACAATGCCCCACAGAAGCCAGTACCTGGGCTGCGGAAGCAACGGCACACTGTGGCGGACGACGGCGGAAGTGCGGCCTTCCGCGGAAGCGTTCTGCTTGGCGTCTGATGGCATGCGATTCTCCGGTTCGGGGGTGACGGCCGTTGTATGGCCTTCTTCCACTCTCCCGCGGGGCACTTAAGAAGCTCTTAAGAACTCCTGGTCACGGCCCTTTCCCCTTGACCCGTGGTTTGCTGAGCCCCAGAGTTTAGGAACCTACTGTCCGCCAAATCAAAGGATCTGGGATGTCCGAATTTGCGATCTCGAAAGACGGTACCCGCATCGGGTATGACCAACACGGCGAGGGACCCGCAGTGATCCTGGTTGGCGGTGCAATGCAATTCAGGGGCTTCGACCCCAACACGGTGGAAATGGCCAAGCTCCTGGCTGCCAAGGGGTTCAAGGTGCTGGACTACGACAGGCGCGGCCGTGGGGAAAGCGCCGAGGCTCCGTCATTCACCCTGAAGGACAACATCGACGATCTCGCCACACTGATCGACATCGCGGGCGGCCAGGCTGCGCTCTTCGGGAGCTCTTCCGGTGGCTCGATTTCCCTGGCAGCGGCGGCAGCAGGCCTACCCGTGACGAAGCTGGCGCTCTGGGAGACTCCCCTAAGTGATGAACTCGGCACCGGCGGGGCCGAATTCTTCGCCGGGCTCCAGGAACGGATCGCATCCGGCGACAAGGCCGCCACGATCGAGTACTACATGAAGGACATGCCGCCGGAGTGGCTGGCCGGCGCCAAGAACAGTCCAGGATGGCCCATCATGCTCGAATTGGGCCCCAGCCTTTCTGCCGATGCCGAATCCCTTGCGTGGACCCAGTCCGCGCCGCGGGCAGCACTATGGTCCGGCATCACCCAGCCCACCCTCGCGATCGTCGGCGAGCAAACCATACCGATCATGCCGAAAGCGGCCGACTCCATCGTGGCCAACATCCCGAGTGCCCGCAAAGCCACCATTTCAGGCGCCAACCACAGTTGGGAACCCGGAGTCATGGCCGACGCCCTGGCCGAGTTCCTCGCCGAGTAATACGGCACTCGCTTCCACCATGGAACTGGCCGCGGTCGCCGTCGAACTCTACACACTGGTTCCCTCGGCCTTCACGGCGGCCCGCACCGCGCGGGCGAAGGAAGCCAAGTCCGCGGGGGACGCCGAACTCGCGAAACAGATCGCCCAGTTGCCCAAGCCTTCGACGGCGGCGTGGGCTGTCAACATGCTCGTCCGGCACGGCACCAAGGAATTCGCGGGCGTCCTGGAACTCGGGGCGTCGCTCGGGAGGGCCCAGGAGCAGCAGGATCACGACCGCCTCCGCACGCTCGGTCAACAGCGCCCGCGCGTCCTGGGCGCCGCCGTCGAGCAGGCCAGGGCGGTGGCGGAAGGCCTCGGCGTCAAGGTCAGTGGCGCCGCCGCGATGGAGATCGAGGCCACGTTGCGGGCCGCCATGACGGATCCCGGCGCCGCCGCGGCGCTCCGCAGCGGGCAACTGGTGCGTTCGCTCGCCACGAACGGATTGGAGCCCGTGGATCTCTCGGGCGCGGTGGCGATTGCGGGTGCACTTCCCCCGGTGGATTCCGCCAAAGAAGAGCCCGACGACGGCGGGCGGCAGCGCGGGCGGGCAGACTCCCAGCGCGCTCGCGCCGACTCGGAGCGCGAACGCGAGAAGGCGCAAGCCGCGCTCGTGGAAGCAGAGAGCAACGCGGACAAAGCTGACCTGGAACTCGCCCAGGCCGAGCGCGAAAAGTCGGAGGCCGTGCGCCGGAGCGAGCAACTCGCCGTCGAAGTCAAAGCTGCCAAAGACAAGTTGGCTGCGTTGCAACAGGAGCTTGCCGCGACGGAATGGGCAATCACCCTGGCCGAGCGGAACCGCAAACTGGCAGCCCGGCTAGCCGGCCGGGAACGCCGGACCGCGGAAGCGGCGCGAACCCGGTTGGAGGGATTGTCCTAGTTCGGGACGCAGGCAAGGCTCAACCCCTGGCCTGGTCGCCGCCGGCCAGTCCCATGAACATCGTCTTATGCAAGACATCCACGTGCCGCCGCGAGACCTCCACCGCGCCGAGATCGTCACCGGCCCGCAGGGCGTTCACCAGCGCAATGTGGTCCCGATTGGACTCGTGGAGAAACTCGATCGGGTACGGGATGAAGTATGCGTAGAGTTCCGCCAACGCTTCGTTGTAGACCTCGACCGCCGGACCCAAGCCCGAGGACGCCGCGACCAGCCGGTGAAACCTCTCGTCGGCCTGGTGATACTCGGACCAATTGCTTGATCCGGCCATTTCATGGGTAAGCCGCTCCAGCTCGTCAAGTTGCGCGGCCGTGGCATTGACCGCAGCGAAGTGAGTGACCGCGCATTCGAACAGGAGCCGACGGTCCACCAGCCGGTTCACTGCAAGGGATTCTGCGGGCGACGCAGCGAGCTGCTCGAGCACGTTCCGCGGCGGCTCGTCAGCGACAAATGTGCCGCCGCCGCGTCCGCGACGGCGGACAACGACGCCCTGATCAGCCAGGCTGGCCAGGGCCCTGCGCGCGGTGATCGGGCTGACCGAAAGGCCCAGCGCGACGTCCTGCTGGTCGGGCAGCCTCTCCCCCGGCTGAAGCAGCCCCAAGGATATGGCCATGCCGATCCTCAGCCGCACGGCGTCGATGGCGCTCCGGCGGTCGATTCCGAGCAAAGGGGCAGCATCGATGGGTGAGTCGCCGGTGGTCTCCTCGAGCTGACGGGTCATATCCGCTACTTTACGGTGCAAAATCCACCTTCCTTTTATTTGATCATTATGATCTAATATGAGGCGAGTCACAACGACAACGTGGAGAAAACAGTGCAACGCATCCTTCCCCTCATCGCCGCCCAAACGTCACCCCGACTGATCGGCGAGCCGATCCAGGCCTTCGCAGCCGAGGTGGCCGCCGCCCTCGCGATCCAACCGCAAAGCAAGCTCGTGGTCTTCCCGGAGCTGCACCTCTTTGGGGACACCTACCCGGATCAGCAGCGCACTGAAGTGTTGCAGGACTCTGCCGAACCGCTGGACGGTCCGCGGGTCAACGAGTTGCGACAGCTCGCAGCGGATTTGGGTATCTGGCTGGTTCCGGGCAGCGTCTGCGAACGCGGCCCCGAGGGGCAATTGTTCAACACCCAGTTGGTCCTTTCCCCGGAAGGAGAGCTTGCCGGTTACTACCGCAAGGTCTTCCCTTGGCGTCCCTTCGAGCCCTACGACCCCGGCGACCGGTTCACAACCGTTGACTTGGAAGGGATCGGCAGGGTGGGCCTGAACATTTGCTACGACGCCTGGTTCCCGGAGGTGACCCGCCAACTGGCGTGGATGGGCGCCGAAGTCATCCTCAATGTCGTGAAAACCACGACGGCGGACCGCCAGCAAGAACTCGTCCTCGCCAAGGCAAACGCGATTGTGAACCAGGTCTTCATGGTCAGCGTCAACTGCGCGGGCCCTACCGGCAAAGGCCTCAGCCTGATCGTCGACCCCGAGGGAAACACCATAGCGGCGGCCGACGACGACGCCCCCACCCTTCTCGCCGCGGAACTGGACCTCTCCGCCGTCGAGCATGTCCGCACGCACGGGACCGAAAACCTCAACCGTCCCTGGTCCCAATTCCGCCTCGGCGAACCGGCCATCGAGCTACCCATCTACCAAGGCCGCATCGACCCGACCACGTGGACCCCGCGGTCCTCCAACTCCTAAGGAACCACCGGTGACTACACAACCGAGCCTCACGCGCGCCCTGAAACTGCCCTCGCTGGTCCTGTTCGGGCTGGCCTACCTGACCCCGCTTATCGTGCTGGCGATATTCGGCGTGATCGCCGAAACCACCGGCGGAGCATCGCCGTCGGCCTATCTGGTGGCGATGGTCGCCATGCTCTTCACCGCGCAGAGTTACGGACGGATGGCTGTTGCCTATCCGGTGGCCGGCTCCGCGTACACCTATATCCGGCGCTCCATCGATTCCCGGATCGGGTTCCTGGCCGGTTGGGCAGTCCTGCTGGACTACCTGTTCCTGCCGATGGTCATCTGGCTGATCGGAGGCTCCTACCTCACGGCGCAGTTCCCCGATATTCCCATCGGGGTCTGGATTGTCGCGTTCATCGCCATCACCACCCTGCTCAACGTGGTTGGCGTCAAGGTGGCGGACAAGGCCAACTACCTGCTGATGGCATTTCAGCTTCTGGTAATAGTCCTGTTCGTCGCGCTGTCCGTTGGAACCTTGGTCTCAACCTCCGGCGCGAGTGCGCTTGTCAGCACCGCACCCTTCTTCAACGACACGTCGAGCTTCGACAAGATCACCGCCGGAGCCGCCATAGCCGCGTACTCGTTCCTCGGCTTTGACGCCGTGTCCACCCTCACCGAGGAGACCATCGAGCCGAAGAAGACCGTGCCGAAGGCGATAATGCTCGTCGCACTCATCGGCGGCGCGATCTTCGTTGTCGTGTCCTACACGACCCAGCTGATCCACCCCGGCGGAGTGTTCGACGATTCAGCGTCGGCGGCGTCGGACATCGCGTTGAAGATCGGCGGACAGTTTTTCGGCGCCGTCTTCCTAGCGGGACTCGTGGTGTCCCAGTTTGCTTCCGGGCTCGCGGCACAGGCCAGCGCCTCACGCCTGCTCTACGCCATGGGCCGGGATTCAGTCCTGCCGAAGAAGATCTTCGGGGCGTTGAACAAGTCCTTCCACACACCGGTATTCAACCTGGTCATTACCGGCGCGGTGGGGCTCGTCGCCATGTTCCTGGACGTTGCCACGTCGACGTCGTTCATCAACTTCGGCGCCTTTACGGCCTTCACCCTCGTCAATGTCTCGGTCATTGCCTACTACCTGCGCCAACGACGTTCGGGGCAACGGCTCAGCGTATTGTTCTACGTGGTCATGCCGGCGGTGGGAGCCATCATCGACGGTTTCCTGCTCTCCCAGCTGGACTCGAATGCCATCACGCTGGGGCTGATCTGGCTCTGCGTCGGCGTCGTGGTGCTGGGCATCATCACCAAGGGGTTCCGGAAGGCACCGCCGGAGATGGTGATGGAGGAAAAGGAAGCCGCCCTGGTGTGACGACAGGTCACAGCGTGCTGCCGGAACACAGAGAAATGAGGACTGCCGTGCGCATCACCCTAGCCCAGATCGATTCCGGCACGGACGTCGACCGTAACCTCGACCTCATCGCGGATTACTGTGCCAGGGCCGCCGGCGAGGGCTCTGACCTCATTGTGTTCCCGGAGTACTCGACGTATGAGAAAAGCCGGATGGACCAGAGCTTCGTGGACATGGCTGAACCCCTTGACGGCCCGGTGGCTGCCAAGCTCCAGGCGACGGCTGCACGTTACGGGATCGCCGTCGTCGCGGGCCTCCTGGAAGCATCCGAAGAAGGGGACGGATCCGGGGAACGGGACGGACCCGAGGAAACAGACCGCGCCTTCAACACCTTGGTAGCCATCGGTCCGGACGGTTCCCGCCTTGCCAGCTACCGGAAGATCCATCTGTTTGACTGCCAAGGATTCCGCGAATCGGACTACATCAAACCCGCGCCTGAGCCAGTGCCTGTCACTTTTTCCTGCGGCGGGATGACGTTCGGGTTGATGACCTGCTACGACCTGCGCTTCCCCGAGCTGGCGCGCATCCTGGCCGATTCCGGGGCCGAGGTGCTCCTCGTCTGCTCGTCCTGGGTTCCAGGCACAGCCAAGACCGAGCAATGGGCCACGTTGGCCAAGGCCCGGGCAATAGAGAACGGCGTGTACGTGGCGGCGGTCTCCCAGATTCCGCCGGTGTCGATCGGCTACAGCATGCTCATTGACCCACTGGGAACTGTCCTGCATAGCCTCGGCACGGAGCCGGCCACCGCGACGCTGGACCTTTCACCGGATGCCGTCCAGGCTGCCCGGGACCAGTTCCCCACATGGCGGCACCACCGGCTCGTCTAGGAATCCCGCGGTCTCTTCTAGGCCGCCCAACTCTGTGCTAAACCAAAGTCAAGATGCACCCACGCATCGGAGGAGAAACGCCATGAGCACTACGACGGACAAAGGATCGGGCCGCGGACTGGAGGTCAGGTCGATCGACTACGTTCCGCTGAACGAGCGGCACGGCAAGGTCTCACACATCGGGCCGTTGTGGTTCGTCAGCAACGCCCAGATCGCCACCCTGGCCGTAGGGTTGATCAGCATCACCACCGGCGGCAACCTGATCTGGTCGCTGCTCGCGATCGCCATCGGGGTGCTCGTCGGCACGCTGTTCATGGCCGCGCACTCTTCGCAGGGCCCCCAACTCGGACTGCCGCAGATGATCCAGTCCCGGCCGCAATTCGGCTACATCGGCGCCCTGCTGGTTTGGCTCTTCGCCTACCTCCAGTACGCCGGCTTCAACATCTTCAACACCATCCTGGCCGGCCAAGCCATCCAGGAATCGGTCAACGTCGGGTCCCAAAACCTGTGGTTCTGGGTAGTCACCATTATTGCCGTGGTCATCGCCTTGTTCGGCTACGACCTCATCCACGCCTTTGAGCGCTACCTGACCTACCTGACCATCATCATGCTGGCGCTGCTCACCATTGCAGCCGTGAAGCTGGTCATCCCTGCCGGCGCATACAACCTGGCCGACTTCCATCTGGTGCCGTTCCTGGGCCAGCTGGGGGTCGCGGCCGGCTACCAGATTTCCTGGGCCATCTACGTCTCGGACTACTCCCGCTACCTTCCGCCGTCCAGCGGAAGGGGCACCTTCCGGTGGACTTTCTGGGGCAGTGCCCTCGGCGGTATCTGGGTGATGTTCCTGGGCGCGTACATCGGCGCCGCCGCCGGGGAAAACTTCGAAACCATCGGCTCGATCAAATCCACCGCCGACCAGCTCTTCGGCGGATTCGGTGGCATCGCGTTGTTCGTCGCCGCCCTGGGTCTGCTGTCCGTGACCGCCTTGAACATGTACGGCGGTTCGCTGACCCTGATATCGTCCATCGACAGCGTGCGGCAGATCCGGCCTACCCTGAGGCTCCGGATCATCACGATCTCCATCACCGCACTCATTTCCGTGGTCCTGGCGAACCTTGCTTCGTCCGACTTCCTGGCCAACTTCAACGACTTCCTGCTGCTGGTGCTGTACTTCTTCATTCCGTGGACGGCGGTCAACCTCACCGACTACTTCATCGTCCGCAAGGGCCACTACGCCATCGCAGAGATCTTCAAGCCGGACGGGATCTACGGACGCTGGGGCTGGCCTGGCATCATCTCCTACCTCGTCGGCTTTGTGCTGATGATCCCCTTCTTCTCCGCCGGTAAGCTCTTCGTCGGGTTCATAGCCCATGCCCTTGACGGCGCCGATATCTCGCTGTTTATTGGACTCCCCGTCTCCGCTGGGCTGTACTGGCTAATGACCCGGCGTATCGACGTGGAGGCAGAGACCCGCTTGGCCAAGGCAGAGGCCGAGGCCTTGGAGGCCGCCGCGCACGAACACATCCTGCCGTAGCTCCGTTCTAGACGGGGGTCAGGCAGTGGCGATGACCGTGGACGCCGCCAGAACGTTGCCGGACTTGTCCAAAGCCTCGACGGCGGCCCTCGGCGCGGCGGCCACCGCCGTCGACGTTTCAAAGCCCCGACGCGGAACCGTCACTGCTTCGGACATGGACCCGGGACCGGTTCCGGTGAGGAACCTCCACTTGGCAACCTCGGTTGCGCCGTTCCAGCTGGTGTAGAGCTGCATCGTGGACCCGTTGCCGGGCACCGCGGCCAGGTCGGGGACGGTGTCCGGCCGGCCCGTCCACGGCGAGCGGTAGGTGCGGTAAGAGGCATCGCCCAGTCCGGTCGCCTCGAATACCGCTTTCCCATCGGGAGTGAATTCGGTGGCGGCGGGGTCCGCTCCCCAGCCCACCAGGACGTGCCCGTTATCGAGGAACTGCAGGTTCCCTTCGGCGTCGCCCCGGTGGCCGCCCCTGCTGAACTCCTGCTTGACGACGGCGGTGCGCGCCTTTTCGTCAACGGCGAGGAGCAGCCCGCGCGATGTCCCGGTGGTGCCTTGGTTGTAATGGTTGTCGAACATGCTGACGATCCCGTTGGGCCGGCGTCGAACATCATGCTGCCAAGCGAAGACAGACTCCGGCGTCATCGAGAAGTCGCTGCGTTTCCCGCCCAAACGCCAGCGGATCTTCCCGTCCGAGCGGCCGATCAAATATGCGGTGTGCGTGTGGCGGGACGAAACAAGGAGTGCGTCCCCGCTCTCGTCCACGGAATTGAGGTGGAACGGATCGAACGCTTTCGTGGCGTCGGAGCCGTCGGCCTTGGGGTTGTCAGACGGGCGCACATAGGACTCAGTCAGGTCGATGTGGACTGAGGCCGTCCAGTCAAAGAGGACCTTGCCGGAACGGATGCCGATTTCCTGGACATGGCAATCAAACATGTAGCCCTGTGCAGGTCCGCCCACCGACGTCAGGTCATGCCGGACAGTCGGGTAGGAGATCATCAACGCCGTCCCGGCGGGGGTGATGGTGAACTCGTGCAGATCCGCTTGGAGCCCGTTGCCAGTGTTGACTTCGGCCACGGTGCGGTAGTGGACGTCCTTGACGACGCCCTTTCCTGCACCGTGTCCACCGGTTCCGATTCCAGTCCAATAAGTCAAAACCGTTTGGCCTTCGAAGGCTTGTACCCGAAGGTCCGTCACGCCGGAACCTGTCGGTTCCATCCATATCGGTTCACCGTGGTTGTCCATGATCAGCCCGTTGGTGCCGTGGCCCATCGGTCCCACGAACAGCAGGCCTGCCCCGGTAGGACCGGTAGCCCAGCTGGCAACGCGGGCAGCGGTCAAAGCCGTGGAAACGAAGCTACGGATCGCAGGGGCGGAAGCCGTGCTGCTCGCCGACGGCGAGGGTGACGCCGTCGGCGTCGGTGTAGCCGCGCTGACCGGGGCCGTGCCCCCGGGCAACATACCCGTCCTTGCGATGCCGAGTCCCGCGAGCAATCCCGCGCCTGCCATCCCGGCCCCGCTAAGGAAGCCGCGCCGGCTCACCTTGAAGTGGGACTCACGGTCTTCCCGCGAAGCCGCCCCAGTCTCCGTATTCTGCTCCACCCCCTCAGGATAGGACCGGAACACAGTGCGGGAACCGGACAGAAGCTGCAAGTTTGCCGTAAGTGGGCGGGGCGGGAACTCGATGTTTGGTACGGGCTGTCCAGGCGTCACGAAGAGCAGGTTTTTGTTGCCTCGAGTCGGCCCGCGAGCTCAGGATTCCGGGGTTTGAGCGGAGTCGCGGTGGTCGAAGAAGAGGCTGGTAGCGGTGTCCAAGGTGGCGATCTGGCTCATCTGTTCGTCCGCGAGGGTGAAGTCGAAGACATCGAGGTTCTGGGCCATGCGTTCCGGCCTTCGGCGAATGGTCCCCAGGACTCGATCTGGACGCCGCGTTCGCGCATCATTGCTTGGTCGGCGCCACGCTGGTGGAAGGGGTGGGTCTCGATCTGGTTGACGGCCGGGACAATCTCGTTGTGGTCGATGAGGTCCACCAGCCGGTCCAGGTGGAAGTTCGAGACCCCGATTGCACGGGCGAGGCCGTCCTTGTGGATTTCCTGCATGGCGCGCCACTCGCAGAGCTTAGTGGTGATGAAGAGTTCGTCGCGGGAGATGCCGCTGTTCTTGATGGCCGCGCCGACGGCGGCCTCGTTGCCAGTTCGTACGGGCGCCGGGGGTGAAGCGGACTATCGCCGCCACGAGACGCGAGGGCGCCTCGCCGTTGTGGAGTGAGTTGAGGTAGACGTCTCCCGCGAACCTCTCCTGCGGGGCTTTGGCCGTGGGGGTAGGAGGAACGAGTTTCATAGTGTCTTCCTTTCGCTAAACGGGGACTGATTCAAGAAAACCAGTCCCCGCGTCCGCGTGGGAGTGCCTGTCATACCCTGTACTGCCAGTGCCTGTTTCAGCTGCCGTGGATGCCTTTGATGGTGACCGCGATTTTCCCCCGCACTTTGCCGGCGTCGAAATAGCGCATGGCCTCCGGAACCTGCTCCAGCGGATAGCTGCGGTCGACAGTAGGGGTGAGGGTTCCGGCGTCGATGAGCCCGGCAAGGTATTCGAGGTCTGCAACGCCTTGCGTCGCCATGACCGTTGTCAGCCGCTGGCTGATGAACGGGGACAGCGCCAGTGCCCTGAATTGCCTGTCGATACTGCCTGTCCAGGAGCCGCCTTCTTCGCCGCCGGTGATAACGGCCGTGCCGGCAGGGGTGAGTGCCCGGCGGAGGCGAGCCAGTGTGGGGTTCCCGGCGATATCCAGGATCAGATCGTAGTGTTCTGTGCCGTCGGCGAAGTCCTGCTTCGTGTAGTCGAGGACGTGAGCGGCGCCGAGCGAGCGCACGAGGTCCATCTTGGCCGTACTGCAAACGCCCGTGACCTCGGCCCCGGCCGCTTTGGCGAGCTGAACAGCGTAACTGCCCACTCCCCCAGAGGCGCCAAGGATTAGCACCTTGTGTCCCGGCGCTATCTGGCCCGCGGCGCGCAGAGCCTGCAGCGCAGTGCAAGCGGAAACGGGGACCACCGAGGCATGTTCGAAACTGATGTTCGCCGGTTTGAGCGCGAGCTGGCTTTCGCGGGCCGTCGCGTACTCAGCGAAAGTGCCCTTCCCGACGCCGAAGACGTGGTCGCCGACGGCGAACCGGGTCACTGCCGCTCCGACCGCCATGACCGTGCCGGCCAAGTCAAGACCGGGGACGGGGTTTTTCGGGGCTCGGATGCCGAAGGCCAGGCGCAGCGCGTAGGGCAGGCCCCGGGTTACATGCCAGGTTCCCCGGTCCAGGCCTGCGGCATGGACCCGAACCAGCACCTCGTTTTCGGCAATCTTCGGCGTGGGGATCTGCGCCATGTGCAGGACGTCGGCGGAACCGTAAGCCTCCTGCACGATGGCTCGCATCGTGACCGACGCATCCGGCTGCGCCGCGGGCGAACCGCCCGAAATCGGAGTCTCCGCAGCATGCTGAGCAGAGGTCATGGCCGTTCCTTTCCAGTCAATGGGGTGTGCAGCTTTTCGTACGCTGTACTAAAAAGATTATCGTACAATGTACTAAATCGCTAGAGCCCTGTACTAAATCGCTAGAGCCCAAGGAGTCACAATGCCGGACACTGCACGGCCCCTCCCGCAGCGGCGCCTTCCGCTGAGCCGCGAAAGGGTGCTCGGCTGCGCTGTGGAACTCGCCGACGAGTCCGGAATCGCAGCGCTGACCATCCGCTCGCTCGCCCAGAGCATGGGAACCAAACCCATGTCGCTCTATTACTACGTGGCCAATAAGGATGAGATTCTGGACGGCATCGTAGACATGGTCTTCAGCGAAATCGAATCACCCTCCCCCGAGGGCGATTGGCGGGAGGAAATGTACCGACGGGCGCACGCAGTGCGCAGCGCGCTCAAACGCCATCCGTGGGCGGTCGGTCTGTTGGAGAGCCGTTCTTCCCCAGGCGAAGCGAACCTGCGCCATCACGAAGCGACGCTGGCGACTTTGAGGGCAGCGGGCTTTTCCGTTCAAATGACAGCCCATGCCTACGCCCTGCTCGACAGTTACATCTACGGATTCGCGCTACAGGAAGCCGCCCTGCCTTTTGACGGCCGGGACACCGCCTCGGAGATCACAGCGCCGATCGTTGAACGCTTTTCGACCGGGCAATACCCCCACATGATGGAGATTGCCACCGAACACGTCCTCAAGCCCGGCTACGACTTCGGGGACGAATTCGACTTCGGGCTAAACCTCATCCTCGACGGCCTCACCCGGTCGATGAGGTGAGCTAGAGATGCCCGGCGAATCCGAAACTCGCCCGATCCTGGCACTGGTTCACGTGCCACCGCTCAAACGGCTCCTGGGCCGGGTCGCCGGGCTCGGCTTCCACCGCGAACACATCCACAGCCCTCATCACGCTAACCACCGGTAATCTTTTGGCCGAGCTGTCGGCCGCGGGGGCGGATGTGACGTGGGTGACAAGTGTGGTGTTTGGTGCAAAGCTGGTCGCGCCGCGTTGGCTGTTTTGCCACCGCGGATCTTATTGATCCTCAGGGAGGTTTCGTGAAGAAGATTCTTAGCGTTTCCGGGGCGTTGCTGCTGTTGATGAGTGCGCTCTCAGCGACGGTACCGGCGGCAGTTGCTCAACCATCTCCGTCCGCCAATTGGCATGCGGAGAGGGTATGCCCCGATGTCCCAAGCGGCGATGCGTCGTGTTTTGCGCTCAAATACGTCGATGATTCAATGGCCCCGGCTACGGCGCTGGCGCAAGGACGACAATCCAAGCCTGCTTCGAGCACGCCACCCGCCACCGGCAAGACCCCTGCGGATATACAGAGCGCGTACAACATCACAGGCCTCACGTCCGGCGGCCGAACCGTCGCAGTCGTAGATGCCTATGGGTATCCGAACCTTGAACGCGATCTCGGCGTCTACCGCTCACAGTTCGGCCTTCCGGCATGCACGGTCAGCAACGGCTGCCTCACTATTAAGGACCAAAACGGCGGCAACAAGCTGCCCAGGTTCAATTCCGGCTGGGCCGACGAAACCGCCCTCGACGTCGACGCCGTCTCGGCAGCCTGCCCGGACTGCAAGATCCTCGTGGTGCAAGCGACAACAGCCAGTATCACCAATCTTGGTACAGCCGTGGCAACGGCCGCCAAACAGCCAGGGGTCGTCGCGATTTCCAACAGTTACGGCGGCGGGGATTCGGCAGACTCCAGCTACGGCGCGTACTACAACCACCCGGGCATCGCCGTGACGGCGTCAACCGGTGACAACGGGTACTCCGGCTCGTCCTACCCCGCTTCCTCGAGTTACGTCACCGCGGTGGGAGGCACATCCTTGGTGAAGAACACCAGTACACGCGGGTGGGGTGAGTCTGCCTGGTCCGGCTCGGGATCAGGCTGCTCAAGTGTCAATGCCGCGTTGCCGGCAGCGGCCACGTTCGGCACGGGGTGCGGAAAGCGCGCCTCAGCAGACGTCGCCGCCGTCGCAGATCCGCAGACCGGATTGGCAGTCTATGCGCCGAGTAGCAGCACCACCTCGTCATGGGCCCAGTATGGAGGCACGAGCCTGTCTTCACCCCTGATCGCGGCCATGTATGCGCTTTCCGGAAACTCGGGCGGCTCCACGACGCTGGCCAACTCCCTCCCGTACACAAACTCAGGGAAATTCAATGACGTCGCCTCGGGTTCAACGGGCAGCTGTTCCACGAGCCAATGGTGCCTCTCCGGCGCCGGATGGGACGGACCCACGGGCGTCGGCACTCCGAACGGGGTCGCCGGACTCTAACGCATGCCGCAATGACGGATGGGCAGCGTCACGCCAAGCACCCCCAAGCCCTAGTGCTTCAGGTTCGTCAGCTCCTGCAAAACCTTGTCCGAGGTCGTGATGATGCGGGCGTTCGCCTGGAAGCCGCGCTGGGGCACGATGAGGTTGGTGAATTCCTGGGAGAGGTCCACGTTGGACATCTACAGGGCCCAGGCAGTCAAGGTACCGAGTCCGGCGTCGCCCGGGGCGCCCAACTGGGCCGCGCCCGAGTTGGCGGTTGGTGAAGCGCGCAAGGGCCCTATGCGCCAGCCCTTACCCGAACAACACTGGAGGATCTGGGCCCGGACTGGGCTGAGCTCGCAAACACCCTGATAGTGGTCAACCTCGCTCACCTTTGGGCCGTTTCCGGCAGACGCCCGCTCAGATGATCAACCCCGAACCAAAATTGTTTGGGAATAACACTTGCGCCAGGGCTTGTCCGCGTTCATACTAAATGAACGTCATTCATTTAGTGACTCCCGTCTCACTAGAGAACAATCTGCATGACCGGATGCCCCGGCATCACCCAGCGACACCTCTCGGCCATCTAGAAAGAGCCAAGCACATGACTCAAATAACCCGCCCAAGCACAAGGAAGACCGTGGAGGCCCACGATCCCGCCGGCACCGAACACGGCATCAGCGGCAAAGGACTCAAGACGGGGCAGCTGGGGCTCCTCGCCGTCGTCGTCCTTGGTATTTCCTCCGTGGCACCCGCCTACAGCCTGACCAGCTCACTGGGCCCGGCGGTCAACGCGGTGGGCCTGCAACTGCCTGCTATCTTCATCGTCGCCTTCATCCCGATGATCCTCGTGGCATTCGCCTACCGGGAGCTCAACGCAGACTCTCCCGACAGCGGCACCACCTTCACGTGGGCCACCAAGGCCTTCGGCCCGTTCATCGGATGGATGGGCGGCTGGGGGCTGCTGGCCGCCAACATCATCGTCCTTTCCAACCTGGCAGGCGTCGCGGTGGACTTCTTCTACCTCTTCCTCGCCCAGGTTTTCGGCAATCCCGATCTTGCCGACCTCACCACCAACAAGGCCTTGAACATCGCCACATGCCTTGCCTTCGTGGCGCTGGCTGTCTGGGTCAGCTACCGAGGCCTCCACGCCACCAAACTCGTCCAGTACGCCATGGTGGGATTCCAGGTAGTGGTCTTGGGCGTGTTCATCGTCATGGCCCTCACCCACGCCTCCTCCGGCGACACCCCCACGGCAATCGCCTTCAGCTGGGACTGGTTCGACCCCACGAAAATCAGCAGCTTCGAGCAGTTCGCTGCCGGCATGTCCCTGGCGGTCTTCGTCTACTGGGGCTGGGACGTCTGCTTGACGGTCAATGAAGAGACCAAGGGCGGCAAGGGCACTGCCGGCAAGGCCGGAACCACCACGGCGATCGCCGTCCTGGGACTCTACGTCGCAGTGATCGTCGCAACGATGATGGTCGCAGGCGTTGGTGGCGACGGCATCGGCCTCAACAACCCGGACAACCAGTCCAATATCTTCGCCGCGTTGGCTTCCCCCGTCATGGGTCCCTTGGCCATCCTGATGTCATTGGCCGTACTCGCAGGCACCGCGTCGTCCCTGCAGTCCACCATGGCTTCCCCCGCCCGTAGCCTGCTCGCCATGGGTCACTACGGCGCCCTTCCGCAGAAGTTCTCCACCGTGAGCAAGCGCTTCGGTTCTCCGGGCTATGCAACCATCGTTGCCGGGGCTATCTCCGGAGGGTTCTACGCCATCATGAAGGTAGTCAGCGAGAACGTCCTCAATGACACCATCCTTGCCCTGGGCTTGATGATCTGCTTCTACTACGGAATGACCGCTTTTGCCTGCGCTTGGTACTTCCGGCACAGCGTGTTCAGCGGCGTCCGCAACTTCTTCATGCGCCTGCTCTTCCCGGTGATCGGTGGCGTCGTCCTGACCCTCGTCTTCATCCAGACGGCGGTGGACAGCTGGTCTCCGGACTTCGGCAGCGGTTCCGAGATCTTCGGCGTCGGCCTCGTGTTCATCATCGGCGTGGGCATTCTGGCCCTCGGAGCAGTCGTGATGGTGGTCATGGCCCGCGTCCGCCCCGGCTTCTTCCGCGGCGAGACCCTCCGCAAGGACACTCCGGCACTCGTGGTTCCCGAGTAGCCCTCCGCGCGGCAGAAGCCTTCAGTGCCGCAGAAGCCCTGTTCCGGAATCACCCGGAGCAGGGCTTCTGTGGTGTGAAGGGTGGCTTGCGTTCCGGCGGGCCGCTCACCACATGTGGGCGACGTCGATCACCAGGCGCGAACCCGTTCCCGGACCAGCCAACGTGAAGACCCTGAAGGGAAGCCGGGCGCGAAGACCCAGGCCAAGGCTCGTGTATCCCTCGAAGCTGCCCGCGTAAGCCACCTGCCGGAACGTCTTGTAGTCCGAGACGTTCGTCAGCTCGTTCTTGTCGGCCGGGTTATACGTGGCATTGCCGCCGGAGTTGTACGCGGGGGCGTTGACCGTGACTTGCAGGAACGCGTTGCCCCTCAGCTCGACCGGAAGTCCAGAGCCGTCGTGCAGTACCTGCGGAACGTAGCGGATTGAATAGCCGGCAACAGCACCGTTCAGGTCGATCACCAGGCGGTCAAAGCAGATTTGCTGGCCCGTCCTGACATTCACCACTTGTGCCTGGGTCAGCGCCGGGTTGGACTTCGCCAACGATCCCCATACGATCCCGCAATACGGCTCTGCGGACGCCGCCCCCGGAGCCACGAGACCAAGCCCGGCGGCCACTACCAAGGCCGCCAACCACGCATGAAACTTTCTCACCAGGGCCCTCTCCCCTTGAATATTTGAGCGATCCGATACCTCAAGCGTAAGAGCGTCGGGGCCCTTTCAGGAGCTTCGTATCCGCTTCGGCGCCCAACTGTTAGCGGACCTCGCGAAGGGTCACGAGGACGTGATTCAGCCGCCTGGTTTCCGCGGTTTTACAGGGTTTCGGGGCCGTTTCGCGCCTCCGTTCGTTATCACGGATAACGACGCCGGAGCGGTGGCTTCTGCGCGGTGCAAGTACGGACAAACCAGAATCACTATCGATAGCCTGTCCCAACAAATTTCTTCTAATTTTCTAGGTTCTTTCGATCGGGTTGGTTCCTTCGGCCTAATAATGTCGTAGGTCCCTGAAATGCTTGGTTTATGACCGGGAACCGGGGAACACAGCTGATCGGATCGGGCGCGCCCTCGGGCGGCGCTGTTCCGGATGCTGCCGTGCCGGGCATCCGGGTGCGGGATTTGATCGATGCCGTTGCCTCGTTCCGGCCCGAAGCCGGCGGCACCGGACTTGCCGAGCGCGCCGAACTAATTGACCGCACGGAATTGATTGGCCAGTTGCGTGCCCTTGAGGATCTGAAGTCCGCGGCCGCGGGGGCGCAGGCGAGGATCGCCGTCGCGTTCGATGCCGCCCAGCGCAGCGCCGAGAAAGAGCTGGGTGTTCCGGCCGAGGAACGCGGGCGCGGCGTCGGAGCCCAGATTGCCTTGGCCCGGCGGGAATCCCCCGCCCGCGGATCCCGGCTCTTTGGACTGTCGAAGGCCCTCGTCACGGAAATGCCGCACACCCTCGCCGCCCTGGACACCGGGCAGCTGAACGAATGGCGTGCCACGTTATTGGTGAAGGAAACGGCCTGCCTGAACGCCGAAGACCGCTCCGCCGTGGACGAGGAACTCGCCGCCGACACCGGAACCTTCGACGGCGCCGGAGACAAGGCCATCATCGCCGCGGCCCGGACCGCGGCCTACCGGCGGGACCCCCGCTCGGTCACCCAGCGCGCCAGCCACGCCGCCGCCGAACGGCACGTCAGCCTCCGCCCGGCACCGGACACGATGGCCTACCTCACCGCCCTGCTCCCCGTCGCCCAAGGCGTCGCCGTGCACGCGGCCCTGTCTCGGCACGCCGACACCCTCCGCCCCTCCGGGGAGACCCGGTCCCGGGGGCAGGTCATGGCCGACACCCTGGTCGAACGCGTCACCGGCACCCCCGCAGGGATCAGCGGGATCGAGGTTCAGCTCGTCATGACCGACCGCACCCTGTTCCAGGGCGATGCCGAACCGGCCCGGCTCCCCGGCTACGGCATCGTGCCCGCAGCTTGGGCCAGGACACTGCTCGCCCGGAACCACGGCATAGCCGAAGCCGGCCAAGAACTCAAGCTCTGGCTCCGGCGCCTCTACACCGCCCCCGGAACCGGGACCTCGTCGCCGCCGACTCAAGGGCGCGGCTTTTCCCGCCCGCGCTGCGGCGCTTCATCCAAGCCCGCGACGACACCTGCCGCACGCCCTACTGCGACGCACCGATCAGGCACATCGACCACATCATCCCCTGGCACCACGGCGGCACCACCAGCCTGGCCAACGGGACGGGGCTATGCGAAGCCTGCAACCACACCAAAGAACTCCCCGGCTGGACAGCACAAACCCGGACAGCACAAACCCGGACAGCACAAACCCGGACAGCACAAACCGGCCCCGGGACACGGCATGTCCTCGACATCCGCACCCCCACCGGACACACCTACCAATCAACAGCCCCACCCCTACCCGGAACCGGGCCGCCAGGCAGCAATCCACCAGGCACAGGGTCAAGCAGCACAGACCCACCCGATACCGCGGCACCACACTCCAGACAGCACCGGCGCAAACTACGCCACCACGCCAAGGCCCTCAAATACGCCCGCGTCACCGAACTACAAGCCGCCGCGTGAGCACCCACGCGACCACGACCCCGGCGAAGGGCTAGCCGCGTCGCCGGAGCGCTGGCTCCCGCAGGCAAGCAAAAGCCCCGCCCGGCTGGTTTGGTGTTGCTGGATTCCAGTCGGGCGGGGCTGCTTTGCGTGCGGGGTTTAGCCTTCGCAGTCGCGGCAGTACTTGAGGCCGTTCTTTTCCAGTGCGATCTGCGACCGGTGACGGACCAGGAAGCACGATGAACACGTAAATTCATCGGACTGCTCCGGGACAACGATGACAGTCAGTTCTTCGCCGGACAGATCGGCGCCCGGAAGGTCAATGCCCTCGGCTGTGTCGTTCTCGTCGACGTCGATGACAGCAGTCTGGGCACCGGAGCCGCGCGACGCCTGAAGGGCCTCGAGCGATTCGGCGGGAGACTCTTCTTCGGTCTTGCGTGGGGCGTCGTAATCGGTAGCCATTGTTGTGGTTCACTTTCGTTGCTGCATAGTGCCATTTCAGGCACCTCAGTGAAGCAGTTTAGGGCATAGTACACGCCATCAACGAATAGTGTGTTCAACAAGACATTTGGCTAAGTGAAAACCCCGGAATCCCGGGGTTTTAACTACTCCATAGCGCGGATTTTCCTGGCCTGGGCGTCGGCAATGGCCACGCCGCTGAGGGCCGGGAGCCAACCGTACCGGGTGGTTTCAGTGGCTCCGGAAGCCCCCAGCTCGGCGGCGTCGTAGAAGTAGGCAGCTTCGATCCAGGCGCTCACCTTGGACATAATGGATACGATCATGCGGCCACGGTATCGAGGCCCCGTTCAGGACCGGTTTCCGGTCTGTCACGGCCGTGTTAAATGATCCTGTAGCTCAGTATCCGTGTGCCGCCGTCGTCGTCGCCGTCATCCGGCGCCGCGTGAATCAGCAGCCCGGATTCATCTGCGGTGACGGTGACAGGATTGCGTGTGATGACGTGGCCGGCACCGCTGAACGCGCTGATGGGCACGTCCCAAGCGATCCTTTTCCGTAGCGGCTCCACCAGGGCCAGTCCCCCGAGTTCAAGGGCAGTGCCATTGGCCTGCAGCAACAGGGAAATCCCGCTGCACAGCAGGAGGCCCGGACCCAGGAGTTGGGCATCCTGGTAGTCGACGAAGTGGTCGGGGTTCTCCCACTGATCCACCAGGCGGCCGTCCGTATCCCAGGTGAAGAGCTGCCGGGAACCCCAGCTTCCGCCGAACACCAGGTCCAGTCCGGGGTCGCGGAGGATCCAACCGACGTGGTCATCCACGCGGAACCGCTCGCGGACCTCAAAGGTGTCCGGCTCGATCGTATAGACGATGCTTCTGCTCCCGGCGCGGTACTCAGCAACGGAAACCCACACGTGGTCGCCGTCGAAATCGATACCGCCCGGGTGGTAGACGCTGCCCGCGCCAACCGGGATATCGCGGATCAATTCGCCGCCCTCGCCGAGGACGAAGACGTGCCCGCTTCCCCGCCCGGGAGTGCGCCGCGCCGGATCCGCCGCAGGGCGCGGCGCTTCGAGGATCTCAACGGACGACAAGAACGTCAGCCCTCTGGCGAAGGCCATGCCCTGCGGGTGGTGCGTCGGAAAGTCGAGGGGGATCTCCTTAACCAGTCCGAAGCGGCTCCGCCGGTCAAGGCCGGAAATAGAGTCGGCGAGGAGCTCACTTGCCGGCGTCGGCATGTGCCTGGCTCCACAGTTCGTAAAGTTCGGCAGAGTATTCCGGACGGGCAGCAAGCACCCCGCCCTGTTCCGGGAACGTGTCCATCTCGCCTTCGGAATTGAGGACGATGCCCCCGGACTCTTGAACAACGAGCGTCGCGGCCAGGTGGTCGATCGGGCTGAAACTCCCGATGATTGCCCCCGCACCACGTCCGGCCGCTACACCCACCACCGTCATGGTGGCCGAACCCATGATCCGCATGATGCTGTGCCGTTCGCCGAGCTCGGCGAGCAGTTCCAGCATTCCGGGCCACGGCAAGTGCCCGGCGAGTTCGGTCGCCACCACCGTTCCGGCCAGGGCCGCCGTCGAAACTTCCGCAGGAGCCAGCGAAAGCGGCTTTCCGTTCAGCCAGGCACCATGACCGGCCCACCCCTCGAAAATCTCGCCACGCCAGGGATCTGCGACGACGGCCACCGCGGGTTTGCGGTCCACAGCCAAGGCAAGCGAGAACGCCGTCCAGGGAATGTGGTTCACGTAGTTGGTGGTCCCGTCGACGGGATCAAGGTACCAACACGGTGCGCCGGGCACGGCGACTCCGCCCATTTCCTCGCCTACCACCGTGTGGCCGGGAAGTCGGGCGGCAATCACTTCGCGGACATAGCGTTCGACGGCGACATCGACTTCCGTGACCAGATCGGCAGGGTGCGCCTTGGTCGAAACCTGTCCGCGATCGGCGTCGCGCATGTACCCGACGGCCCATTCGGCCAGTTCCAACGCGACTTTCCGGGACTCAAGTACCTCGTCTCCGGCAAGTCCCCCGGGAGCCTGGGCCGAAGCCCACGCCTGCGGGTCTTCAGCGATGGCGCTTTGCAACAAATCCAGTTGGTTGCTCGTAATCGAGTCCACGCCAAGTCCCAAAGCCCAACGCATGGATTCCAGGTCGTCCACGGTCCAGCACGCAACTTTGGCGCCCGCGGCGTGGATCTGTTCGACCATGTCCTTGCTGAGAACCACGTGCTCGGAATTGACGAACTCGGGACTTAGTTCGGTAAACAGCTCTTCGGGCGGAGCGGTCCGTTTGCTCCAGGGCAGCCAGATCCGGGCATCCTGGTCGAGGGCACGGATGGTCCGCATTCCGTCGAGGTTCCCGCACCAGGCCACGTCGATCCCGCTTTGGCGTACGACGGCGGCGGCCGCCTCCGCGGGGCCGGGCTCGTCCATGTCGATGAGCAAGGTTGACCGGCTGCCGCGGAAAAGTTCGAGGGCTTCGGAAAGCAGCGGAATTCGTTCCTCGCCCGCGCCTAGTTGCCTGATCCGGCCATAGTCGACGTCTGACGCGTCGGCATCGAGGCTCCAGATCCTGAGCAACGAGGCATCGTGGAGCAGGATCACCTGCCCGTCCTTCGTTACCCGGACGTCCACTTCCACGAGGTCCGCACCCGCGTCGATGGCTGAGGCGATGGCGGGCAGCGTGTTCTCAAGGTGTTTGCTGGAATCGCCCCGATGGGCCGTGGCGCGGGTCCTTTTGGTGTCAATGGTGTTGCTCAAAGTACGGCACCCGCCTCTGCTACCAGGCGTCCGTCGCGGAAGGTCATGGCCTTGCGGATCCCCGCATATGTCTGTTGACCTGGCTGCATGAGGGCGCCGCTCACAAAGCTGCGGAGCTGGGCGTCGGCCCTGCGCACGTACACTTCCTGGAAGTGCCCGCGGGGGACGACCCTCTCAACGGTCGCCGGGACCGCACCTGCGAAGGGCGCGTCTGCCAGGATGACGTCCTCGGGCCGGATCCCGAGAATGTCCGGGCCCTCGGAGATGAGTCCGTTGTTGAGTGAGCCTTCAATGCGGTTCATGCTGCCGATGAAGGTGGCCACAAACTCGGTTTCCGGGCGGGCATAGAGCGCCTCCGGGGTACTGTATTGCTCGATCTTGCCCGCATTCATCACGGCGATGCGGTCGGACATGGACATTGCCTCTTCCTGGTCGTGCGTGACGATGACGGTGGTGATGCCCAGTTCCTGCTGGATCTTGCGGATGTCTTCACGCACTTTGACGCGCAGTTTCGCGTCCAGGTTGCTCAAGGGTTCGTCGAGGAGCAAGAGCTTCGGCTCCTGGACGAGTGCCCTGGCCAAAGCCACGCGCTGCTGCTCGCCGCCGGAAATGCGGGCGGGCTTGGAATCCTTGTGGTGCAAAAGACTGACCAACTCCAGGACGGCTTCCACCCTGTCCTTGATCTCGGCCTTGGACATCTTGCGGAGCTTCAGCGGGAAGCCGACGTTCTTGGCCACGGTCATGTGAGGCCACAGCGCGTAGTTCTGGAACACCATGGCGCTCGGGCGGTTCTCCGCGCCCAAGTGGGAGACTTCCTGGCCCTCCACCTCGATGGAGCCGGAGTCCGGCTCGAGGAAGCCGGCGATCATGCGCAGCGTCGTTGTCTTGCCGCAGCCGGAGGGCCCCAGCAGGGACACCAATTCGCCCTCCTTTACCGACAGATCGAGGTTGTCGATGATGGTGCGGCCGCCGAGGATCTTGTGGAGGCCGCGGATGGCCAGGCCACCGCCCGACGCCGGAGTTCCCGGCTTTGTTGTGCTGGCGGGTGGTTCAGTCAATGGTTCATGAATTGTCATGGGTTCTCTGTCTGACGTTGAGCGCGGGGCGCTATTTGATCTGGAAGCCTTCGGCGAGCTGGCCGCCGAGGATGTGCTTGTGCGCCGCGAGCATGAGGGCTACGGAGGGGATGGCCAGCAGGATCGAGAAGACGGCAGCCACCTGGGTGGGGTAGTTCAACACGAGGCTGTACATCTGGGTGGGCATGGTCATGAAGGCCGGCGCACCCACCAAGTACGTTCCTTGTGCTTCGTCGAAGGACGCCAGAAAGGACATCACGGCCGCGACGATAATTCCGGGCAGCGCCATGGGGAGCGTCACGGAGGCGAACACGCGCACTTTGGAGGCTCCGGCGTCGCGGGCTGCTTCCTCCAGGTTTCGCGGCACGGCAGCGAACGCTGCCGCCGGAATCCACGTCATGAAGACCACCGTGCCCAGCACGTGCACCACCAGGATTCCCAGCACGGTGTTCATCAAGTTCAAGGCGTAGAAGAGCGCCGCAAGGGTGACGAACAGACCCATCTTGGGAAACGCGTTGGTCGCGAACAGGCTGATCAGGAAGAAGCGGCGTCCGGGGAAATCAAAGCGGGCAAAGGCGTAGGCCGCGGGCAAACAGATGATCGCAGACACAAGCACCGTCAAAGGGGCGAAGAACAAGGAGTTCTGCACTGCGATGCCGAGCGCGCCGTCGTTGACGACAACCTGCCACCAGCGCAACGTCCAGTCGTCGGGAAGGAGATTAGGGAAGGTCCAGTTACCGGCGAAGGCGCGGACGCCCAGCCAGAGCACGGGCCCCAGGATGAAGACGACCATGAGCACCACGAACAGGCCCACCAGCACACGGCGGACAATCGAGTCCAGGGTGAGGGGCCGGCGGGTGCGGGAAGCAGAGGTGGAAGCGGTAGTGATAGCCATCAGACTTTCCCCTGTTCCTTGGCGGAACGGAAGTTTGCCCACACGTAGAGCGCGGCGATTCCGGAGGCAATCAGGAAGACAGTGAAGGCCATGACCGCCGACTGCTGGGGTTGGTTAAAGGCGGAGAAGTAGTTGGACATATCCACTCCGAGCATGTTCGGTGAATTGGGCCCGGTGAAGTACGGAACCGTGAACGATCCAACAATTCCTATTGCCGTAAACGTCGTCGCGATGATGATGGGAACGGCGGCCATGGGAACGATCACTGAGACGATCGTGCGCAAGGAGCCGGCACCGGCGTCGCGGGCTGCTTCGATCATGGCGTTCGGCACGGACTGCAGTCCGGAGGAAATCATGAGCACGGCGAAAGGCAGGGATGTCCAGACCGAGCCGATGATGACCGTGACCATGGTGAACGCCCACACGGGGAAGTCAAGCCCGAAGAGGGCAAAGACGCTCCGCAGGAAACCCGTGCCGGAGTAAAACGTCAGGATCGCCCACGAGGCGATGACCACCGGGATGAAGAGCGGCACGATCGCCAGTCCGGAGAGGAGGCGGGCCATTCGACCACCCTTGAGCTTGAGATAGAGCCCAATGCCTAGGGCCAGGAAGATCACCGTTGCCGTGCTCACCAGAGTCACGATGACCGTGACGAGAAGGTCTCCGAGGAAACGCTTGTTGGTGAACATCTCTTGGTACGCGGCCAGGGTTCCCCACCAGGCGTCTGCCTCGTGCACGTTCTGGCCAATGGTGGCGATGGTGTGGTTCAAGCCGCCGGTCAGGCCGATGCTGAAGCCGAAGGCGAGCACGATCGGGAAGCCGACGAAGAGTGCGATCAGCAGGATCGGCGGGAGGGCCATGAAGAACCCGACGGCGCGCTGGCCCAGTCGCTTGGGGCGGGTGGCACCAGCCGGCGGAACTGTTTGTTTCAGTTCCGCCGGCTTTTGAAGCGTGGTTGTCACTGGCCGGGAACCTTCTGGTCCCAGAGGTTGTTCAGGTCTTTGCCCATCTGGTCGAAGTAGCCCTTGCGCAGGTTGTTGGTGTCTGCGTCCTTGAACTTGTCCTTCACATCAGCCGGCAGTTTGTCCAGGCTGATGGCCGGGAACCCGGACATTTCCTTGATGATCATGGTCTGCGCGTCCGGCGAGAGGACGAAGTTTGCAAGCTTCAGCGCGCCTTCCTGGCGGGGCGAGGACTTGGGAATGCCGAGGTAGGCGGCACCGCCGGTGAAGGACGGGTTGCTGATCTGGGTGGCCTTCACGGTGGACGGGATCTGGCCGTTGGTCAAGCCGGTGATGAACTGGTCAGACCACACCGGGGCCATGGAAATCTGTCCCTTGGCGAGCAGGTCAAGTGTCTGCTGGTTGCCGTTGGGGTAGACACCGCTCTGGAAGACGGACGAGTTGAGGTCCTTCAAGGTCGCGAAGCCCTGGTCCCAGTACTTCTCGAGGTCCTTCTCGTAGCCCACCGCCATCTTGGCGCGGGCGTCGGCGGGAACGAACTTGTCCAAGACGGTGGCAACGAATGCGCCGCCGGACCCTCCCGACTTGGGCGAGTTGTAGGTGAACTTGCCCGGGTTTGCCTTGATCCAGGCGAGCAGATCGTCCAGGGTCTTCGGCGGAGTGGCAACTGTCTTGGTGTCATATGCCAGGAGCACCGCGGAGCCACGGTACGGGATGCCACCCGTGCCGCCGGCCTTGATGACGTCCTGCGGGACATCGTTCAGTGCCGGAATCGTCTGCGAGCTCACGGAGGTCAGCAGATTGGCTGCGGAAGCCTTGGAAACGAATCCGCCATCCACGAGGTCGAAATCAGGTTCCTTGTTCTGCTCCGTGGCGCTGGTCAGTTTCGCCAGGGTCTGGGCATCGTGCTCGCCGTGCAGATCGAGGGTGACCTTCACGTTGTAGCCGGGGTTGGCCTTTTCGAAGGCGGGAACAAGGCTCTTCTCCCACAGGTTCTGGACGTTCGTGTCCCCGCTGATGAAGACGGTGATCGTCTTGTCCGGGGATGCGCTGGCGCCATTGTTCTGGGCAGAAGCGGTACTGCTTTGAGCGCAGCCGGTCACAGCGGTGGCTGCAACAACGGCGACGGCGGCCGCTGCTAGAAAGCGGTTGGTCATGGTGTTCCTTCATCTTGAACCGAAAAGTCCCCCAAGGGCAGGAACTACCATCCAAGGGCAAGATGAAGGTGCGGGACATGGGCCATGAATCCGTGGTTAACCGGAAACAGAATTAACGCAAATATGTCAGGACATACGAACAACAGTACGAAAACTGAGCGGTAACGGATCGCGCTACTTGAGCGCTCGCTTCCAATTGATCGTCATAAACGTGACCAGGACAGCTATCGCCGCGGCGAGGGCCAGGCTGACGGGGCCGGTGCCCCAGTCGAGTCCACCGCGTTCGGGGGAAACAGCGGTCCAATCAGAGAGGGACGCCCCCAGTGGCCGGGTCAGGATGTACGCGCACCAGAACGCCGGGATCGCCGCCAGCGGTCGACGCCAGTGGGCCAGTGCCGGGATAGCGATGACAACCGCGAACATGATGCCTGAGGCGAGGTAGCCCAAGCCCAGCGAGTAGGCAGTCAGGTCTCCGGTAGCCGTGCCGAGCGCGAAGGTTGTCAGCACCGCGGCCCAGTAGAAGGACTCCCGACGCCGGGTGGTGATGCTGTGGATGGAAAGGGTCTTCTCGCTCCGGTGCCAAAGCAGGAAAACGACGGCGAGCGCCACGGTGAAGAAAAGGGTCGACGCCAGGTAGGGGACGCCAAGCCCGACGTGAACGGCGTCCGCAGCCATGGTTCCAAACACGCTGACCATCGCGACGGCGGTCCAATACACCCAGGGGATGTAGCGGCGGACCCGGAACTGCAGGACCAACGAGATCACCAATGCCGCGAGCCCGAGGCCCAAAGCGATCTCGGGTTCGAATCGGTGGACAAGGAAATCGGACGTAGTTTCGCCCATCCCGGTGGTGAGGATTTTCACTACCCAGAACAGGACGGTCACCTCGGGCACTTTCGAGGCGGAGCCTCGGGAGACTGCGTTTTGCCGTTGCTCGCCAACAGCTACGGTGTCCTTGGTCCGCGGGCTAGCGGTCAGTTCTTCGGGCATCATGGCCCCATTGTTCAGGGCTTTCCCGAGCGTTTCCCGAATATGACACCCGGGGCCGCGCCCTGACACGCCAACGAAGCCCCCGAGCAACCCCTCCCCATTCGCGGGATAATGGAACCATGGCCGATCAGGATCAGGATCCTTGGGATGAGTTCGACAGGCTCAAGCCCGCGGGACACGATCGCGTCCAGGGCTATCCGGGAGGAGAACCCTTGGGTTTTGGCTTCCAGACGGGCGTGCGGAGCGCAAGGGTGGCCTTTGGTTTCGCCGTCTACACGCTGGTCCTCGGAACCGTTCTCGTCCTCGTCGGAATCATCGACTTCATCGGCACCGGCGAGTTGCTGTGGCTCGGACTGATGGTGCTCATCGAGGCCGCCTTCATCTACGGATTCATCCAGCTGGCGCACCAAGCGCGCAACCGACGCTCAACTTAGGCGCGCCCGTTGTCGAAGAATTACAGTCCCTCCGCGATGCGCTTGATCGCGGCCAGGCGGCGGTCCCACTCGGCGCCGATGCGGTCAAGGCTGCGCGCAGTTTCGCTCAGCTGCGAGCCGAGCACCCTGTAGCGCAGTTCGCGGCCGACGCGCAGCGATTCAACGAGTCCGGCCTCCTGCAGCACGGCGAGGTGCTTGGCGATCGCTTGCCGGGTGACCGGGAGCCGCCCGGCGAGGGCCGACGCCGATGCGTCGCCCTCGCCGAGGGCAGCCAGAATGCTCCACCTCGTCTCGTCTCCGAGCGCGGCGAACACTGGAACCAGGGTGCTCGTCGTCACGACCCACCCTCGACATAAGCAGCCAGTTCGTCGAGTTCCGAGTCCCAGCCCTGGCGGTGGCTCTCCATGTTGAACGCGGGATCGCTCGTCGTGTCGAAGCCGGTCTCGACGACGGTGAGCTGCGTTCCGCCGTCGAGCGCTTCAAGCGTGAAGCGGAATACGGTCGAGCGATCAGGATCGACTTCGGCGGGCTGGATGCCGCGCGCGTCGTCGTTGCTCCAGCGGTAGGCGATCATTCGCGGTGGGTCGAGCTCCTCGATCCGCACAGGGAAGGCGCCGTATCCCTCGAAAGAGAAGACACCGCCGGCGCCGACCGCGACGTCGTCGAGGACGGCGGTCTGTCCGAACCACCGCGCGATGTGCTCGGCCTCGGTGATCGCGGCCCAGACCTTCTCGATGGGTGCGGCGATGGTGATGGTGCGCCTCACGGTGAATTCGCCGGCATCGACGACGGAGGCCTGGTTTGCAGTCATAGTCATGATTCTGTTCCTTTCAGTCAGTTACTGCAACTACAGGGTTGCATTAACGTTCCGAAAGAGCAACCCTTAGGTTGCAGATCGAGCCGGTCCTCAACCCTTGCGCGGCAGGTAGGTATTCACCGGCCGCCCGGTGGCGCCGTAGGCCAAATGCAGGTCGACAAGTCCTTTGCGTTCGAGTTCGCTGAGATAGCGCTGGGCCGTGGGGCGGCTGATGCCGACGCTGCCCGCAATCTCCGATGCGCCCAAGGGTTCCGTGGAGTGAACCACCATATCGAGGACTTTTTGCATGGTGGGTGGCAGGCGCCGGGGTCCTTTGGCAGGCGGAGCCGTCCGGCGCAGGCTGAAGAGCTGGTCCACGGTCGCCTGGTCGGCCACGGTCCGTGACTCGGCTTCCTCCCGCCAGCGCCGATAGGCCTCGAGCTGGGTTTGCAACTGCTCGAAGCCAAACGGTTTGACGAGGTAGTACACCGCTCCCCCGCGCATGGCGGCCCGCACGGTCTCGAGGTCCCGGGCGGCGGTGATCATGACGGCGTCGAGCTTTTCGCCGGCTCCCTGAAGGGATCTCAACAGACTGATTCCGTCTTCATCGGGAAGGTAGACATCGAGGAGAAGCAGGTCTGGTTTGAGCCGCTGCACGGCTTCCCTGGCCTCCGCCGCGGTGTGGGCCTCGCCGACGCATTCGTATCCCTCGATTTTGGCCACGCGGCTGGCATGGATGCGCGCTACGCGGAAGTCGTCGTCGACCACCAAGGTCCGGATCATTCGATTGATTTTCCTGTCATGACCGGGGTGTCGGATTCAATGTGCGGTTCCGGCAACCAGATTTCAAAGCGTCCCCCGGGGCCCGGGAAAACATCCATGGTGCCCCCTGCACGGTGAACGATCCTGCTCACCAGCGCAAGGCCTATCCCACGACGCATTCCCGGCCGCGGTTCCTTGGTGGTGAACCCGTCGGCGGTGATCGTGCCCACCAATTCTGCAGGAACGCCGGGCCCATTGTCGGTCACGCAAATGAAAATGCCCGAGGAATCGTCCAGCTGGATGGTCACCTCACGGGGCGCAGGTTGCTCGGCGAGGATCTCGACGGCGTTGTCCAGGAGGTTCCCAACGATCGTCAGCAGCGCTTGCGTTTCGAGGAACGGTTGGCGCAGCTGCGAGTCGTCCGTCACCGAGATTTCGACATCCTGCTCGGCAGCCACGGTGATTTTGGCGAGCAGCAGGGCCGCGAGCTCCGGCGGCTCGATCCGCGAGCGCAAGCCCTCGCCGAGCGAGCGCGAGGTGTCCGAAATCCGCGATACGAAATTCCGTGCCTGGTCCACGTCTCCGAGTTCCAGGAGCCCGTCCACCACGTGGAGGCGGTTGGCGTACTCGTGCTCCTGCGCGCGCAAGGCCTCCATCAGGCCTTCGACAGAGCGAAGGTCACGCACCAGGCCCTCAACCTCGGTGCGGTCCCGCAGTGTGACCACGGAACCTATGCTCCTCCCGGCCAAGGCAACGGACATCCGGTTCACCACCAGCAAGGCGTCCTCGGTGATGACGATCTGGTCGGTACCGCTGATCTGGCCGGTCAGCAGGGAACGAAGCCTCCCGGCGGGCAGGAGATCCTCGATCTTCTCTCCGAGCACGTTTTCCTCCAGGTGCAGCAGGGTGCGCGCCTCGGAGTTGATGACGGTGACCCGGCCGTCGTCGTCGAACCCGATCATCGCTTCCCGGATACCGTGCAGCAAGGCTTCGCGCTCCTGCAACAGGGACGCGATCTCCACCGGCTCGAGATCGAAGGTGACCCGCTTGATCCTGCGCGCCAGGAGCGCTGAACCCATGGCGCTGATCACGAGCACGACGGCTGAATAGCCGGCAATCAGCAACACCTGTTTGGCGAGCTCGCTGCTTTCCGTGGTCTCCAGGATTCCCACCGAGACCTGCCCGACGACGGTCCCGTCGGCCGCGCGCACCGGCGCCTTGGCGTTGACTGAGTCACCGAGGCTGCCTTTGTCGATTCCGACATGGGTCTGCCCGTCAAGGACCGCTACGGGTTCTTCCAAGGTCTGCCCGATGAGGTTTGGATTCGGGTGGGAGTACCGGACACCTTTCCGGTCGGTGACGACGACGTAGTCCGGCTGTGCCTGGGACTGGACTTTTGTCGCAATCGCCTGGATCGAATGCGTCGGGTCTCCGTTGCCCAGCGACGTCACGATTTCCGGCATTTGCGCCACCGTCGTCGCGATCCCCAGCGCCCGGAGCCTGTACTGGTCTTCAAGGGTCTGGTTGCTGATCTGGGTGTAGAGAAGCGCGCCCAAAGTCACTGTCACAAAGAGGATGCAGAGCAACCACACCAGGATCTGGGAGGCAAGGGGCCGCGCCTTCCAACGCGCGCCGAAAAATCGCAAGCCACGCAACTCTGGATGCACCGCCAACCTCTTCCTACTCCCTTAGTAGCTTATGTGACAAAGTTCACGGCCACTATCTCTCGCCCGACGGCGGCGGACCGCCGTCGTCGGGATCTCCGTCCCGAGAGAGGTACTGACAGGGACTCCCTGACCGCACCGACGCATCCCTAGTGTTGACGGCAAGGCCGGACCTTGTTTCACAACACAGGAGGACGAACGATGGAAAAGCGCACACTAGGCACCAACGGTTTGGAGGTCTCCGCCGTCGGGCTGGGCTGCATGAGCATGACCGGTGGATACAGCGACAAGCCGGACAGGCAGGAAATGATCTCGCTGATCCGCGCGGCCGTAGACCGGGGCGTGACCTTCTTCGACACTGCCGAAATCTATGGGCCGTACGCCAACGAGGAGCTCGTGGGCGAAGCCCTCGCCCCCTACAGGGGCCAAGTGGTGATCGCTACCAAGTTCGGGTGGGACATCGATCCCGCCGAACGCAAACCGAGCGGGCGCGTGAGTAGCCGCCCCGAGGTCATCAAGGACGTCGTGGACGGCTCCCTGCGCCGGCTCGGCGTCGAGGCCATCGACCTTTACTATCAGCACCGGGTGGATCCCGACGTTCCCATCGAAGACGTCGCGGGTGCGGTCAAGGAACTGATCGAGGCCGGAAAGGTGAAGCACTTCGGCATGTCTGAAGCGTCCGCGGGAACAATTCGCCGGGCGCATGCCGTCCAGACCGTGAGCGCCGTCCAAAGCGAATACTCCCTCTGGTGGCGCCGTCCCGAGGAGGAAGTGCTGGCCGCGTGCGAGGAACTGGGAATCGGTTTTGTCCCCTACAGCCCGCTCGGCAAGGGCTTCCTGACGGGCACCATTACCGCGGCCACCAGCTTCGATGCCGGCAACGACATCCGCAGTACCATCCCCCGGTTCGCGCCGGACGCGCTCCAGCACAATGCCGCCGTCGTCGAGCTGCTCGCGAACATCGCACAACGCAAGGGAGCGACGCCGGGTCAGATCGCCTTGGCCTGGCTCCTGGCGCAGAAGCCCTGGATCGTCCCGATCCCCGGCACACGCAAGCTGCACCGCTTGGAGGAAAATATCGGTGCCTCCGTCGTCGAATTGTCCGCCGCGGAACTGGGCGAAATCGAGGACGCCGCCTCCAGGATCCAGGTGCAGGGTGGTCGCTACAACGACGCCGCAGAACGGATGACCAACCTTTAGGCGTCCGCGTGGTGCCACGCATCCGGATCCTGTGAGCCAGGCGGAATTGACACAGTTCAGGCACAGCACAGGTAGCGTGGACTACTACGCGCGGCTGGAACGCGGCAACCTCACAGGCGTCTCCGACGAAGTGCTCGAATCGATTGCCCACGCCCTCAGGCTGGACGAAGCCGAAATCGCCCACTTGTTCGATCTCGCCCGTGCCGCGCAACCCGGGCCGGCCCGCCGCCGTCGGGCAGTCACGCCAGCGCAGCAGGTCCGCCCGAGCCTCCGGCGATTCATGGACGCGATTACGGGTGCCCCGACCTGGGTGCGGAACGAGCGCATGGATCTCATCACCGCCAACCCGCGCGGCCGCGACCTTTACTCGCCCGCAGCTACGCCGGAAGGCAGCCGCACAACAAGGGCCTAAGCGATCTGGTCGGCGAACTCGCCACCCGAAGCGAGGAATTCCGCACACGCTGGGCCGCCCACAACGTCCGCTTCCACCGAACCGGCACCAAGCGCCTCGGCCACCACCGCAAGCGAACTGGCTGCGCCGGCGTCGATCTCCGACTGAGCGTTAAGGGCCGCTGTTTGCCGCGCGCGCTGAGGGTAGGCCCGTCAGTCCTAGGAAAAGCAGGGAGCGGCACAGCTGCTGACAGCGTCTTCCGGAGCGCTTAGCGTCTTTAACAGAACCTTGAACGACGGCGGTTCCGCCTTTGGGTATTCGGGTTTCTTCCAGCCGCTAACTGATTTACCAGTTCAGGGCTCCACGTTTAGATGAGAAGAAGATGACTATGGATTTTTCGTTGATGATGGCTTGCGCAGTCATCAGCATCGTGAACAATGACAGCCGCAGTGCGTTGCCGGGGGCACCGGTTGTTCCAGCACGTCCGGCAAGACGCCTGCGGCTGGCTCGACTGCGGGGTTGGATCGCGACAGCTTTACACCGGGCCGCGTGGAGAATCGAGCCCGAGCCGCAGCCTGTTATGGAGACTTGCCGGTGAGGTGCGCGGAAGTTGTCCGAATGTCAGGCGGGACCCTGTGAGCTGAACATGACTGCGTTCCATTCCTGGATCTCGCTGGGTACGGCAAGCCCTTCCAGGACGAAAGGATCGCTTGCGATGAACTGCTCCGCCCTTTCCTTGCTGGTGAAGATGCCCATCGAACCGTTCACGCCGGGATTGTTGAAAGTCCCAATCCCGATCAGGCCGCCCTCGGCGGCGAACGCCTGCATATATTCGACGTGCCTGGGGTAGACGGCCTGGAGCCCCGGAAGTGCCGAAGGATCCGAGCTGTAGAAAACGACGAATTGCATTGTTTGCCCTTAGCTGTCGGGTTGGGCGCTGTCGGATTCGGCGCCGTCGAGTTCGTCCAGGGTCTGACCGAGCTGCGGGAGCACATGGTTTCGCCATCCGCCGCTCATGATGCGGTGCGATGCCACGTGGCTCGGTTCGTCGGGATTGAATCCGTCGTGGACGAGGGACAGCCGGGTGCCGGTGTCCTCCGCGGTGATTGACCAGGTCACCGTGCTGTTGAGGCTCTTTCCGGAGTGTGCGTCCCGCCACGAAATACGCAGTAGCTTCTCCGCTTCCACGGCCAGACCTTGGCAGGCGAATGCGGCAGGAATTCTTCGACCTCGATGGTCTTAAGTTGTTCGCTCATTAGTTGTCCTCAATCTCGTTCATGACCAGCCTAAATTCCGATAGAGCCATCGGCGGAGCGATGGGGTATCCCGGGGCGGCGTCGCAGCCCAGCCCGCGCAAAATCGGGTCTTGTTTAACGACAGTCAGCGATATATCGTTAAGTATCGCAGAACAAACTGCGAGCCTCAGGGCAACCCACACAGCATTGAAAGGACGATGCCGTTATGAAAGGCATTCACGACAACAAGCACACAGATTGCGGGCCAGACATGGAACGCTTCGGACGCGGCCGGAGCCGTCGCGGACCCCACGGACACGGCGGATTCGGACCTGGCCGCGGGTTTGGGCCAGGCCGCGGTTTCGGACCGGGCTTCGGGCCGGGGTTTGGTCCCGGCTTTGGTCCCGGGGGCCCGCGTCGGGCCAACAAGGGTGACGTTCGTTTCGCTATCCTCTCCCTGCTGGCCGAAGCGCCGTCCAACGGATACGGACTCATCAAGACAATCGCCGAGAAGACGTCCGGATCGTGGCGCCCGAGCCCGGGTTCCGTCTATCCGACGCTGCAGCAGCTCGTTGACGAGGAGCTCATTGCACCCGTCGGCGAAGGCCGGCGCACCGAATTCACACTCACCGACGCCGGGAAGGCATATGTAGCGGAGCACGCCGAGGAGCTGGAAAATGCGTGGAACATCGATCCAGAGGGATCAGGACCCGCGTTTCACCAGAGCGTGGCAAAGCTCATGGGCGTTATCCACCAATTCCGCTTCGCCGCAACCGACGAACAGCGCACGGCCGCCATGGAAAAGATCGACGAAACCCGGCGAGCGCTGTACCACATCCTCGCTGACTAGTACCGAAGCCCCGACGCGGAGTAGCCTGCTCGCGGCTTCGGAAACGAAGAACCTCCCACTGGGACTGAACAGCACTCCCCTGGTTCGGTCTCCGGGTCTATGCTGGGTTTCGCGGTTGCGCCGGCACGCCCAGGCGCTCCGATCTGCTACTGAGAGCGATGGTCCATGAGCGGTTGCGAAGCAGTCTTGGCAAGCCTTGGAGCAGAGCTCGGTTGGATCCGGGATACGTACATCGATCTGCATAGGCACCCCGAGCTGAGCCTCGAGGAGCATAGGACATCGACGCTCGTCGAGGGGAAACTCGCGGCGTTCGGTTATGCCGTAACCCGCATCGGGGGCACCGGCGTCGTCGGTATCCTCGCAAACGGGGACGGCCCAACAGTGCTTGCCCGCGCGGACATGGATGCGCTACCGGTCACCGAGGCTACCGGGCTGCCTTATGCGTCGGCCGTCGACGGGGTCATGCACGCGTGCGGGCACGACCTGCACGTCGCTGCGCTACTGGGCGCCGCCAAGCTCATGGCCGATGGGCGAAGAGCCTGGTCCGGGACGTACCTCGCGTTGTTCCAGCCCGGTGAAGAGATCGGGGCCGGATCCCGGGCAATGGTCGACGACGGACTCGTCGCCAAAGTGCCGCGGCCCGACGTCGCCTTCGCCCAGCATGTGATGCCGATCCCGGCGGGGAGGATCGCCACCACGGACGGCCCAGTCCTCTCAGCCGCGGACTCGCTCAAGATCACCGTGTACGGGAAGGGCGCGCACGGCTCGATGCCGCACATGTCCGTTGACCCGGTGGTGTTGGCCTCCTCGATCGTGCTCAGGCTTCAGTCCATCGTCTCCCGGGAGACCAAGCCGGGCGACTTCGCGGTGGTCACTGTGGGGGCGCTCAACGCCGGAGCGACGTCGAACATCATCCCCGACCGGGCCACCCTCCTGCTCAACATCCGCACTTACGACACCCAGGTCCGTGCGTCCGTCCTCTCGGCCATTGAGCGGATAGTCAGGGGCGAGTGTTCCGCCGCCGGATCACCGCAAGACCCTGATTTCGAGTACTACGACCAATTCCCGCTCACCACCAACGACGCGGCCGTGACGCAGAAGGTCCGGGCCGCATTCTCCGCCCACTTCGGGCAGGACTCCGTGCGCCAGGCCACACCACAGACCGCTTCCGAGGACTTCAGCCGCATTCCGGACGCTTTCGGTGTGCCGTACACGTTCTGGTTCCTGGGCGGTGTGGATCCCGAAACCTACCGCGCCGCCGTCGAACGCGGGACAGTAGCCCAGGACATAGCGGCAAACCACTCCCCGCTCTTCGCGCCGGTGATCGACCCGTCTCTGTCCACGGGCGTCCAGACCCACATAGTCGCAGCACTGTCTTACCTGTCCAAGGATGGCGCAACACCGTGAGCGCGGACGACGGCGGGGCATCCCGCCGTCGTTCCATGCGTTAAGCGACGCGGTTCAGGAGTACCACTGCCACTCAGGCGGTGCCCAGCCTGAGGGAACCTGATGGTTGTCCTTAGTACCGCATCTTGCACAGCTATAGCTTGCCGACGGCGGCCGCAATCCGCTTCCGTCGGCCGCATAGACAGCGGGAACATATTCATGGAAGGTCAAAGGAAACCCAGGACCGCACTGCCCACAGGCCGGCACCCTGGGCGGCGCTGCGGGAACACAGGGACGATACGTGGCCATTCGATGTCCAGCACGGGCAACCGTCATGTTTCTCCCTCACGTCTTCATCGGTCGGGAATCGGCGTCGGCCAGATCCCGCGTTCAAAGTTCATGCCCGGACGCCCACATCGTTCATATGAACCCAATGGGGCAGCCAGCGGGTAGTGGGTCAAACCCTATGTCAGGATTCCCTTAAGGGCCATGGGCAAGCCGGAAGAGATGGTTCGCACTCAGTTAAGCCGCTTACGGAGGTAACTGTTGCCTGCGTCACATCCTCCGTTTAGTCTTTGTTCCGGGCCGCAGCGTCGCGGTTCCTGATCGGAAGAGGACTCATGACCGAAAAAATCCGGCTTCTCGTAAAAATGGACATCGATGGTGCCCAGGTCCGCATCACAGCCCATGGACGGCTAACCTCCCGGAGCCTCCACGCCCTTTATGTAGTCGCGAGGCGGGCCAACGCCCTCATGCATGGTCTGGCCCTTGAAATCGACGTCAGCGGGGCCAGCGTCGACCCGGCGGCCATGGAAGCGCTCCGCCGCTGCTCGCAATCCCGCCGCCTTCCGGCCCTGATCGATCCCCAACAGTCAGATGTCAACATCTCAGTCCGGTCATCCGCCGTCGCTGTGATGGCCGCCTGAGTCCGGGGGGCCACGAACGCGCTGGGAGCGCTTCGACCATGCCTACCTAGAATTGGGTGGTGCCGCGCAGCCGGCGGGGACGGCCGTCCGGATCCACGACGAAGTGGCTGAGCGGATCCGCCCAGAGACGTTGGAGGGACGATACGGGTTCCGGGGTGTGGTGCCGCACGTTTCCGGTGGGGCGGGGCGAGCGGCGCCCGGTTTCATGCCAGCGGTCGAGAACGCCGGCTGCGGCGTTCCAAAGCTTGAGCCCCGCCGCCTGGTCGTGGAGTCGGGAATCGTCCTGGTCCAAGCCCAGGTGTTCGGCCCAGAGTTGGAGCCGGAGCCCGCGGGCCAGAGACCCGGATGCGTCGTGCCCGGTGTCAGCGCCGGGCGGCTCCCCGTTGTCGGCAACGGCGTCGACGACGGCGCAGGTGAGCTCGCTGTCGGTGGTCCAGGACCGGCGGTTGAAATTGTCCGAGCCGCAGGTGAACCAAACATCGTCGATGATGCAGATCTTGGCGTGGACGTAGATCGGAGTCCCGGAGCTGTTCTCCAGGTCGAACACGCCGACCCTATCGGGTGCGACCCGGCGCAACATCCTGAGGGCACGAAGTTGACCAATCCGGCTTGCCGGCCCCGTAAGAGGGCCATCGGAGTCGGGGTAGCGGGGCACGACGGCGATCACGTTCAAGTCGGGATTCCGTTCGAGGGCCGCTGCGATTCCGGCTGCGACTTCCGTCGACCACAGGTACTGGTCCTCGATATAGATCAGCGAGCGGGCGCGGGCGAAGGCTTTCGCATAGCCGCGGGCAACGCTGCGTTCCCCTTCTGGAGCGAACGGGAACGGGGGACGTTTCACCCCGTAAGTGCGCAGCAACTGCACCGCATGGGGGCCGGCCGCGGGTGGCGGCGGTGCAGCGGCCGGGAGCGGTTCGGGGTGCCGGGGCATGCGCGCCAGGCGTTGCAGCAGCATCCGGTACGGGGTGCGCCGGTCCAGTGGTTGGGGGTCGTTCCACCTTTCGGCGAACACTGCCAGCACATCCGCAACCACAGGGCCACGCAGTTCGAGCGCGGCATCGTGCCACGGGGGACGCTTCCCATACCGAGGATCCATGGTCACCGCTTGCGGGTCTCCCGCATGGTCGGCGTCGTCCCGTCGGCTGTGGGAAAGGTCGAGCCCGCCAATGAACGCGACGTCCCGCGACGGATCCTCACGACGGCGGATGACGAACATTTTCTGGTGATGGGAGCCGAACAGGCGAACACGCTGATCCAACAGCACCTCTCCGCCGGCGTCGTTGATCTTGCGGCTAAGGAGCTCGTTGGAACGGCCGCTCATCGGAGCCGATACCCGCTCTCCGTGGGATCTCCAGACAAGGCCCCGCACTTCCACCCCCGCGCGGGCCAACCCCGCGAGCAAGTCCCCGATCGTCGGTCCGTCCGCCAGCAGCCGCTCGTCGGCGTCCCCGCGCCAGTCCGTGAACCACACACGGTCCCCCGCCTGAAGGGCACTCAACTCCTCATGCAGTCGGGCAAAATAGCTCGCTCCATGAACCAGGGGCCGCACAAGGTTGCCCTCCGACCACGCCGGAGACCCGGCACCGCCCGCGTGCACATCCGTGGCCAGATTCCCCCGCTCAGCGCGACTCAGGAACCACGTGCCAGCATCACTGTCCACTCAGTGCTCCTTCCGGGGGTCGAGGCCAATCCTCTGGTGTCCGGTCATCAAACAGCCTAGAAGGTAACCTTACTGATCAAATCCATCCACGATGTGAGGCGGAAGACAATGGGCGTTCACCCCCAAGGCACGTCGGACGACGAGTCAGCCGGAGGCAAAGGCGAGCTCACCGACGACCGGTTCGTCGGTGACACTGACTTGGCCCGGTGGAAGACCCCCGCCGGTAGGTGGCTCGCCTCCCGCGCACAACGCCTCAGTGCCCGCCTCGGCCCGTACGGTGCGCTGATCCTGATCCTCGCTGCCGGAGCGGTAGCGGCATCGCTGCTGGCCTTCGCGACCGGCGGGGTGTACGAGGCGGTGACAGAAGCAGATGGGGTGGGCGCCCTGGACCACCCGGTCTTGGAGGCAGCGATGACCTTGCGCAGCCCCGCACTGGACGCCGCCGCCACTGCCTACACCGATCTGGGCGGAGGAATCGGGATGCCGATCCTGGCCGCGATCGCCACCGCCGTGCTGGTCCTCCGGCGCCGCTCGTGGACCCCTGCAATCCTCATTGTGACCGCCGCGGCCGGCTCCCTGCTCATGACAATCGCCGGCAAGCAGCTCATTGGCCGTGCCCGGCCCCCGCTCAGCGACGCCGTGCCGCCCTACGAGTATTCCGCCTCGTTTCCGAGCGGGCATTCGCTGAACTCGTTCGTGATCGCCGGAATCGTCGCCTACCTGGTCATCCTGCGTTGCCGCTCCCGCCGGGCCCGTGCCTTGACAGTGACCGCCGCGGCCCTCTTCGCCCTGACCATCGGACTCAGCCGGGTGTTCCTGGGCCACCACTGGCTCACGGATGTCTTGGCGGCCTGGACCCTCGGTGCCGCCTGGCTGGTCCTGGTCATCACCGCCCACCGTCTTTACCTCACCGCCCGAAAGACTGAAAAACTCAACCACTCCAGGGGCGGAACTCCAGGCAGATGAAAGCCACCTCCGGCGCAGCGGCCGCATGTTGCCCCAAAATTTGCCTTTCCTGCACTTAGCCTTTGCCTGGTGCTGAAAGAGTCGATCGGGGGTTTTCGTCAGCAAATCCAAGCACTGGGAGCAGCTCATGTCAGGTCTGAACCGTCGGCGTTTTCTACAACTATCAGGGGCTAGCGCGGCCACCACCGCAATCGCGGAGATGCTCGGCGAGAGCATCGCGCGCGCCGCGACCATCCCGGCCAACCGTGCCACCGGCTCGATCAAGGACGTCGAGCATGTGATCGTCTTTATGCAGGAGAACCGTGCCTTCGACCATTATTTCGGCACGCTCAAGGGCGTACGCGGGTTCGGTGATCCGCATCCGGCCATCCTCCCGAGCGGGAAGGACGCGTTCGCGCAGAACAACGGAACTCGGGACGTCCTCCCCTACCACCCAACCGCACCGAATCTTGGCATGCAGTTCATGGAAGACCTCGACCACTCGTGGAAGCTCACCCACGAGGCCTTTAACGTGGGCAGGTACGACAAGTGGCTCCCCGCCAAGTCCGAGGCCACCATGGCGTTCTACGAGCGAGGCGACGTCCCGTTCCATTTCGCCCTCGCTGACGCGTTCACGATCTGCGACCAATACCACTGCTCGCTCCTCGGCCCCACGGACCCCAACCGCTACTACATGTTCACGGGCTGGGACGGCAACGACTACAAGGCCGGCGGCCCCGACCTGTGGAACGCCGAGGTCGGCTACTCGTGGAGTTCGTACCCCGAAGAGCTTGAGAAGGCCGGCGTGAGCTGGAAGGTGTACCAGGACGCCGGCGACGGCCTCACTGCTGCGGGCTCCTGGGGCTGGACGGGCGACGCATACATCGGCAACTACGGCGACAACGCGCTCCTGTACCTTAAGCAGTACCAGAACTCGAAGCCCGGCAGCCCGCTCTACGAGAAGGCGCTGAGCGGAACGAACGCGAAGGCCGGCGACGACCTGTTCCGGATCTTCCGCGAGGACGTCGCGGGCGGGACGCTCCCGCAGGTCTCCTACGTCGTGGCCCCCGAGGCTTACACAGAGCACTCAAACTGGCCGCCGAACTTCGGCGCCTGGTACACGGCGAACATCCTCAACATCCTCACGTCCAACCCGGACGTCTGGAGCAAGACGGCTGTGTTCTTCATGTACGACGAGAACGACGGCTTCTTCGACCACGTCGTCCCGCCGCACCCGAACACCCCACAGATCCCGGGCGCATCCACGGTCTCGACCGAGGGCGAGTGGTACGACGGCCGGATGACTTTCTCCGGCATCGCCGACGTCCCGGGCCACTACGGTCTCGGCGTGCGCGTGCCGATGCTCGTCGTCTCGCCGTGGAGCATGGGCGGGTGGGTCTGCTCGGAGACGTTCGACCACACGTCGATCGTGCGCTTCCTCGAGTCGCGCTTCGGCGTGAAGTCCCCCAACATCTCGCCATGGCGCCGCGCGGTGTGTGGCGACCTCACGAGCGCGTTCGACTTCTCGGCGAACAGGGGCGCGGCCCCGGCCCTGCCCGACACCTCTGCATTCGAGCCCGCGGACCACAATCGGCACCCGAGCTACGTGCCGACGCCCCCCGCAGTCAACTCGATGCCGGCCCAGGAGAAGGGCACGCGCCCGTCGCGCCCGCTTGGGTACGCGCTTGACGTCGCGGTCTCGGTGGCGGCCGGCAAGCTCTCTGCCCGCTGGTCGAACGCCGGGGCGCTCGGCGCACACGTGCAGGTCCGCTCGAATCTCCTTCCGGCGGGCCCGTACTCGTACACGATCGGCGCGGGCGCGACCCTCGACGCGTCGTGGGCGCTCGGCGCAGAGTACGACGCGCAGATGCACGGCCCGGCGGGCTGGTACCGCCGTTACGCGGGCACGACGGCGGCCGCGGACATCCGCGCGACCGTCACCCGCGACGGCAGGTCCGGCCACGCGCAGTTCCGGATCGAGAACCCTGGCCCTGCCGCGGCCGCCCTCACACTCATGGACGCATACGGCGCCGGGTCGCAGGTGCTCGCTCTCAACCCGGGCCAGGCCAAGACTGTGGTGATCCCGACGCAGGGCGGCTGGTACGACCTCAAAATCACCGCCGCGGCGGATCCGAAGCTCGTGCGAGTCCTCGCAGGGCGCCTCGACGACGGCCGGGCGCTCACGTCCGATCCCCTGCTGGGCCGATGACCGGGCCGTCGCCCGCCGTCGCCCGCAGTTTTTCATCCCTCTGAAAGGCCGCAAGGCCGGAACCCGGCGTCACCCACCCGAGCCTCCCGGCCAGACCACTGTCGACCAGCTCGAGAACAAGGGACTGAGCTGGAAGGCATACATGGAGAACGAAGACGACTAAGTCCAGCATCGTCCTGGCCTGGGACGACGACGACTACTCGGGCTCCACGGGTGGCCCGGGCAGCCCGGTCGGACAGAACGGCGCGGTCCTGGGCGGCGGCCACGCACCAATGATCGTGATCAACTCGGCTGAAGGCCCGCATAAGACCCGTAGTCAACGAACCCAATCGCTTAACGGGACGCCACGAAGAGAATGAGCTCGGACCGACCGTCTTCCGCGGTGACTCCGCGAATCTCCGAGAATCGGGCGACCGGCCGGAAGCCGAGAGCCTCGTGCAAATTGATGGATGAGGTGTTGTGTTCGTTTGCGAAGTAGTGAGCGACCGAGGCCCGCGACCAGATCCATTCCAACCTCGCCCGGGTGAGGGCAGAACCGACCCCTCGTCGACGGAACCGCGGAGAAACCACCAGGCCCCCGAGATAGTGGCCTGCGGGCGAGCTGCCTTCGGGATCCGGGTGGAAATGCGTCTTCGCTACGCCAATGACCTCGCCTTGTGTGACGGCCACCAATACGACTCGATCGCTTCTGGGGGCGATCATCTCGTTGGTCCAACGTGTCCGGCCGCCGGCATCACAGACCGCATTCACCTGTCCCAGGTCACCGAGGGTGCATTCACGAAGCTGCATGGCGATAGCGTACTGGCTCAGTTCGTGGACGGTTCTAGTCGTCAAGGACCACTTGGTAGAGGTAGTGGTCCTGCCATTTTCCGGCAATCTGCAGGTATCGCGGTGCCATACCAATCTGCTGGAACCCGGCCTTCAGCAGCACCCGCTGCGAGGCCGCGTTGTGCAGAAGGGTGCTCGCCTCGATGCGGTGGAGTCCGAGTTCGTCGCGCGCCATTTCGACTATCGCCTGGACTGCCGCCGACGCCAGCCCGCAGCCTGCATAAGCGCCGTCCACCCAGTAACCGAGCCCCGCGCTCTGGAAGGGCCCGCGGCGCGGACTGCCAATCTACGGTGTAGTACTCCTCGGGCCGTGCTGGCTCCCAGGGTGAAAGGTACGCACGGTTGCGCACATATGCGGCGGCGAGCGCTGCAATCTCCAACGCGATCGAGGTCAAAACGCCCGAATCCGCCGGGTGGCACGAGGTTCCGCGTCGTGGGGCTTCGGGGCCCCGACTATGCGATAGTTTGCCGTAAGAACGGGGACGCGGCGCAGGGAAACCAAATGACCGACATCTGTAGACACAACTCGTCTCGGGCTGCAGGCGACGTTCCTACCGACGTGCCCGCATGAAGTCGGGCACTCTCCGGGAGTCGATGATGGAAGCGGCCGCTGACCGCTGGCTCAGCGCCTCCGACTTAGTCGCCGTCGCAAGGAGCACTGGTGTTCTTTCGGATCATCGACGGGCCAGGGAACTCACCCTCGAAACGATCAAAGAGCTGGTTTCCGAAGATTTATTGGTTCCGGGGGCATTCGGAACCGGCCGATATATGCCCTGGACGATGACAGGCACGGACGCGGAACGCAAGGTCGAGAGCGAGTGGAACACGAGCGCCATGTCCCGCACATGGTTCACGGCAAGGACCAACCTGAAATCGTCGGAGCTCGGCAATCTTCCACGGAGAACCCCTCGCCACTCAGCACGCGAACCCATCGATGCTCCCTCGGCGGTCACGGGCAGCGAGGCGACGGGACCATGGGTCCAGTTCACCAGGGAAACCCGCATAGCGGCCACGATACCGCCAGACTCCGCACCTCCGACGTGGAAGGGCAGCTGGCTTCGCAGGAGGCTCTGGCTCAAACGCGCCGCTGCTGTCATCGCCATCGCATCGGTCTCAGGCTGGCTCGGATGGGCCGTCATCGAGGGGATCAACCACGCATTCGCCAGTTACACCAAGATCGACGGGACGGTCACGGCACAAACAGATATCTCGGCACGCCGCGATTCCTCGTGCCAGCTGGACGTGGACTACACCGTCAACGGCCGCCAACTGCACAGCGTCGCCAAAGTCAACGCGAATTGCAAGACTCTGCCCGGGCCGGGGTTCCGGGCAACTATCGACGTCGACACAGCCGATCCCCACGACGTTTCGATCCATGGCGCCGACGACGCGAACCATCCCAATCCCCTGACCATGGGCGTATTTCTGCTAATTTTCCCGACCGCAATCGCCCTCGTCCTCAGGAACGAGCTACGAGACTACGGCGGAATCCGGAAACTGCTCGCCTCCGGAACCCAGTGGCGCCAGGTCGAGGTCACGATCGCCCGGAAGAACACCGGCCGTAACGGCGTCACGATCCGCCTCGAAGCGAAGGACCCCGCAGGAAACCCGCGCTCGTTCTATATCTTCTACCGGCTCGTAAGCCCGATCGGCCCCACACGGAAAGGCGACAAAGTCAGCCTTAAACTACTCGCAGACGGCAAACGCCGGGCACTCATCCAGAGGCCCGACAACGGCCGAATATACGTGGCAAGCATCAGCAGAGCCAGTTAGCCACACGGTTGGGGGCGGCCGACCATTGCTCGGGCACACCCCGCGACTTCCGCCTGTCCAGCATGAACGCCCGGTGCAGCCGACACCGGTGTTCCGCACGCAGCGTGATGGGGCGGACATGCTCCGTCTGCCCCATCACGTCGGTGGATTGCCACTAATTGATCGGAGCGGGCGGTTGTTCATCGCTGAGCACGGCGAGGGCGTTGTCCGCGGCGAGCATCGCCATCGCTGTGCGCGTCTCCACTGTGGCGGAGCCCAGATGCGGCACTAGCACGACGTTCTCGAGCCCGAGCAATCCGGGGTGCACACTGGGCTCATGCTCGAAGACGTCCAGCCCGGCGCCGGCGAGGACGCCGTCGCGGAGCGCAGCAGCGAGGGCCGCTTCGTCGACGATCGGTCCGCGCGCGGTGTTGACGAGGTACGCCGAGCTCTTCATCGCCGCGAGTTGTTCCGCGCCGATCAGATGATGCGTGGCAGGCCCGTAGGGGCAGTGCAGTGAAACGACGTCGGAAACGGCCAGCAACTCGTCGAGGTCTACCCGCCGGGCGCCCAGTTCCGCGGCAATTGCGGGGTCGGTCTCGCTGCGCGACTGGTAGACGATTTCCATGCCGAAGGCCTTGGCCCGGCGCGCGGTCGCCTGCCCGATACCCCCCATGCCGACGACGCCGAGGATCTTGCCCTGCAGGCTGGACCCGAGCAGGAAGAACATGCCCCACTTCCAGGCCTGGCCGGAGCGGATGAGCCTCTCCCCCTCGCCGAGCCGGCGGGTCGCCATGAGGACGAGGCCCATTGCGATGTCGGCTGTGGCGTCCGTGAGCACCCCTGGGGTGTTGGTGGCCACGATGCTTCGTTCGGTGCAGGCCGGCACGTCGATGTTGTCATAGCCCACGGCGACGTTCGCGACGACTTTGAGCTGCGGGCCGGCGGCGTCGAGCAGTTCGCCGTCGATGCGCTCGGTGAGCAGGCTTACGACGGCGTCCGCCCCGGCCACACGGCGCAGGAGCTCCTCGCGGCCAATCGAATCCGAACCCGTCCACGCATCGACCTCGTGCTCGGCGCGAAGCTTCTCGATTGCGGTTTCGGGTATACGTCCCGTGACGACGACCCGGCTCATGCCGTCTCGATCCACTCGCGCAGGAGGCCGAGGCCCTCGCTGATATCCGGCACCTCGATGCCCGAGTAGGCGAGCCGGATGTACTGCCTGTCCTCCCCGGGGAGGCGGCGGCCGAAGTGCTCACGCGTGCAGAAGGAGACGCCGGTCTTGTACAGGGCATCGGTGGCGAAGTCCCCGACTGCCGTATAGCCCATGCGCTCCATCGCGTCGGTGACGTCGGGGAACAGGTAGAACGTCGATTGCGGCACGGCGACGCGCATGCCCGGGATGGAGTTCACGAGCTCGCAGGCGGTGTCCCGACGCTTCTGCAGGACGTCGAGCATCTGCTGCACGGATTCCTGGGGGCCGCGGAGCGCTTCGATGCCGGCCCACTGCACGTAGTGTGTCGTGCAGGACTCATCATTGGTGTTGAGCGTGCTGAGCACCTTGGCGATCTCGAGCGGCGCGACGGCGCAGCCGAGGCGTGAGCCGGTCATGGCGAACTTCTTGCTGAACGTGTAGAGGATGACGGTCCGCTCGGCCATGCCGGGAAGAGATGCGATCGAGCTGGAGACCCCCTCGTAGCGCGTTTCGAAGTAGGCCTCGTCGGAGAGCACCCACAGGTCGTTTTCTATCGCGAGCTGTGCGATGGCCTCGCGCTCGGCCGCCGTCGACTCGGCCGAGATGGGGTTCTGCAGGTCGTTGTAGATGATGGCGACGGTGTTCGGGGTGATTGATGAGCGCACCTGGTCGAGGTCGATCGCGAAGCCCGTGCTCGTGGGCAGGTAGCGGTAGGGCACGGCAGTGCCGCCAAGGTACTCGATCTGCGATTCGTAGATCGGGAAGCCAGGGTTCGGGTAGAGCACTTCCTGGCCGGGGTTCATGACCGCCTGCAGGAACTTCGTGATGACGGGTTTGCCGCCCGTCATCACGACGACATTGTCAGGGGAGAAGTCGATGCCACGGCGCGAGCCGAGGTCCTCGGCGAGGGCTTCACGCAGCTGCGGGATGCCGGAGCCGGGGCAGTAGCCCGTGTAGCCGTCCGTGATTGCCCGGTTCATCGCCTCGACGATATGCGGGGCCGTCGGAATGTTGATATCGCCAAGATGGAAGGGGAACACACGGTTGCCCTTCGCTTTCCAGGCGGCTGCGGCCTGGGCGACGCTGAAGGCGGTTTCGGTGCCCAGACGTTCGAGCCGGTGCGCGAGTTGCTGCATACTGTTCCACTCCTCGTTGAGTTGACGATCGATTCTCCGGCGAATTCAGATCAAGTTCAAGACTAATATATCAAACCACGAATTAAGATATACGAACAGCCTTAGCGGGAACAAAGCTTCTTCTTGACGGGTCTACTCGTCCTCTGGCGTGAGGTCTAAGACGGGCGTAGCGTCGGTTACATCCACACGGGAGCAGCGAAAGTCAGCCGGCACCCCGCGCGGCCCGTAAGTGCGTTCGTTTGAAGGAGCCGGCAGTGGCTGGATGGAATGCGGACACGGCGGCTGGACCGTTGGGGTCAGGCACAGTGACTTTGATTGAAGGATCATCATTCTGCATTTCATCGGCCAATGGAGACATTCATCCCGAACTTCCGCATGGGGTCTTTCACCTGGATTCCCGCATCCTGTCCCGCTGGAATCTGACTATTAACGGCCAGCCCCTCGAACCCTTGGCTGCTGAGACGAAGGAACCGTATCGGGCCCTATTCGCAGGCCGTCTGCAGCTCTCGGATGGCTATTCGGACAGTCCATTGATCGTGGAACGGCTGCGTGAGGTGGGGGCAGGGATCCGGGAGCGGATCACCATCCGCAACTACTCGGCGGAGCCCGCTGAGTGCAAAATAGTGCTCGCCGTTGAAGCAGATTTCGCCGACTTGTTCGAAGTGAAAGAGGCACGAATCCAGCGGCGATGGGCGGAGACCCGCGATCTGGACGGCGACTCGGTGGAAATCCAGGCCATGTGGCACGACGTCCGGAAGGGCGTCATCGTCAAGGCGGATGGGGCCAATGCCACAGACGAAGGGCTGACTTTTGAGATAGTGGTCCCGCCCTATGGGCATTGGAGTACTCGATTGAATGTTGCGCCCACGGACAATGGCGCACGTCCCGACGCGCCATTTGTTCATCCGGCTCCTGGCGAAATGTCTCCGAGTGACCGGCGCCGTCAAGAGTGGGTGGCGAAGATTCCGGCCCTGCAGATGGGCAACCGTTCCATCCAGCGGACGCTGCGGCGCAGCTACGACGACTTGGGAGCGCTGAGAATCGAGGACCCTGAGCATCCGGAGCGGGTGGTCGTCGCTGCCGGAGCGCCATGGTTCATGACTCTGTTCGGTCGTGATTCGCTGTGGGCTTCGGAAATGTCGCTTCCAGTGGATCCTTCCCTGGCACTGGGCACTCTGAAGACCCTCGCTGACCGCCAAGGCAGCGTCGTGGACGTGATGAGCGAAGAGGAACCGGGCAAGATCCTGCACGAGGTAAGGCTCGACGTTTCCAGCGGGCTGGCGCTGGGCGGCAAATCCGCCTACTACGGAAGCGTCGACGCAACTCCGCTGTTCGTGGTCGTGCTGGGTTCCGTCAGTCGCTGGGGTTTTGACAAAGAGACCATCGCCGCCCTGTTGCCCAACGCTGACCGCGCCTTGGAGTGGATCCGCGAATACGGGGACCGGGACGGGGACGGATTTGTCGAGTATCAGCGCCTCAACGATCATGGGTTGGTCAACCAGGGATGGAAGGACTCCTGGGACGGCATCAACTTCGCCGATGGCGTCTTGGCTGAAACTCCGATCGCCCTGTGCGAGGTCCAGGCCTACGTCCACGGCGCATACGTGGCGCGCTCCTGGATGGCGTACGACGCCGGCGACCTCGCCTTGGCAGCCGAGCTTCGAGACCGGGCCGCGAAACTGAAGCAGCAGTTTAACGAACAGTTCTGGCTCCCCGACAAGGGCTACTACGCCGTCGCGCTTGACCGCGATAAGCGGCCGGTGGACGCCTGCGCGTCCAATATGGGCCACTGCCTCTGGTTTGGTCTCGTGGATGAGGACAAGGCCCCACAAATGGTCGAGCGCCTGATGTCCCCGGAGATGTTCAGCGGGTGGGGAGTGCGGACCCTCGCCAGCGACATGCGGGCCTATAACCCCGCCAGCTATCACAACGGGTCGGTCTGGCCCCACGACAATGCGCTCATTGTGGCAGGGCTGCTCCGGTATGGGTTTGTGGAAGAGGCACAGCGGATAGCCACCGCACTGCTGGAGGCGGCCGAATACTCGGGCGGTCGGCTGCCCGAGCTATTCTGCGGCTTCAGCCGCGACCAGTTTGCCGAACCCGTACCCTACCCCACGGCCTGTTCTCCACAGGCCTGGGCCGCGACCACACCAATCCTGCTGGTGACCAGCCTGATGCGCTACGACGCACACATTTCCCAAGGGGGGCTATGGCTAGACCCTGTGCTTCCGGATTCCTACGGCGAACTGCACATCACGAACGCGCCCATGGGCTCTGGCCGGATCACCATCGACATATCCGGTTCGAACGCCTCCGTTCAGGGCGTGCCGGAGGGCTTGGCGCTCCACCGCGGGCAACGGCCTTGGATAACCGATCTCGTGGAGCACGCCAAACTGCGTCCGGAAAAATAGCGAATGGAGGACGGGATCGATCGGCCTGTTCCTGGAGGAGAATGGTCTTCTTTTACGCCGCAAACAGCGCTGAACGGACGGCCTTTTCGAAGCCGTCGACGTGAATTCGCGCCAGCTCCGCAGCCCTGGCCTCGTCGCCGTCGATCACCGCGCCGAGGAGATCGAGGTGTTCATGAACGTGGCGTGAAAGATCAGGCAGGCGATCGAGGACCATGCACCAGATCCGGGTGGCGAGGTTGTCGTAGCGGATCAGCACATCTTCCAGATGCGGATTTGCCGCTGCCGCATAGATCCCCTGGTGTACGCGGGCATCAAGGCGGAGCGTCTCCACCACGGAGGCGCCGTTGACCTCGAATGACTCCACTGCACGCATCACGGAGCGCAAGTGCTCCCTGGCTGCCGGCGTCGCAACCCGCGCCGCCCGGGCGGCCGCCAGCGGCTCAAGCTGGGCGCGAATCTCCGATATATACGCCAGATCAGTCACTTCAACGCGCGTGGCGAAGGTTCCCCTTCGCGGATAGCTGATGACCAGACGGTCAAGTTCGAGGCGCTTCAACGCTTCCCGCACCGGGGTGCGCCCGATGCCAAGATCCCTCGCCAGCACGTCGTCGTTCAACAAGTCGCCCGGCTTGATGTCCAGCGTCAGGAGCCTGTCGCGGATCCGCTCGTAGGCCACTTCGGCCAGGGACCTCGGACCGGTGGCGTCCACCTCCGCCAGCGCTTCAAATACCACGGTACCGACCTTTCGCGTCCAGCCAACGGACTATTGACCTCACTCGAACTCCAGTATACGCTATATCCCAGTCTGATATATCAGTTACTGAATTGAAAATATATCTTAAGGAGGAGACATGACGCTCGTGGAGACGACTCCAATAAAAAGCACACTTCCGCAGGCGAGTGCCTCTGAAGACGACCGTTCCCGGAGGTTCGTGCTCACCCTGTCGTGCATTGAACGCGCCGGCATCGTGCAGGCGGTCACGACATTCCTGTTTGAACGAGGATTCAACATCGAGGAGCACCAGCAGTTCGACGACGGACTCCGCCAGACGCTGCACTTGCGCACAGCGTTTTCCGGATCCCCGGAGTACTCACCGGAAAGGCTCGAAGAAGAGTTCCGGGCGATCGCTGAGCGTTTTGACATGAAGTTCGGTTTTTATGACGAGACCAAGCAGCGCGTCCTGGTCATGGTGTCAAAGTTCGGGCACTGCCTGAACGACCTGATTTTCCGCTGGCGTGGGGGCAGCCTGGGCGGAGACCTGGCTCTGGTAGTTTCCAACCACGAAACCCACCGGGCCATGGCCGAGGCAGCCGGGCTTCCCTTCATACATATTCCGGTGACCCCGGACACCAAGGCAGACGCGGAGCGCCGCCTGCTCGAACTGGTTGACGAGTACAACATCGATTTGGTGGTTCTCGCCCGGTATATGCAGGTTCTATCCGACGACCTGAGCCGCGCCCTTGAGGGCAGAGCGATCAACATCCACCACTCATTCCTGCCAGGCTTCAAGGGTGCGCGCCCTTACCACCAGGCCTACGACCGCGGCGTCAAACTGGTAGGCGCCACGGCACACTATGTCACCGCAGACCTTGATGAGGGACCGATCATCGAACAGGAAGTCATCCGTGTAGACCACAGCTACGGGCCGACTGCACTTTCCACAGTCGGGCAGGACGCCGAAGCGCTCGCACTGTCCCGCGCCGTCCGCTGGCATTGCGAGCACCGCGTGCTGCTGAACCAAACCAGCACCGTAGTCTTCCGCTAACCGACGCCAAACAACAAGCAGCCCACCCACGAGAAATAGCAGGAGAAACCACATGGCATCGACGCCACGCATAGTCATCATCGGAGCTGGGATCGTCGGCACCAACCTGGCCGATGAACTGGTAGCCCGCGGCTGGAACAACATCACAGTCCTGGACCAGGGACCGTTGAACATGCCCGGGGGCTCCACGTCCCACGCCCCGGGGCTGGTCTTCCAGACCAACGCTTCCAAAACCATGGCAACATTCGCCAAATACACCGTCGAAAAGCTCCTGTCCCTCACCGAGGACGGCGTCAGCTGCTTCAACCAGGTAGGCGGCCTCGAAGTCGCCACCACCGATACCCGGCTGGCCGACCTAAAGCGTAAGCTCGGCTACGCTGCATCCTGGGGAATCGAAGGCAAGATCCTTTCCCGCGAAGAGTGCAAGGAGCTCTACCCGCTCATCAACGAGGAAGACATCCTGGGCGGACTCCATGTCCCCAGCGACGGGCTGGCCCTCGCCGCCCGCGCAGTCCAATTGCTGATCAAGCGCACCGAGGCAGCCGGGGTGGAGTACCGTGGCTCCACGACCGTGACCGGGATCGAGCAGTCCGGCCGCCGCGTCACCGGCGTCCGCACCTCCGAAGGCGTCATCCCTGCGGACATCGTTGTCTCCTGCGCCGGCTTCTGGGGTGCCAAGATCGGCGAAATGATCGGCATGTCCGTTCCCCTCCTGCCTTTGGCCCACCAATACGTCAAGACAACTCCGGTGCCGGCGCAGAAGGGCCGCAACGAACTACCCAACGGCGCTTCCCTGCCGATCCTGCGCCACCAGGACCAGGACCTCTACTACCGCGAGCACGGCGACCGCTACGGCATCGGCTCCTACGCCCACCGCCCCATGCCTGTGGACGTCGAGGAACTCGGAACCTACACGCCCAGTGCGATCAACGAGCACAACATGCCTTCCCGACTGGACTTCACCCTGGAGGACTTCCTCCCGGCTTGGGAGGCGACCAAGCAGCTGCTTCCGGCCCTGGCCGAAAGCGACATCGAAGACGGCTTCAATGGCATCTTCTCCTTCACCCCCGACGGCGGCCCGCTGGTGGGCGAATCCAAAGAACTCGATGGCTTCTTCGTCGCCGAAGCCGTGTGGGTGACCCACTCCGCCGGCATTGCCCGCGCTGTCGCCGAACTGCTGACCACGGGCAAGTCCCGGATCGACCTGGGCGAATGCGACATCCACCGCTTCGAGGAAGTCCACCTCACCCCCGAATACGTCAGCGAAACGTCCCAGCAGAACTTCGTGGAAATCTACGACGTGCTACATCCGCTCCAGCCCAAGCTCTCCCCCCGCAACCTCCGCGTCAGCCCTTTCCATGCCCGCCACAAGCAGCTGGGAGGGTTCTTCCTCGAGTCCGGCGGCTGGGAACGCCCCTACTGGTTCGAGGCCAACGCCGAACTGCTGAAGGAGATGCCGGCCGAATGGCAGCCCCCGGCCCGTGATGCCTGGTCCGGGATGTTCAGCTCGCCCATCGCCGCCGCCGAAGCATGGAAGACCCGCACCGCGGTGGCAATGTACGACATGACTCCGCTCAAGCGCCTTGAGGTCTCGGGACCCGGAGCACTGAAGCTGCTCCAGGAACTGACCACGGCGGACCTGGACAAGAAGCCAGGTGCAGTGACCTACACCCTCCTGCTGGACCACGCAGGAGGTATCCGAAGCGACATCACGGTGGCCCGCCTGAGCGAAGACAGGTTCCAGCTCGGGGCCAACGGAAACATCGACACCGCATACTTTGACCGGGCCGCGCGCCACCAGACCGAAAGCGGCTCCGCGAGCGACTGGGTCCAGGTGCGTGACACGACGGGCGGCACCTGCTGCATCGGTCTCTGGGGCCCCCTCGCCCGGGACCTCATCAGCACGGTCAGCAGCGACGATTTCTCCAACGACGGCCTGCGCTACTTCCGGGCCAAGAATGTCGTCATCGGCGGAGTCAACGTCACTGCCATGCGGCTGTCCTATGTCGGCGAGCTGGGCTGGGAGCTTTACACCAGCGCGGACAACGGCCAGCGCCTCTGGGATGCGCTGTGGAAGGCGGGGCAGCCCTTCGGTGTCATCGCGGCCGGCCGGGCCGCCTTCAGCTCGCTCCGGCTTGAAAAGGGTTACCGCTCCTGGGGCACCGACATGACCACGGAGCACGACCCCCTCGAAGCGGGCCTCGGATTCGCCGTGAAGATGGCCAAGGACAACTTCGTGGGCAAGGCCGCTTTGGAAGGCCGCACCGAGGAAAACTCCGCCCGCCGCTTGCGCTGCCTGACCGTCGACGACGGACGCAGCATCGTCCTGGGCAAGGAACCGGTCTTCTACAAGGACCAGGCAGTCGGCTACGTAACCAGCGCCGCCTACGGTTACACCGTCGCCAAGCCGATCGCCTATGCGTACCTCCCGGCCGCCGTCTCCCTCGGTGACTCCGTCGAGATCGAGTACTTCGGACGACGCATCCAGGCTACGGTCACGGCCGATCCGCTGTACGACCCGACGATGACCAGGCTCCGCGGCTAGCGCACTGCGGGCCATCCAAAGGCATCGCGGCCCGGACTCATCCTCGCAACCAGAGTCCGGGCCGCTGTCTTTCCGATTCTTCTCCAGCCCCAGCCCGCCAAGACGCAGCGCAGGAACACACAGCCCAGGAAGACCCATGATCAGTTCAGAAACAATCAACAATTACCTCACCAGGCTTGCTTCACGGCAGCCCACCCCCGGCGGAGGCGCAGCCGCTGCGGTTCACGCCGCCCAAGGTGCCGCCCTCGTTGCAATGGTCGCCAGGTACACCACGGGCGCCAAATACGAGCAACACGCTGCACTGGTCTCAAGGATCATCGCGGCCGCCGACGAACTTGTGGACGAAGCCCTGCGACTTGCGGACGCCGACGAACTAGCCTTCCAGGGGGTCATCGATTCCTACAAGCTGCCCTCCGGGACCGAGGCCCTCAACGAAGCGCGGTCGGCGGCCATCCAGGATGCGCTCATTCACGCTGCACAGACCCCGGCACAGCTGATCAGGGTCTCAGGATCCGTCGTCGATCTGGCCACTGAACTGTTCGACGCCGCAAACGCCAACGTGATCAGCGACGTCGCAGCCGCCGCGGACGCCGCTCGCGCGGCCGCCACCACGGCGAGGGTCAACATCGACATCAACATTGTGGCCATCAAGGACTGCTCTACACGTGCCCGGCTTGCCGAGCAGACCGACCGGATCGAAGAGAAGGTCGTCTTGGCGGCAGACTCGCTCGCTAAGCGCGTACGCGAAAGGATCCTCGGTTGAACGCCACCCTGCTTTCCGGCAAGCCGTTGGCGGCGCTCATCCAGCAAAGGGCCCGGGATGAGGCACGGAACCTCGAAAACGACGGAGTACGCCCGGTCCTCGCGGTGGTCGTGGCAACCGACGACGAGTCCACGCATTGGTACGTCCGCTCCATTGAGCGCGCGGCCGAACGCGCGGGAATCGGCTGCCGGATCCTCGACCTTGGCCACGACGCCACAGAGCAAGTCCTGGCCAGCGTCCTGAGACACCTCAGCGCGGAACCGTCCGTCAACGGAATCATCCTGCAGACGCCCCTGCCCGCCGGGGTCAGGACCGATGCCTTGGTCAGCCACATCGCACCGGAGAAGGACATCGACGGCGCGAACCCCCTCAGCCTCGGCCGGCTGGCCGTGGGGCAACCCGCCTTCGCACCTGCCACTGCCCGGGCCGTCGTCGAGATCCTCGACCACTACGACATCCCGGTGGCGGGCCGGAACGTCGTCGTCATCGGCCGTTCCGCCGTCGTGGGCAAACCACTGTCCCTGCTGCTGCTGGAACGCGATGCCACCATCACCGCCTGCCACTCCCGGTCAGGTCCGCTGGAGAAATACACCAAGAGGGCCGACGTCGTCGTCGTCGCGGCCGGGCGGACGGGCCTGCTCACCGGCGCCCATGTTTCCTCCGAGTCGGTAGTGATCGACGTCGGCACGAACGTCCTTCCCGACGGATCCCTCGTGGGAGACGTGGACGAAGCCAGCGTGCTAGGCGTCGCCGCAGCACTGACGCCCGTTCCCGGCGGCGTCGGCACTGTCACCACATCGTTGCTGCTCCTGCACACAACCGAAGCCGCAAGGGAACAGTCCCGCTCGTTGATCGCTGGACCGGTCGGCTGACGTAAGGGCAAAACCATGCCCGGCGCCGAGGGCGACGGTGCCGGGCATCCGGGACGCTCAATTTTGCTAGAGGACCGCCCGGATCAGGTTCTCGAAGTCGGTCACGTGCTTGGCGGTCAGCCCTGCGGCCGCTTCTGCCTCGCCATCCGCAATGCACTCAAGCAGTTCCACGTGCTGGGCAATGTGTTCGGAAACCGGCGGGAGCTTCTCCAGCACAAGACTCCAGATGCGGGTCGCCAGATTGTCGCAGCGGATCAGGACATCCTCCAGATGCCGGCTGCCAGTCGCCCGGTAGATGCTGCGGTGTACTCTCATGTCCAGGCGCATGAGGTCCCGCTGTGCAAGGTGGCCGGCCAAAAGCTGTCCAATCTCCCGGGCAAGGTCCCTTAGCTCCTGCCGCGTCCGGTCCGAGGCCATTCGAGCGGCACGTGCTGATGCCGCAGGCTCCAAAAGCTGACGAATCTCGGAGATTTCAGCAAGGTCCGTAATATCCACGCCCGCGGCAAAGGTTCCCCTGCGTGGATAGGCCACCACCAAGTGATCGCTCTCCAGTCTCTTCATGGCTTCCCTAATAGGCGTTCTTCCGACACCAAGCCGACGGGAGATCAGATCATCATTCAAGGGCTCGCCGGGCTTGATATCAAGAACGATAAGCTCATCACACAGCACCCGGTACGCATACTCGGCGTAGGACTCATCATCCTGCCTCGCAGGCAGCTCCGACTCCCCCATGACAACCGATAATTTGCCGCTGCTCTCCACGTCTGACCCTTCCCGTTCCGTGACGGCGCCTTGACTCGCCGGCCCCGTGAACATAGTATCCCTACAACTGATATATCAATACTCTGAGGATAAGAATGTCAAGAACTTCGCCGTCCTCTGACAAAGGTTTGGCGCCGCTCTATCCGGCCAAGATCTGAAGGAAAAGCCGATGGCCTCGAAAGCCCCCCGTGAAAATATCGACGAGTCAAAGCTGACTGTCACCAAACCCAAGTCAAAGGCCGTGGGCCTCCCGGCTGTTGCTAACGCTCTGAAGATCTCCCTCGAGCAGATGGGTCCATTGCGCAGCGTCCAAACATTGCTGGCGGTCAACCAAGTAGACGGGTTCGACTGCATGGGCTGCGCCTGGCCGGAACACGACAAACGCCATACGGCCGAGTTCTGCGAGAACGGCGCCAAGGCCGTCGCGGAAGAAGCCACACGCCGCCGCGTCACGCCGGAGTTTTTCTCCTCGCATTCCATAGCCGAGTTGAAGACACGGGACGACTATTGGCTGGGGCAGCAGGGGCGGTTGACGCATCCGATGCTCCTGGACGAAGGTGCAACACACTACAGGCCCGTCGAGTGGGATGATGCCTTGGAACTGATCGCGCAGGAGATTAGGGACATGGATAACCCGGACCAGGCGGTGTTTTACACCTCCGGCCGGACGTCAAACGAGGCGGCTTTCGCCTACCAGCTCCTTGTGCGCGGGGTGGGGACCAACAATCTTCCGGACTGTTCCAACATGTGCCACGAGTCCTCCGGTTCGGCCCTCGTCGAGACCATCGGCATCGGTAAGGGCTCCGTGAGCCTCAAAGACGTGGAAACAGCGTCGCTGATCTTCGTTGCGGGCCAAAATCCAGGCACGAACCACCCGCGCATGCTCAGCTCACTGGAGAAGGCCAAGAAGAACGGTGCGGTCATCGTTTCCGTGAATCCGCTTCCCGAAGCCGGGCTGCTCAGATTCGAAAATCCGCAGAACGTCGTTGGCATGGTGGTTGGCACCGAACTGACGGACGACTTCCTGCAGATCAGGGCCGGGGGCGACCAGGCGCTCTTCCAGGGACTGGGCAAATACCTGCTGGAGGCCGAAGGCGCGGGAAGGACCAGCCCGGGCCTGCCCACCGTGCTCGACCATGACTTCATCAACAATCACACCGTCGGCCTCGAAGCGTACGTGAAGCAACTGGAAGATGTGGCGTGGGAGGGCATCCTCGAAGCGACCGGACTGACGATGGACCAGATCAAGGCCACCGGTGAGCGCCTGCTGGCTTCGAAGGCAACCATTGTCTGCTGGGCCATGGGCCTGACACAGCACAAGCATTCTGTGCCCACGCTCCGCGACGTCGTCAATGTCCTCCTTCTCCAGGGCAACATCGGCAAGCCCGGGGCCGGAGTCTGCCCCGTCCGCGGACATTCCAATGTCCAGGGCGACCGCACCATGGGCATCTTCGAGCAAATGCCGGAGAAATTCCACGACAGGCTGGACCACGAGTTCCAGTTCCTCTCCCCCCGGGCCCATGGCTACGATACCGTCGCGGCCATCCGGGCGATGCGGGACCGCAAGGTCCGGGTTTTCATCGGGATGGGCGGCAACTTTGTACGGGCGGCCCCGGACTCTGAAACCACGGAGCAATCCTTGGCCAACACCCGTCTTACGGTCCAGATCTCCACAAAATTGAACCATTCCCACTTGGCAACGGGGCGGCGCGCCCTGATCCTACCCACGCTCGGACGCACCGAGAGGGATACGCAGCGAACCGGTGACCAAAGGGTAACCGTGGAGGATTCCATGAGTGCCGTCCATGCGTCCCGTGGACGCCTCAAGCCCGCGAGCGAGCACTTGATGTCCGAAGTGGCGATCGTCTGCAACCTGGCCCACCGGCTCTTCACGGACAGTGACGGCCAGCTCCTGCCCAACACACCCAAGGCCGCCTGGCTCGCGCTCAGGGATGACTATTCACTGATCAGGAAACACATCGAAGCGGTACTCGACGGTTTCGAAAATTTTGAGGAAAAGATCCAGAATCCGGGAGGCTTCGTCCTCCCCCACCGGCCCCGGGATGCCAGGGAATTCGACACGGCTTCCGGCAAGGCCCACTTTACGGCGAACGACTTGGAGTACCTCCGCGTCCCGGAGGGCCGCCTCATCCTCCAAACGCTGCGCTCCCACGACCAGTACAACACCACCATCTACGGCAAGGACGACCGCTACCGTGGCATTCACGGCGGTCGCCGGGTGGTCCTCGTGAACGAAGCCGATGTGGCCGAACTGGGTTTCGAGAACGGCGACATGGTTCACCTGATATCCGAATTCCGGGGCACCGAGCGACGGGCCGAGAATTTCCGCATCGTTTCCTATTCGACACCGAAGGGCTGCGCCGCCGCCTACTACCCGGAGACCAACGTCCTCGTGCCGCTGGACTCGGTAGCCGACGTCAGCGGAACCCCGACGTCAAAGTCAGTCATTATCCGCCTCGAACCGGCAGGCGCAGGCAGCCATGGGTGACAGCCGGGGCGCGGTTGCGGTGTCCTCCCCAGGGGTTGACCGTCCGCGGGTGGAACGGGCCGTCCGGGAATTCCTCCTGGCTATTGGCGAAGACCCGGACAGGCCAGGCCTGGTTGAGACCCCCGCGCGCGTCGCCCGCGCTGCGGAGGAAATGTACGGCGGCCTCCGCGAAGACCCCCTCGCCGTGCTGGACAAGACGTTTGACCTTGGCCATGAAGAACTCGTCATCGTCAAGGACATACCCTTCTACTCAACCTGCGAGCATCATCTGGTCCCGTTCCACGGCGTAGCCCACGTCGGATACATCCCCTCCCCGGATGGATTCGTCACAGGGCTGAGCAAACTTGCCCGGCTGGTGGACATCTTCGCTCGGAGGCCCCAAGTTCAGGAGCGGCTCACGACGCAGGTGGTTGACGCCCTGGTCGCTTCGCTTCGACCCCTCGGTGCGATCGTCGTCGTCGAGTGTGAACATCTGTGCATGTCCATGCGCGGGGTCAGAAAACCGGGGGCAAAGACCATCACCTCCGCGGTGCGGGGCGAGCTCCGGCTGCCGGCGGCCCGCGCAGAAGCATTGAGCCTGATACTCGGCCGCTGAAAACCTCTGGACATGACGCAGTCAGGTGACGTAACATATTTCTGATATATCTTTAATGAGAGATCAACATATCAGCGTAGACCACGCCGTCGGCTAAGGTCTCTCATTCGCAACAGAGATGACATGTCGCGTTTCCCGTCAGCGGTGCTTCGGTGTTTTGAATGCCTGGGGAGGTAGCGCCGAAGCACCTCTTGCGGGAAACGGGCAAGCCGGCATGCCTTCAAGGAATGCCCAACCGCTGAATCAAAACACCATGAAATGACCTATAGGAGTGTCATGTCAGGAAACAGAGCAGTCGCGTACAAAGAACCGGGCGTAGTCGAGATCATCGATACCAACTACCCGACGTTCGAGCTTAAGGACGGCCCGGGCGTCAACCCCGCAAACGTCGGCCGGAAGGTGACCCACGGAGCAATCCTGCGCACCGTAACGACAAATATTTGCGGCTCCGACCAGCACATGGTGCGCGGCCGCACCACAGCCCCGCGGGATCTGGTCCTAGGTCATGAGATCACCGGCGAAGTTGTGGAAGTTGGGCCAGATGTGGAGTTCATCAAGGTCGGCGATATCGTATCGGTGCCGTTCAACATCTCCTGCGGTCGCTGCCGGAACTGCAAGGAACGCAAGACCGGCATCTGCCTGAACGTCAATCCTGACCGGCCCGGCAGCGCCTACGGCTACGTCGATATGGGCGGCTGGGTCGGAGGACAGGCCGAATATGTGCTGGTACCGTACGCGGACTGGAACTTGCTGAAGTTCCCGGACCGTGACCAGGCCCTGGAAAAGATCATGGACTTGACCATGCTGTCGGACATTTTCCCCACAGGCTTCCACGGAGCAGTCACGGCCGGGGTCGGCGTCGGCTCCACCGTCTATATCGCAGGCGCAGGTCCGGTCGGCCTGGCGGCGGCCGTCGGCGCGCAACTGCTCGGCGCGGCGGTCGTCATCGTCGGTGACATAAACGAAGACCGCCTCGCCCAGGCTAGGTCATTCGGCTGTGAAACCGTCAATGTCTCCAAGGGCGACCCCAAAGACCAGATCGAGCAGATCCTTGGCGTGCCCGAAGTGGACTCCGGCGTAGACGCCGTCGGATTCGAAGCCCGCGGACACGGCAAGGACGCCTCGCACGAAGCGCCGGCGACTGTGCTGAATTCCCTCATGGACATCACCGCCGCTGGAGGGGCCCTGGGCATCCCCGGCCTATACGTCACCGGTGACCCGGGCGGAATCGACGAGGCAGCCCAGCACGGTTCCCTCTCGCTGTCGCTGGGCACCGGATGGGCCAAATCCCTGTCCTTCACCACTGGCCAGTGCCCCGTGATGAAGTACAACCGGCAACTGATGATGGCGATCCTGCATGACAAAGTCCAGATCGCCAAGGCCGTCAACGCCAAGGCCATCTCACTGGAGGACGCTCCCCGCGGGTACGCCGAGTTCGACGCGGGAGCCGCCACCAAGTACGTGCTGAACCCGAACGGTTACGTCAAGGCGTAGCCCGCCGCGACTGATAGGCCGGACCTGGTCTGGCTCGCTCTCCGAGGAGACGGCGATAAGGCCGCAAGAAAGGTGCCTTATCGCCGCCTCCGGGAAGAACGCCTCATTCGGGAAGCCTTCAGATAAGGGGGCAGCTTTGCCTGCTCAAGCTGACCCTCGGCTCCGAGGCAACGCCCGGCGAACCGCGAAGCGACCAACATATCCGCAAAGCAGGATCCTGTTGACAGGCTCGGAAGTGGTGACCTCCAGGGTGCCCGCGGCCGGCTGATGGTGTCTTGGCCGTGCCTCCGCAGGGAGCCCAGCCGGGGGACCTGGTTACCGCGCTGCCGCTCCCGTGGGCTCAAACCCTGACCGCAATCTTCGGCGCAAGATCCGATGGAGGCCCGGCTTGGATGTCCCCATCTGCCCCGCTCACCGCTACCGCGAAGGCACCAACCACGCCCGGATCCCGGTGAACCAGCCGAAGAACCAGGTCAACAACTACAGCCAGGACGGAGAGGGACGCTACCTGTTCAACGGCGACTTCGTCCAGGCCGGCGCGCTGTACCGCGTACTCAACCTCAGGTGACGTCCACGGACGGCGTACCGGGAATTGCGGGGCAGCAGCTATTCCGGTCTAGGATCAGAGAAACAAGAGGGAGGTTTCAGCCTCTTGTTTGGCCGCAGAAAGATGTAGGTATGGCTCATGGCCAGGATTGACTTTGACTCCGAAAAAGGCGGAAACGGGCAGCCCGGTGGCGTGCAGTCTGTTGACCGTGCCCTCCAGATCCTCGAAATCCTGTCCCGTGACGGACACGCGGGCGTGAGCGAAATTGCCGAGGAAATTGGCATCCACAAGTCCTCGGTCTTCCGACTGCTGGGCTCGTTGGTGAGCAGGGAGATGGTCCACCAGAACAGCGACCGGGGAAAGTACCAGCTGGGCTTCGGCATCCTGCGGCTGGCCAGCTCCATTCCTGGCCGGCTCAGCTTGGTCCGCGAGGCCCGGTCCGTGTTGGAGAGCCTCGCGGACGAGTTCAAGGAAACTGTGAACCTTGCTGTCCTGCGCTCGAACTATGCCGTTAACGTGGATCAAGCCATGGGACCGTCTTCGTTGGCAACCTATGACTGGGTGGGCGGCCTGACGCCGCTCCACGCCACATCGAGCGGGAAGGTTTTGTTGGCCGCACTGTCCGCCGACGAACGGGACCGCATCCTGAAGGAAACGGGGTTTCATGCCAGGACTCCCCGCACTATCACCAATCGGGAAGACCTGGAGACGCAGCTGATCGATGTGGCCCACGACGGTTATGCAGAGACGCGTGAGGAACTCGAGATCGGCCTGAACGCAGTTGCTGTTCCGGTGTACAACCACTTGGGAGCCGTCATTGGAGCCGTCAGCATCTCCGGGCCCGCGTTCCGGTTCGACCCGCAAAAGACCCCCGGACTTATTGACGCCCTGCGTCAGGCCGGAATCCAGATTAGCGTGCAAATGGGCTACACACACCGGTGACCCCGTGCCCTGGTAGCACGGGGTCACCGGTGCAGGGTCAGAGCTCAGGAGGACGAAATGACGTCTCCGACTTTTTCCTGGATCCAGTCGTGGAAGACGCTGATGTGGTGCTCACTGGGAACGAGCACGCCGCCCTTGGCGTAGATCCTGGAGCCCATGGCTGGCTGGCACCGTTCGCAAGCGTCGAAGTCCTGCTGGTTGACCCGGTGGAACAATTCCACTGAGGCGGAGACGTCCTTGCCGCTTTCCACGACGCTGGGCAGGTACAGCCAGTCGCACTCTACGATGGTGTGGTCGGCGGCCATGGGGAACATGCGGTGGATGATGACGTGGTCCGGGACCAGGTTGACGAACACCGTGGGCTTGATGGTGATGGCGTAGTACCGCCGGTCCTGCTCCTCGCTCACCCCGGGGATGTGGTCCAGGCCTTCGGAACCGTCAATGGTGAAGCCCTTGATGTCCTCACCGAATTCGGCGCCGTGACCCACGAAATACTGGGCGGCGAGTCCATCGGCGAACTCGGGCAGGACCTCCGTGAGTTCGGGGTGGATGGTGGCGCAGTGGTAGCACTCCATGAAGTTCTCGATGATGAGCTTCCAGTTTGCCTTCACGTCGTACCGGATGCGGCGTCCCAGGCTCAGGTGGGCGACGTCATAGCCATCGATGGCGTGAACATCGCCGAGACGCTCCTCGATGGCGCCCATGACATCTTCTTCGAAGGACGGCGGCTCATCGGCCAGACACACCCATACGTAACCCAGGTACTCACGGATGTGCACTCTGACAAGGCCGTATTCGTCGCGGTCGATGTCCGGCATCTTCGTCAGGTTTGGGGCAGCGATGAGCTTGCCCTCGAAGTCGTACGTCCAGGCGTGGTAAGGACACTGGAAGTTCCGGGCGGCTTCGCCCTGGTCTTCCATGCAGAGCTTCACGCCGCGGTGCCGGCAGATGTTGTAGAACGCGCGGACCTCTCCCTTGCGGGTGCGGTTTATCAGGACACTCTCCCGTCCCACCTGCACTGTCCTCCAGGCACCGGGCTTGTCCAAGTCAACCGATCGGATGGCACAGAACCACATTTGCTCAAAAATGCGTTCCTGCTCGGCGCGGAATACGGCTTCGTCCACGTACGTGGAGCCCGGCAGGGTGGGAATCAGGCTCGGGGTGGTTACTTCAGTGGTCAATGTTCCTCCTAAAAAGAGCACTGGGAAGTGCGTACGACGTGTGGGTTGTGAAATTCAGATTGTGCTAGTGGGGCGGTTACGGCACAACCGCAACCAGCCCTGTTGGCTCAGGTTTGCTGGCCGGAGACGCTATAGTGCGGCGCCACTTGGTGAACAACCTGGGCTGGTTCATGCCAAGAACGGCCACCGGGGCCTCGCCGCGGTAGTAGACCGCAAGGAAGCTGTGGTCTTCGGTGTCTCCGGCCTCAATCTCTAGTCGGTCGTGGCCTGTGGAGTGCCCAGCGAACTGGATCTTGACGCCGTGCTGGTCCGACCAGAAGTAAGGTGGCTTGAGCGGTTGCTGCGGCGCGTTTTCATCAAGCAACGCCTGAATGGCGAGGGCAGCACGCTCCAGGGCTCCCGTCCAGTGTTCGATACGGCGGTGTGCTCCAACTGTGCCGTCGAACCACGCGGCGCAGTCGCCGACGGCGACGATTCCAGTGACGTTGGTTCGACCCATCGAGTCACAGAGCACGCCTCCTCCGAGCTGTACTCCTGAGCCTTCCAGCCATTCGATGTTGGGCTCGGCGCCGATGCCGACGACCACGACATCAGAGGCCAGCTGACGACCGTCGGCGAGGCGGATTCCGCGCACCTCGTTGTCCCCGCTGAAGAATTCGTCGATGACGGCACCGGAAATCAGGTCGACGCCGTTGGCCACATGAAGCTTCGCCACAACAGCTCCCATATCCTGCCCAAGCTGTGCGGTGAACGGCACCGGCGTGTTGTTGATCATAGTGACCTCCATGCCGCGGGATGCGGCTGCGGATGCGACTTCGGCACCGATAAAGCCTGCTCCTACAACTGTCATCCGCGCCCCCGGGACCAGTTTCGGGGCCAGTCTCTGCGCGTCTGCCATTGTCCGCAAATAGAAGACGTTGGTCATACCCGCCAGCACCGGAAGCTGCCTGGCCCGGACGCCCGTGGCGATGACAATTCCGTCAGCGGTAACGCTCTGTCCGTCTTTGAGCCGGATGGTGCGTGTTGCCCCGTCCATACTTATGGCACCTCCCCCAAGGATCCATTCCGCATGCAGTCCGTCGTCATCCGACTCCAACGACAGGTCTTCGGCCGTGATGGACCCGAGGAGGAAGTCCTTGGAAAGGGGCGGCCTGTCATAGGGACGGTGATGTTCATCGCCGATGATGACGAGCCGGCCCGCGAAGCCTTGAGCGCGGGCAGCCCGAGCGGCCGACAGGCCTGCCAAGGAGGCTCCCACAATCGCAAGCGTGTCCATACTCACTCTTAATCACTCACTTCTAAGTCGCTTGGTTCGTTCTAAATCGCACATCTTAATCGCTTAGTACGCAACAATAATCGCTATACGCAACAGCGTGACCCACGCCACCCCTCATGTCAAGAGGGCGACGAGACTCATTTACAATGCTCGCGAAACGGGGTGCACTGCCTCATTTGGAAAACAGCTCGAGACCTTCGGGCAACTCGACGCGAAGCGGCCCACCCATCCCGCGCGAGCACAAACGGATGAGGCACGGGAACTCATTTCGCGAGCATCTTGACCTGAGGCATTACTGAAGGGGTGCAATCAACGAAGACTCTTGACACCGAGTGTGAGCCAGCGCACTCTGTTGCTTATTACGAATTCTGTTGATTGTGGCGGAACGAAAGGGTGATTGCGTAGACAGCCTCCGCGCATTCCATCACTCCCAGCTGGCGCCCGGGGACGCGATGCGCCTCGAGACGCGGCCACCGATCGCGCTGTTCCACACGGAGGAGGGGGAGCTCTTCGCCATTGACGACACCTGCACCCACCAGGACGCGTCGCTCGCCGACGGCTACGTAGAAGACTGCGAGGTCGAATGCCCGCTGCACGCCTCGAAGTTCAACCTCCGCACCGGAATGGTTGACGCCCCGCCGGCCAAGCTGCCGGTCCGCGTACACGCTGTCGAGGTGCGCGACGGAGACATCTACCTCCAAGAATCCGACGAGACCCCAATCTCCCGCCGGGTATCACAGTGGACGGCCATGCCTAGGAGCCAAGCGTGACAGACAAGCACTGCGGATGCATCATCAATACAGGGGGCAGCGACAGCGGAAAGAGCAGGACATCATGGGCACCCACACCGCGACCGATAAGACCCTCAATTCCAAGGCGACGGAGACCGCGCTCAAAGTCGATGGACTGTGGAAGATCTTCGGCCAGAAGGCTGACGGGATCATCGGAACCCCGGACGAGCACCTCTCTCGCAAGGAGCTCCAAAGCAAGACCGGCTGCGTCGCGGCCGTCAAGAACGTCTCGTTCGAGGTGGCCCCGGGCGAGGTCTTCGTGGTCATGGGCCTCTCCGGCTCCGGCAAATCGACGCTCGTGCGTCTGCTCACACGGCTCATCGAGCCGACGGCGGGAAGCGTCACGATCGGCGGCGAGGACGTCATCCGCGCGAGCAAGGCCCGACTCCGGGCGATGCGCCGGAACCATATGGCGATGGTATTCCAGCAGTTCGGCCTGCTCCCGCACCGGAAGGTGATCGACAACGTCGCTTACGGACTCGAGGTCCGCGGCGAGGGCAAATCCCAGCGCCGCGCACGCGCCCAGGACATGGTGGACCTCGTTGGCCTGACCGGGTATGAGAATTCGTTCCCGGACCAACTCTCTGGCGGCATGCAGCAGCGCGTGGGCCTGGCCCGGGCACTCGCGGTGGACCCGCAGGTTCTGCTGTTCGACGAGCCGTTCTCCGCCCTCGACCCACTGATCCGCCGTGACATGCAGAACGAGGTATGCCGCCTGCACGAGGAAGTGGGGAAGACGATGGTCTTCATCACCCACGACCTTCAGGAAGCCCTCAAGCTCGGCGACCGCATCCTCATCATGCGCGATGGCGAGGTCGTCCAGATCGGAACTCCCGCCGATGTCGTGGCAAACCCTGCTGACGACTACGTACGCGACTTCGTCTCAGACGTCCCGCGCTCGCACGTGCTCACGCTGCGCTATGTCGTGCGGGCCCCACGCGAGGGAGAGGCCCTCGACGGGCCTGTGATGCAGGCCGACCGGATCGTGCGTGAAGCTGCCCGGCAGGTCCTCCATTCGGCACTTCCCGTGCGGGTGTACGACGGCGAGCAGTTCCTCGGCCTCGTCGACGACGAGGATATCCTCCGAGTGGTCGTCGCCGAAGAGCCCTCCCCGACATCCCGGCAAGGTCATGCCTCGTGAGCCTCGAGACAGAGCGCGCCAATCGTCGACGACGGGCCGGCACGGAGCGTCCCGAAACTCCAGGAGGACGAACCCCCGCCACCTCCTCCAGCGGCCGGGCTATCTTTGAACTCTGCCGACGTCATTGGCGCCCAGTCTCGATCGTGGGCATCGTCGTCGCCTGGTTGGTACTCTGGGCAACGCTCAGGGGTCTGGACACCCTTGAGCTGGGCGGCGCCGAGGAGACGGACTTCCAGCTCTGGCTGAACAGCGTGCGCGACGCCTTCGACGCGGCCCGCACCAACTCATTCGTGTTCCAGCACATAGTCCAGCCGATCACGGACGGAGTCAACGGTCTCGTTACCTATCTCCAAGGCATCTTCAGTCAGGCCTCGGCAGGGCGCCCGGTGCCGGAGGTGGGCTGGCTCGGTGTCGTCGTGCTGCTCGTTTGGCTGGCCCTGGCATTCGCCGGCGTGCGCGCTATGCTCCTCGTCGGCGCGTGCGTGCTGCTCTTCGGTTTCTTCGGCTACTGGGCACAGAGCATCGACACGCTCATCGTCACTTTCTTCGCCGTCGGCATCTGTACCATCCTCGGACTCCCGCTCGGCATCCTCATGGCCCGGAGCCGCCGGGTCTCGGCCGCGGTCTCACCCGTGCTTGACCTCATGCAGACCCTGCCGTCGTTCGCCTATCTGGCCCCGCTCGCGCTCGTCTTCGGCATCGGCCCGGCGGCAGCGATTGTCACGACGATCATCTACTCGCTCCCGCCGCTCGTGCGCATCACCGGGCACGGCATCCGAGGGGTCTTGCCGGCCACCCTTGAGGCCGCGACGTCCATGGGCAGCACGCCCTGGCAGACCCTCGTCAAAGTGCAGCTTCCCATGGCCCGGCGCACGATCGTGGTCGGCATCAACCAGTGCACGATGGCAGCACTCTCCATGGCGACGATCGCCGCGCTCATCAACGGCCCGGGGCTCGGCATCCCGGTGCTGCAGGCGCTCCAGTCGCTCGACGTCGGCTCGGCGTTTGTCTCCGGTCTTGCCATCGTGCTCATGGCGATCATGCTCGACCGCACTACGACGGCGGCCTCCGAACGCTCGGGCATCGAGGCGCGCATACAGCGCGGGTCCGGAGCCCGCCGGGCAGGCACCTTGCGTGGCCCGCGGCTGCGCCGGACCAGCATCATCGCAGGCGCCGTCGTCACGGCCGTGGCTATCTACCTCTCGCACACCTATCTCGCACTCGCGAAGTTCCCGGCATCGCCCGACCTCGGCACCCCACTGGCGAAGGCCGTCTCTGCCGCCGCCGACTGGACGGTCGGCACGTTCTCGGGCTTCACGGAATGGCTCAAGAACACCGTCACGGCGATTCTCGTCGACCCACTCCAGTCGGTGCTCGCACAGTCGCCGTGGTGGGCCATGGCGCTCGTGCTGCTCGGAATCGCGTTCGTGCTCGCCGGCCGGCGGGCCGTCATAATCACGATCGTGTGCGAGGCCGTGATCTTCGGAACCGGACTGTGGAACGAGAGCATGAAGACGCTCGCGACCACGCTCGTAGCCGCATTCGTCGTGGTCCTCGTCGCCGTCTGCCTGGGTGTTTGGATGGGGCGTAGCAAGCCTGCTGACTCGGTCATCCGACCCGTGCTCGATGCCTTCCAGACCATCCCGTCCTTCGTGTACCTCGTGCCGGCCCTCGCCCTCTTCGGACCCACGCGCTTCACGGCGATCGTCGCTGCGTTCGCCTACGGCGTCCCGATCGCCACGAAGCTCGTCGCCGACGGGATCCGCGGTGTTTCCCCGGTTGCCGTCGAGGCGGCGGAATCGCTCGGGACTACCTCCTGGCAGATGGTCGCGAAGGTCCAACTCCCCATGGCCCGCGCGGCAGTAGTCCTCGCCGCCAACCAGGGCTTGCTCTACGTCCTGTCCATGGTCGTCGTCGGCGGACTCGTCGGCGGTGGAGGACTCGGCTATCTCGTGGTCGCCGGATTCTCCCAAAGCCAGCTCTTCGGAAAGGGTCTTGCCGCCGGCATCGCCATCACCGCACTCGGAGTCATGCTCGACCGCATCACCCAACACGCCGCTGCCCGCTTCGGCAGCACCCGATAGAGGAAAAACCGTGAAGAAATCACTTAGGGACCTTGCCCCAAATAGCAGCAGGAGAGTGTCCGCCGCAATTGTCCTCACTGCGGTCCTCGCGCTCACGGCCTGCGCCGGGGATATCCCTAGCGCAACTCCGCCAAGCGGAAAGAGTGCATGCGGCGCATTCAACGTCGCCGTAAACCCTTGGGTCGGCTACGAGGCGGACGCCTATGTCGTAGGCACCGTCGCCAAGGAAAAGCTCGGCTGCACCGTAAATTACAAGACCCTCAAGGAAGAGGTGTCTTGGCAGGGCTTCGGCAGCGGCGAGGTGGACACCGTCCTCGAGAACTGGGGCCACCCCGATCTCGTCGACAAATACATCAAACAGCAGAAGACCGCCGTCGATGCCGGACCTACCGGCAATACAGGAGTGATCGGCTGGTACGTTCCGCCGTGGATGGCCAAGCAGTATCCGGACATCACGGACTCCAAGAACCTGAACAAGTACGCCGACTTGTTCAAGACCTCCGAGTCCGGAGGCCAGGGCCAGCTCCTCGACGGCGACCCGTCCTTTGTCACCAACGACGCGGCCCTCGTGAAGAACCTTGACCTCAACTTCAAGGTTGTGTACGCGGGCAGCGAGCCGGCGCTCATCCAGGCCTTCCGGCAAGCCGAACAGAACAAGACCCCGCTGATCGGCTACTTCTACGATCCGCAATGGTTCATGGCAGAGGTCCCGCTCGTCAAGGTCAACCTCCCGGCCTACACGCCCGGCTGCGACGCCAACGCTGCCAAGGTTGCCTGCGACTACCCCAAGTACGACCTCAACAAGGTGGTCTCCACCAAGTTCGCCAACTCGGGTAGTCCCGCGTATTCCCTCGTCAAGAATTTCAAGTGGACGAACCAGGACCAGAACACGGTGGCCGGTTACATTGCCAAGGACAACATGAGTCCGGAGGCCGCCGCCCAGAAGTGGATCGACGCGAACCCGGACAAGGTCTCGGCCTGGCTCAAGTAGCCGTGCACGCGGGGGTGCACGGGCCAAGGCTGCCGAAGGTCTGGCCGAGATTGCGTGCCCTACATCCGTGCAACAAGACTCACAATAAGCAACAGTTGACAGAAAACCCTTGACAACGATTGTGATCTGACGCACTCTGTTGCTTATGGCGAATTCTGTTGTTTCATGCGGAACGATCAAGAATTGGCGCCTACCGGTACTCGCGAATCCCTTCCTGAACGAAGGAAAGGTGCTTCATGCCCAAGGCCCTCCCAGGGAAGCACTACGCCTATCCGCCGACGAACCGAACCTGTCACAGGGTGCCGGCCGACGGCCACATATGAGCCAATTGCAACATTGAGCAAAAGGAACCATTATGACCCAGCAACCGAAGCTCCTCAGACACAGGCGGCTAGAGGTGTCCGACGTCAACGTCGTCAACCAGCCGATGCTCAAGAAGGCACTCGGCGGCACGATCGTCGGCAACACCATGGAGTGGTACGACGTCGGCGTTTTCGGCTACCTCATCACGACCATGGGTCCTGTCTTCCTCCCGGAAGCTGACAGATCCGTCCAAACCCTATTCCTGCTCGGCACCTTCGCTGCAACATTCATCGCCCGCCCGCTGGGCGGTGTCATCTTCGGTTGGCTCGGCGACAAGATAGGCCGCCAGAAGGTGCTGGCGGCGACGCTCCTGCTGATGGCGGCAAGTACCTTCGCCGTCGGGCTCCTTCCTGGCTACGCTCAGATCGGCGTATGGGCCGCCGCCCTGTTGGTCATCCTGAAACTCGTCCAGGGCTTTTCCACCGGCGGCGAGTACGCAGGCGCCACTACCTTCGTCTGCGAATATGCCCCCGACAAGCGGCGCGGCTTCTTCGCGAGCTTCCTGGACATGGGCTCGTATCTCGGCTTCGCGTTGGGAGCTGCGATCGTGTCCGTGCTGCAACTGTCTCTGGGCCAAGCGGCCATGGAAGAATGGGGCTGGAGGGTGCCATTCCTGATCGCCGGGCCGCTCGGTGCGATCGCCGTCTACTTCCGGAACAAGATCGAGGAATCCCCGCAGTTCCAGGCAACCCTCGACGCCCAGCAAGCACTTTCTGCAGATGCTGCCGCAGCCGACAAAGCCGTGGCCAAGGGACCTCTGCCCATCATCAAGGCATACTGGCGCCAAATTATCCTCGCCATGATCCTCGCCGCCGCTGCCAACACTGTAGGTTATGTCTTGACGTCCTACATGCCTACATACCTGACCGAATCCAAAGGCTACGACCCCATCCACGGCACGTTGCTAACCATCCCCGTGATGGTGATGATGGCAGTCTGCATCCCGCTGACAGGCAAGCTCTCCGACCGCATCGGCCGCCGTCCTGTCCTCTGGATCGGCGCCGGAAGCACCATCGTGTTCGCTGTCCCGGCATTCCTGCTGATCGGCGTCGGCAATGTCTGGTCCACGCTGGCTGGACTTGCCCTTGTCGCCTTCCCCGTGACGTTCTATGTCGCCAACCTCGCCTCGGCGCTCCCCGCGCAGTTCCCGACGGCGGGCCGCTATAGCAGCATGGGCATTGCCTACAACTTCTCCATGGCGCTCTTCGGCGGCACAACGCCATTCATCGTCCAAGGCCTGATCGAGGCTACGCACAATGACATGGCCCCGGCCTACTACCTCATGGGCACTTCCATCATCGGTGCGGTCGGCATCTATTTCCTCCGCGAATCCGCCCGACGGCCGCTGCCCGGCTCCATGCCCAGCGTGGACACGCAGGCCGAGGCCCGTGAACTGGTAGCGACCCAGGATGAGAACCCGCTGATCGACCTGGACGGTATGCCGTTCCTGGACGACATCGCGCTCGAGAGTGCGGCCCGACCTTCAGGGGGCTGATCCCCAAGGCCCCCCTTGACGCGGATATTCCCTTGACCTGCTCAGGAGCCACCGTTTCCGTGCCTCGCCTGCAACCCCAAAAAGAAAGAAACCAAAATGAAAGATTCCCAGCCACGGGAAAACGTGCTTCGCATCTCAGGTGCCGGCAGCGATCCGATCATCGTCAACTTCGAAGCTTCCGAATCCGTCACTGTCCGGTTACAAATCGATGCCAAGTGCGACTGCCAAGACCAAGGTAGTGCCGCCATCCGCCCGGGTTCCTACGTCTACACTGATCCGGCGGGCCGAAAGGAGCCAAGCAGCGTTATCGGTGCTCCATCACGGCCTGAAAACATGAGTGTTTAGCTGGACATGCCCCCGCCGCGGAGCAGAAACGATGACGCGGGGTCGCCGATGCTGAGACGGCCGTCCGGCACTCCCCCGGGCCTGTTCGACCGTTACGGACGCCGGGCCACCGATATGCGTTTGTCCCTGACAGACAAGTGCAATCTCCGCTGCACGTACTGCATGCCGGCCGAGGGCCTTGAGTGGTTGTCCAAACAAGCCGTCATGACCGCCGCCGAGATTGTCCGGTTGGTGCGGATCGGTGTGGAGCAACTCGGGGTCCGCGAACTTCGCCTCACGGGAGGCGAGCCCTTGGTGCGTGCCGACCTGGTGGACATCATCGCCGCCCTCCGCGAGGCGCACCCCGACCTGCCGATCTCCATGACCACCAACGGCGTCGGACTCGACAAGAAAGC